>CAZVHF010000063.1:8898-13065 GCA_964627105.1 uncultured Chitinophaga sp.
GCGCAGCTTGAGTCGCAGCGGTGATTGTAAATGAAGCAGTTGCTGAAGTTGCTGGAGCGAAACGAGGTAAAAAAGCTATAAAAGTAGCCAGAACAGCGAAATCGAAATCAGCAGTCGTTTCTAAAAAACAACTAAAAGCTGAAAAAGAACCAAAATTAACACCAGCTCCAGCAAAAGCCAACCCAGAAAAAATAAAATCTGCATCAACTAAGGTTAAAGCTACGGCCCCTAAAGTTGTCAAATCAGGTTTGACTAAGGCTAAAGTGTCCAAAACAGGCCCTGCCAAAGTAGTTTCAGCTAAAAAAGTAACTTCAAAAATAGCGAAGGTTCCAACTCTTTCAGCAAGTAAAGCGAACAAACCGAAAATTGAAGTAGCGCCAAAAAAAGCTTCTAAGAAAGAGCTTTATCAGGAGTTGATTTACAAAACGTTTGCTTCCGAACCGCGATTCTATTCAACCGAAGAAATTGTGAATGCAGGAATAAAAGAATTCAAGTTGCAAGGCAAAGAGAAAGACGCTGCAAAAAACACCATGCAATTTATTTTAAATGGACTTCAATCGCAGAGTAAAATTCTTCGTCGCCGCAAAGAAAAAGATCGTCAAGCGTATTGGGCATCTATTGGTACCAACGATGAAGGTTATTTGAAATAAATTATAGTCGATAAAATTTAAAGGCTGTCATAAACGACAGCCTTTTTTTATTCAAAAACGTGATGAGTCATCAATTTACTGTAGAGGAAGCGCTTCCTCATGACGCCCCATCGATTGCTAATTTAATTCGTGAGCTTGCACGTTACGAACGAGCCCCCGAGGAGGCTATTCTAACGACAGAAAATATTCTGGAAGACGGATTTGGCCCAAATAAAATTTTTACATGTTATGTAGCTCGGCTCAATAACGAAGTTGTCGGAATTGCACTTTTGTATACCAAGTATTCGACATGGAAAGGGCGTTGCATTTTTCTGGAAGACATTATTGTTACCGAAATACATCGCAACAAAGGTATCGGGAAAGCCTTGTTTCAGCGAGCAATTCGCTATGCGGTCGAACAAAAGGCAGCCAGGCTTGAATGGCAAGTTCTCGACTGGAATGAGTCGGCTATTGGATTTTATAAAAATTTTGGTGCAGTTCTCGACCCCACATGGATTAACTGTAAATTTACCCTCGATCAATTACAGCAACTAAATGCAGGTTTTTAAATTCGGTGGCGCATCTGTTAAAGATGCAGCCGGGGTAAAGAATGTGTGCGAAATAATTCGAGAGCATGCTAAACCCGAAAATGTAATCGTAATCTCTGCTATGGGCAAAGTTACCAATGCCCTCGAGAAAATTACTGATGCAATTCTCCATAAATCAGAAGAAGTCGATGCGTTGATTTCTGATTTGAAGGAACAGCATTTTCAAATTGCCCGCGAGTTGTTTCCGAATGCGAATCCTGTTTTTGATGCGATAGATTCGCTTATCGCCGAAATTTATTGGGTTGCCGAGGAGGCGCAATTGAAAAATTACGATTACGAATACGACCAAATAGTATCCATTGGCGAATTGCTTAGCACACGAATCGTGGCGGCGTATTTAAATACATCCGGAATAGCATGCGAATGGGTCGATGCGCGCGATTTGATTCGTACCGACGATACCTACCGCGAAGGTCAAGTTGATTGGCAAACTACCGAATCGCAAGTGAAGACTGTGTATGCTAAAGTTAGATCGCAAAAACCTGGATACATTCTGCTTACTCAAGGCTTTATCGCTTCTACATCCGATAACAATTCTATTACGTTAGGACGAGAAGGTTCCGACTATTCGGCTTCTATTCTTGCTTTTTGCCTCAATGCGAGCGAGGTAGTGATTTGGAAAGATGTTCCGGGCGTTTTAAATGCCGATCCACGGAGCTTTCCACAAGCCGAATTGCTACACGAAATATCGTATTACGATGCTATCGAAATGACGTATTACGGAGCTACCGTAATACATCCCAAAACCATCAAGCCACTTCAGAATAAAAATATCCCCTTGCGTGTAAAATCGTTCATACATCCGCTCGAGCAAGGAACCATCATCGGAAATACTGAGCAACGTAATCCAACGCCAACATTTATTCGCAAACCCGATCAGGTATTGATTTCGATTTCTCCCCGTGATTTTTCATTCATCATCGAAGAAAATATTAGTGAGGTGTTTCGTGAAATAGCCAAACGTCGCATCAAGGTAAATCTTATGCAAAATTCGGCACTTAATTTTTCACTTTGTCTCAACAACGATAAAGCTAGAATAGATGCATTTCGTGAAGCCCTTAATCAACGCTATCGTACGCGTTATAACGAAGCATGTGAATTGCTAACCATCCGAAATTATACCGACGATTTGGTTGGTTTGCATACAGTTGGAAAAAATATTTTACTGGAACAAAAAAGTCGCAATACGATTCAACTCGTTCTTCACAATTAGCGTGTAACTTGCATGCATAAATTATGGCACAGGGATACATTATAAAAAACGCGCTTATTTTCAATGAAGGCAGACGTTTTCGGGGAAGTCTGAAAACGAAAGGAGCGCTAATTGAGAGAATCTTTGTAGGCGAAATTCCGCCTGATGAGCCGACAAAGAACTATGAAATTATCGATGCTAACGGCAAATGGCTTTTTCCGGGATTTATCGATGATCAGGTACATTTTCGTGAACCGGGCTTAACGCATAAAGGCGATTTGTATACCGAGCCCAAAGCCGCTGTTGCCGGAGGCATTACCAGTTACATGGAGATGCCCAATACCAATCCATCGGCTACAACACAGGCTTTGCTTGCCGATAAATACCTGGTTGCCTCCGAAAAATCGCTGGCAAACTATAGTTTTTATATCGGTGGCAACAATACAAACCTCGACCAATTGCTTAAAACAGATCTGAATACGGTTTGTGGAGTGAAGCTCTTTCTAGGTTCTAGTACAGGTAATTTGCTTGTCGATAGCTGCGAATCAGTTACCAATATTTTTCGCGAAGTAAAGGCTATTATTGCTTTGCATTGCGAAGATGATCCATCCATCGCAGCCAATAAAGCACGCATTCAAGCACAATATGGGGCAAATATACCTGTTGCTTTGCATCCTGTAATTCGCGATGCAGAGGCTTGTTACAAATCGTCCTCAAAGGCAGTTGAACTTGCAGAGAAATACGGAACGCGCATTCATGTCTTGCACATTTCAACAGCACGCGAAACCGAACTTTTTCGAAACGATATTCCACTGCGCGACAAGAAAATTACTTCTGAAGCGTGTGTGCACCACCTTTGGTTTACCGATGTCGATTACGAACGCCTAGGTGCATCCATTAAATGGAATCCTGCCATAAAATCAGAAGCCGATCGCGAGGCCATACGCGAAGCCGTTCGAAACGGACGAATCGATGTATTGGCTACCGATCATGCTCCGCATACCATAGCAGAGAAGAAAAATCCATACGATTCGTGTCCTTCGGGTGGTCCGCTGGTACAACATGCTTTGCAGGCCTTGCTCGAATTGTGTTTTGCAGGCGTTTTTACACCCGAACTGGTGGTCGAAAAATACGCACATCGCGTAGCCGATTTGTTTCAGATTGATCGTCGCGGGTATTTGCGCGAAGGCTATTACGCTGATTTGGTTTTGGTGAATCCTGCGCATGAAGAAACTATAACCGAAGATTCACTGTTGTACAAGTGCGGCTGGTCGCCATTTACTGGACAGAAATTTCGCAGCTCAGTCGAGAAAACATTTGTAAACGGCCACTTAGTTTACAACGAAGGCATTTTCGATGAATCGAAAATGGGCATGCGTATGTTATTCAACCGATGAGATTTAGCCTACTTGCATTTAGTCTTTTGCTCTTAGTTAGTGCGTGCAGTAAGAATTCGTCAGATCTGCCAGAGGGAATTCTTACTGATAGTGTGATGACGGAGCTTATAGTCGATTTTTCGCTAGTTGATGCAGCCTATTCAGTTAGCTTGACTAGTTTGACATTGCCCCGTTTTAAAAAGGAATTGTTTTACGAAGAAATTGTTAAAAAGCACGGTACAACCCGAAAGCAATTTGTTGAGTCTTTGGACTATTATGCACAGCATTCAAAACAACTGCAACAGATTTACGAAAACGCGCTTAAAGAAATGAGTAGGCGTCAGGCCGAGGCTGTTCGTTAA
>CAZVHF010000064.1:0-13015 GCA_964627105.1 uncultured Chitinophaga sp.
ATGGGTGCAGCGGCATCGTTTTACCTTCCATTGCCGGGCCCCCGTATGATCTGGCAATTCGGAGAGCGTGGTTATGACTTGTCTATTTTCGATTGCCTCAACGGAACATCAGGCGAAGATTGCAAGACAGGAGCAAAACCACCGCGCTGGGAAGATTTTGAAAATCCTCAACGCAGGGCCTTGTATGAAGTGTACCGCAAGCTAAACTATCTGAAAACCACGCAGCCATCACTGCGCAACCTTGGGCATTTTATGGATGTTGGCGGATACGAAAAAGTAGTTCGTTTTACTGCGCCCGAATTGAATGTTGTTATTGTAGGGAATTTTGATGTGGTTGGGCAGGAGATGAATCCGGGCTTCCCGTTTGGTGGCGTTTGGTACGATTACCTCAGCGATGATTCGCTCGATGTAAGCAATCCGGGCAATGCCTTCAACTACGCTCCGGGCGAATATCATGTGTATATCGACCGCCGCATTGTGCCACCCGGGACTACCTACGTACAAGAACCTTCAGCATTGTTCGAAGTAATCAACGGTTCAGCAATCGTAGCCTTCCCCAACCCTATGCTTGAACAGGTAACAATTCGCTCTGCAGAAGTGCTTCGAGCCAAAGACCGAATTACAGTGAGCGACTTATCAGGTCGCATCGTTTGGGAATCGAACGGCAACGGAAGCAATGAAATAACATTCTCATCCGATAAGCTGGAAAGCGGTGTTTATTTATACACTGTTTCAACCGGCAATGCTCTTCACAGCGGTAAACTCATTAAACCATAAGCGATTTCGTGCTGATTATGAAAAAAACAATCTACCTAATTCTTTTCGCATTTTTTCTGGGCATTGAGGGATATGCTCAAACACTCAAAGGAACTGTTGTTGATGAAAACAAGGAGCCCGTTATTGGAGCAGCAGTAAAGGTTTTGAATTCCTCAACCGGAACCACTACCGACCTGAACGGAAAATTTACCTTAAGCAATCTTCAACCCGGCAAGGTTAGCATCGAAATTTCGATGGTAGGCTTCGAGAAGCTTTCGCGCACACTTACCATCGAAGCCGGTAAAACAATTGAACAACGCTTCAACATTAAGGCAAAAGAAAATGTGATGGACGAGCTCGTTGTTGTGGGATATGGTGTACAGCGCCGACGCGACATCTCCAGTTCGATCGTAAAACTCGAAGGAAAGGAATTAATGGAACTACCAACACCTAGTTTCGAGAATGGTTTGCAGGGGAAAGCGTCAGGACTTCAGGTAATTACGGGTTCAGGCGCTGCGGGGAGTGCTTCTACCGTGCGCATTCGCGGGGTAGCTTCTGTTTCGGCAGGTGGCGATCCGCTCTATGTTATCGATGGAATTCCCATTACACAGGATTACTTCCTAAACGGAAACAATGGTGCCATGAACAACAACCCATTGGCCTCCATCAACCCAAACGATATCGAATCGGTAGAAGTGCTCAAAGATGCAGCGGCAACGGGAATTTATGGTTCGCGTGGATCAAATGGCGTTATTCTCATCACCACTAAACGCGGCAAGAAAAAAGGATATCACGTTGATTTTAGTACTCGCCAGGGAATTACCAGACCAACGGCCTTGCCCAATATGATGGACTCCAAACAGTTTCTCCAGATGTATGAAGAAGCTTGGGTAAACGACGGCAAGCTCGGAACGCCTGTTGTTCCTGGTAACATTGCATGGGAAGACGCGCAAAATACCAATACCAATTGGGTCGATGAAGTAATCGGAACAGGGCGTCAGCAGAGCTACGACCTTGGAATTTCGCATGCCGGAAAGAAACACAACGTGTATGCTGGTTTTTCGAATCAAAACGACCAATCGTACATGATTGGCAATTCCTACATTCGTAATGCAGGTCGTTTGAATGGCGATTTGCAGTTTACCGATTGGGCAAAAGTATCGCTGTCTACATCGCTTTCGGAAGGGGTAAACAACCGCCAGTCGATGGCCTGGAGTGGAGGATTGGGTGCGGCAATGTCTACGGCACTTCCCATTTACCCAATTTTTCACCAGCAGGCTGTAATAAACGATGATGGCGATACCATTCACCGTGCCGGCGATTATTATTTCCCAAGTAACGACATTAGCCGTAATCCGGTGGCGATGCGCGAACTGCGCGATATACAAACGCGCGAAAACCGAAGCATCAACAACGTAACGCTTGAGTTAAAACCATTGAAAGGTCTTATTCTTACCGGATCGGGTTCGCTCGATTACATGTTCTGGCGAAACAACGAATACCAGAAACCAGGCTGGGACCAAAATAATCCTTTGCAAAGCCGTGCCTACCGTCAGAGTTTCCAGGTGGCGAACTACAATTACAATGCAGTTGCGAATTACCTTAAAACCTTTAAAGAGAAACATAATTTCGGATTTATGTTAGGTATGGAATACCAGCAAAGTCGAACCGATCGCTTTGCCAGCCAACGTAACGAAATCGATGCTACAGGTTTTCTCGACCAAACCAGTCCAACAACCATTAGCGACCAAAATACTTCATTCGAGGAGTGGAATTTCATATCCCATTTCGGGCGCGTTAACTACAACTACAAAGGGAAATATTATGCAGAAGTGGTTGGACGCCGCGATGGATCGAGCCGCTTCGGAAACAACAACAAATACGGATTCTTTCCATCAGCATCGGCCGCATGGATAGTGAGTGAAGAATCCTTCCTGAAAGAAAACAAGGTTGTTTCGTTCCTAAAAATCAAATCAAGTATTGGTGTGAATGGAAATTCAAGCATTCCGCCGTATGCGCAATACGGGATTTTTAGCTCAGCGGCAAATGCTTACAACGGACAAACCATCATCTTCCCGAATGCGGGCAATCCGGCCAATCCGAACTTACGCTGGGAAACATCGCGCACGTTCGATTTAGCGCTTGAATACGGCTTATTCAAAGACCGCATCTCGGGCGAAATTGCTTATTATAACAAGCAAACCAACGATGTATTGTTGTATGTTTCGACGCAGCTTAACACCGGCTTTGCGAATACGTGGGCCAATGTAGGTGGCATCAATAACCGCGGATTGGAGTTCTCGGTTAAAGCAAAAGTGATTGAACGTAAGTTCAAGTGGGCCATTGATTTCAATATCGCCCGCAACATGAACGAGGTAACCAGCCTTGGCGATTACACCGAAGATGCAATTTCTGGCGGAACCAACGATACGCGTCTCGTGGTGGGTCGCCCAATCGGAAATAATTACCTCGTACGTTTCAGTCGCGTTGATGCCGAAACAGGAAAACCGGTGTACCTCGATAAAGATGGAAATGAGACCTTCGAATGGACACCCGATAACCGCGTGTCGACCGGGTCGATTCTTCCGGATGCGATTGGTGGTATTCGCAACGATTTTAAATTTGGTCGATTTGATCTTACCATGTTCTGGGTATTTGTATTGGGTGGCGATATCTTTGATTCTTCCTCTAAACGTCAGTTGGGAACCTACGACAGCGATGGTTGGAATCACCGCACCGACCAGTTCGACCGCTGGCAAAAGCCGGGCGACGAAGCGGTTTATCCTTTGCTTACCACAACACCCGCAACGTATGGTTCAGGTACGCCCTGGATCAATACCGATTTGTGGTTGCACGATGGAACATATGCTCGTTTACGCACGCTTTCCATTGGATATTCTTTCCCCGACGAACTGGTACGTAAAGCCAAACTGGGTCGTGCACGTGTTTCGATTGCCGGAAATAATATCGTTACACTCACCAAATTTATCGGCCTCGATCCGGAGATTTCGCGCGATTTCGAAAACCCTACCGATCGTAATATGAGTCCAAATATTACCTATTTAACTGCTCCGCAGCAAAAGTCCTACATGCTCACACTCGATATCGGGTTTTAATTTTAAGCGATCATGAAAAAGATATATTTTGGAATTTTTACCTCGGTACTTTTAGGCTTCTCGGCTTGTTCAGACGATTTTTTGGACCGCAAACCCGAAGCCACAGAAACCCAGTTTCTGGATGTTGATGCCATAAAGACCGCCGCAGATTTACAGAAGTTGCTGCTTTCGGTTTATGATGTAACGGCCAATACATTCGGCGGTCAAATTCAGAATCTTTCGGAATTACTCGGCGATAACATTGGCGAACCGGCCAACCAAAACGATTACATTCAGGTTTACTTGCGCCGAACCGACATTTTTAACGGAACCATTTCGGGCGTTTACCGCGATGCGTACATTGCCATCTACCGCGCCAATCAATTGATTTTCAAAAAAGATGATGTGAGCGATATAACCGAAGCCGACAAACTTCGCATTGAAGCCGAGTCACGTTTTCTTCGCGCATTTTGTCATCACGGTATTCTTCGTCTTTTTGCCCAACCTGCAGGGTATACCAGCGATAATAGCCATCCCGGCATTGTGATGCGCATGGAATTCAACAACGAAGTAGGATTGCGGTCTACAGTAGCAGAATGTTACCGCATGATTTTGGAAGATTTGCAGTTTGCAGAGGATAATCTACCGGAAGACAACGGAGTATATGCAACAAAGTGGGCGGCCAAGGCGATGAAAGCCCGTGTATACCTCGATTTAAATGATTTTAACAATGCAGCACTGTTTGCAGGCGAGGTTATCAACAGCTCGAAGTTTCCCTTGCTCGACAGCCTGAACCGCTATACAGCCGGCCCCAATTCAGAACAAATTTTCGCTACAATTAGTTATTTGGGCGAAGGGATTGCTGATGAACGTGGCGATGCTTTTTTGAATTATCGATCTGACAACAATACGAATCCTACGATGCGTGCTGCCGGAGAATTTTACAATTATCTCATCGCGAGTGGCGATTCGGTTCGTGCTGCGCAATGGTTTCGAACAATTGAGGCTGGTGGAAATACAACGTATGGGGTAGCTAAATACGATCGCAGTTTCATGTGGATTCCATTGTTGCATACAACCGAAATGTATCTAACCCGTGCCGAGGCTCTCGCCAAAAGTGGATCCAATGATCAGCAAGCGCAAGATGATGTGAATGTGATTAGAGCACGCGCCGGTTTAAGTCCTACCTTAGCAACGGGTACAGGCTTGTTACAGATTATTCGCGATGAGCGCCGCAAAGAAATGTGCTTTGAGGGCGATCGTACAACGCAGATAAAACGTATTGGAGCATTGGGAGAACCTTCGTTTTCGCGCAATGCACCATGGAATTGCCCGGGTATGGTAATTCAGTTTCCGGGAGCCGAAAACACCGTGAGTGGATTTGAATTAAACCCTACAGGCGGTTGTGATTAATTAATTAAAAATCAATAGTATGAAGCGAATAATTTTAAGCATTTTTTCACTGAGCTTGCTTTTAGCAGGAACTGGATGCAAGCCAGAGGTCGAAGAGATTGGCGATGGAGCAGTGGCTGGCGATGGTATTTATGGTACCTGGGAAATTTCGCGTGTAGTGCAAACCGACCTCAAAGTTCCGTTGCCTGAAGCGCGCGATATTAGCGCATTCTTTTCGGATCCTGCCCGCAAGATGCAGATCCGTTTTAACAAAGAAGGATCAACATACGAAGTTTTACAGGCGGGTTGGTTGCCCAAGGTTTTTGGTACAGAAGGTACATGGGCATTCAATCAGAGTCCCTATCCAACTGCTGTACAGTTTTATTCGAACCAGGGCGACACCGTAAGTACACCGCTTAATGGAATGCCTCGCGAATACGACGTGCAAATGGGACTCGATTTAATTCGAACCGACAGTTGCGGTAACGCTTTTGTGAAGTACGAATACACCTTTAAACGACTGAACTAATGATGATACGTTCTTTTAAAATAGCAATTGCTTCGCTTCTTACAATGATTAGCGGGGCTGCACTTCAGGCACAAGTTATAACCACCGAGCCATCAGACTACAGCGATCCGAATACCGAGGTGAAAATTATCGTAAACCTTGCGCAACTCGACCAAACCAAAGAGTATGTTCAGAATTTAGTAGCCGATGCGCAGGCCGATTCAGGTATTTACATGTGGACTTGGAAACCATTTGAATGGCCCCTTGGAAGCGAACGTGCCAACGGAAGTGGTGATCGTCCGTGGCAGAATAGCAATGAATTATTGCGCTTAACAAAAGAAAGCGATTTGGTATATAGTTACACCATGACGCCTACAGCGTTTTATGATGTTGATGCAGCAACCGTTTACGAGCTTGATATCCATTTTCTGGTGAAGCCTAAAAATGGTGGAGGATATGGCGACCCCGACCGCAAATCGGATGATTTACTGCTTGAAATTGATCCTCCAAGCGTTGAAAAAACAATCGTATATGCTTTTCCTTCATCACCTCAACAAGACGATGTTGTAAAGATTGTGTATGACAATTACCGCGACACCCTCTCGGTAATGCAAAACATACCTGCCAGCGATTGCTATTTGTTCATTCAAGCTACATTAACCGACGGAACAGTTATTAAACCTGCAAATATTTTTCAGGTTGTGAATACACCTTCCCAACAGATGAAACAGACGCAAGCCGGTATTTTTGAGTTTGATTTAGTTCCGAGTTTATTTCTAGACCTCCAGGCTGGGCAGCAAATTAATGAATTCAAAGTAGTTGCTGTACGACGTGATGACTCTAGCCCAAATGGCTTCCAGCGTGTAACCGACGATTTAATTATTGACTTAGCCTGCTGGTAAATTTTCCTGCAAATGTAGTTTTACTTCTGTTTATAGACTTTACTTCGAGCCATCTGAATTGAATTTCAGGTGGCTTTTCATTTTCAAGTATTTGATTATCAGTAATAATACTAAAAATATGTATTAGATTCAAAACCTTTGCCCTATTATATAGTATAAAAAGACGAAAAAATAAACATTCGTTTAAATTATCACAATATCTAATTCACAGTTATCCTGTAAAATTCGTGCTTATATTATGAAAACAAATTCTTGGATGCTCCACTTAGTTTGGTTGTTTCTTGGATTAATCATATCATCATCTATGCTATACCTGGTGAATGAATTTAATCTTAAAATGGCATGCAGGTATTGTGGTATAGGAATCTTATTGCTCTTAATAAACAGAAGCAGATCGCTCACAGAATCCGACGCACATATGCTGATTGTGGGCCTTATAATTAGCGCTTGTGGCTTTACTGCATTGTTTTTCACATGGTCGCTAGCTTATGAAATTTGTCTGTTGGGTGGAGTTTTTACACTCGTAGGCTACAGCTCGTTTGTAAATCAACAATCTGAAATAAGATTGTTTGAGTATGCTGCGCTTCTTTTTTTATTGTGCAGTGTGCTTTACATTATTTTCAAACTTGCTTCATGGCAGGGTACTGCAATTATTGAATCAGTGGCTTTCACATTGGTTTCGTTTCTTTTTATCTTGCAGGATAGTAAAAAGAAAGAAGAACGCACACCATCCATCCCACTGGAAGAAAATAGTCGCAACAAGATGCTGGTTTAACCCGTGTTTACTTACTTTGCATTTCCGGAACGTATCCATCCGGGTTATGCAGGCATAAATGGGAGCACAAGACAAATACGTTCCAAAAGTTAGTATTAAAAACCGAAAAGCCACATTCGAATACAGCATTTTGGCAGAGTTTTCGGCTGGCATTCAATTAACAGGGACCGAAATCAAGTCGATTCGTGCAGGTAAAGCCAATATTGGCGAGGCCTTTTGCGCAATGGTCAAAACCGAATTGTTTGTGCGCAATATGTATATCGAGGAATATGCCCAAGGCAATATATATAATCATGAGCCCAAACGCGACCGAAAATTATTGCTTAAGCGCAGCGAGTTGAGCAAGCTGCAAACAAAATTGAAAGACAAGGGCCTAACTGTTATTCCCTTGCATTTATATATTAATGAGAAAGGGCTTGCCAAGCTCGAAATTGCTTTGGCGAAAGGCAAAAAGTTATACGATAAAAGAGAGAGCCTTAAAGAAAAAGACGTTAAGCGCGATATGGCGCGAAAGTCTGATTTTTAGTTCCTTTTTAAGAAAAATTAATTCCGGTCGTTTAGAAGCGGTACAAAACTAAACTCACCACAAATTTCCTGCGTAAATTGGCCATCTTCTCCTCTGATAACCAATACCATTTGTTGTTTATTCTCACCTCCCACCGGAATTACCAAGCGACCTCCGGGCTTTAACTGATTGAGCAGAGCCTCTGGGATTTTCGGCGCACCGGCCGTTACGAGTATTCGGTCGAAAGGTGCGTATGCTGGCCAACCCAGGTATCCATCTCCAAACGACAAGCGTGCCTGGTAGCTCATTTTATCTAATAAGGTTTTTGTTTTAAGAAAGAGTTCGTGCTGCCGCTCAATGCTAAAAACTTTCAGTCCTAATTCGAGCAAAACGGCGGTTTGATATCCGCTTCCGGTACCAATCTCTAAAACGCGCATTCCTTTTTTGACCTGCAGCAGACCAGTTTGTATGGCTACCGTGCTGGGATGTGAAATGGTTTGACCAGCACCGATTTGAAATGCAATATCTTCATATGCTTTTTCCAGAAATACCTTGTCGGGGAAGAATAAGTGCCGCGGCACAGCACTCATAGCAGCAAGTGTAGCATCGTCTGTTATTTTTCGCTCCCGCAGTTCGGTAATCATCCGTTTACGTAAACCCTGATGCCTATATGTATCTTCCATGTCCACCTTAATTGCAAATAAACATCTTCAATGCAATTCCGACAATTGGAAAACGAATCGAAAGTCCACAATCTGATGTTTATTATTTCCTGATTTTCTTGGAAGAAAAAAGGGGAAATTGGGGAAATCGTAGTCTTTTTTTCTTTTAGGTTTGTGGCAAAATTTTATACATGCTTAAAATTGGAGTGATTGGCGCCGGGCATCTCGGGAAAATTCACATCAACCTCATTCGAGAATCCGATCGATTTCACCTGACAGGGTTTTATGACACCGATACTGCAGGTGCCCAAAAGTTCGCGAATGAAACGGGCGTTACGCTTTTTGAATCGGCCGAAGACTTGATAGCTGCTTCCGACATAATCGATATCGTTACACCAACTTTTGCGCATCATGTTTATGCCTGTCAGGCATTGCGCATGAGCAAGCATGTTTTTATCGAAAAACCAATTGCATCAACTGTTGAGGAAGCAAAACAAATTGTGCTGTTGGCAGAAGAGGCCGGTTGTAAAGTTTCGGTTGGACATGTTGAACGTTTCAATCCGGCATTTCAGGCTGCGTTGCCTTATTTGAATAATCCGATGTTTATTGAAACGCATCGGCTTGCACAATTTAATCCGCGCGGTACCGACGTTTCGGTTGTACTCGACCTGATGATTCACGATATCGACATCGTCTTAAAATCGGTTGGATGCGCCGTACGTAAAATCAGTGCCAGTGGCGTTTCGGTTGTTAGCGAAACGCCCGATATTGCCAATGCACGCATCGAATTCGACAATGGCTGTGTTGCCAACCTTACTTCTAGCAGGCTTTCGATGAAAAATATGCGCAAAACAAGGTTTTTCCAGCGCGATGCCTACATTAGTGTTGACTTTCTTGAGAAAGAAACCGAGGTTATTAGGTTACAACAAATCGAAGGTGCGCCCGATCCGCTCTCATTGGTTATTGATTTGGGCTCAGATAAAGGGATGAAGGAGATTTTCATGGAAAAACCGGAAATTTTATCCACCAACGCAATAAAACAAGAACTCGAGAGTTTTGCTGATGCGATCGTTCATCAAACACTGCCGGTTGTAACTGCAACCGACGGTCTTTTTGCTTTGGATGTGGCGCACCGGATAATTGAAAAAATGAATTTATCGCCCAGTATTTTAGGGTAATTGTGCATGTCTGTTTTGTTCCGTGTATTTCTGTGTTTGTGCTGGTTCATTTGCCAGAGTTGCAACCTCATAAATCCCGACGAAGAAATCCCATCTTACATTGCAATTGACACTATTCGGCTGAATGCCAATACTACACTGCAGGGAAGCGCTTCATCCAAAATTACCGACGCCTGGATTTATGTTGATGATCAACTGATTGGAGCTTTCGAGTTGCCTTGTAAAATTCCTGTTTTAGCCGCGGGCGAACATAAAATTTCTGTCGGAGCCGGTGTAATGGTTAACGGCCTAACGGCCTTACGTGCACCTTACCCATTTTACCGGTTTTATTCTGAAAATTCTATCAATCTTGATGAGGGCGAAATTCGTAAAATTGAACCAGTAGTTACATATTTCGATTCGCTGCAGTTTGCTTTTATGGCCAATTTCGATGACTTATCGGGCAGCAAGCTCGAAGCAGCGGGAGCATCAGACACTACCATCGCATTGTCTAGCGATCCCAACCTTGTTTTTGAAGGAGCCGGTTCTATGCTGGCAGCACTTTACCGCGATTCTGGCTTTATCGAATTCCAAATGGTTGAACCTGTGGAGCTGCCCAAACAAGGAACAACGATATACCTCGAGTTGAATTATAAAACCACGCATATCCTCAATGTGGGCTTAAAAGCTAATTACACTAGTTCGGGAACCGTAAGTGCCCCGCTTGTAAGTCTAAATCCGAGCGAAACCTGGAATAAAATTTACATCAATATGACACGGCAGGTTAGCCAGCAGGTTAATGCCGCTAATTACCGCGTTTATTTTTATGCACCTAAACCGGTCGGCTCGGGAAAAATGGAGTTGTTTATCGATAATATGAAAATTGTTTATTAGTGAGTTATTTACGAAGAGACCGGAATCAAGCGTTGCTGCAAGTTATTGCAGATTTTTCAAGTGCAGCCATTGCCTGGACAGCCTATTTTATATATCGTAAAATAACCCTCGAACCCATTCGCTTTGGTCAACCCGTTGAGGTTATTTTTGATGAAAATTACATTCTTGGTCTCGCTGTTATTCCGCTTGCCTGGATTGCCTTGTTTCAGATTTCGGGAAGTTACCACGAGATTTTCCGAAAATCGCGCATCGGAATATTTGGAAACACCTTGCTCATTGTGCTCATTGGTTCGATTGTACTCTTCTTTGCAATTTCGCTCGATGACTATATTGCTTCCTACAAATATTACTATACATCCTTTTCGGCACTGGCAGGGATTCATTTTGCAGCATTTCTGATTCAACGCATTATCATTTCTACCTTAAATGCCCGAAATGTACAACGCGGTAATATTGTGTTTAAAACCATTCTTGTAGGATCGGGCGACAAAGCACTCGATACTTATAAGAAGATAATGGAACAAAAGATCCGTTCGGGTAATCAGTTTCTTGGTTTTATACCTGTAAACGGTTCGATGAATGCCGAATTGGAGCGTGAAATGAAAAATCTCGGCTCGTTTAGTGACCTTGGAAAAATAATTCGCGAACTCGATGCAGAAGAGGTAATCGTTGCGCCCGAAAATACTGAACACAGCTATCTAGGTAAAATCCTAACACAACTAGAAATTACGAACGTTTACATCAAAGTTATTCCCGATATCACCGATATTTTGATGGGTTCGGTAAAAATGTCGGCCATTTTTGGTGCACCAGTTATTGAAATTCGTCGAAATGTAATGCCTTTGTGGCAAAGGGCTTTGAAGCGCCTGTTTGATGTAGTGATTTCGATCTTGGTTTTAGTTCTTCTCTCGCCGGTTTACATCGTAACAGCTCTGATTGTGAAGTTCGGCTCAAAAGGTCCGATTTTTTACAGTCACCACCGCATTGGGCTAAATGGAAAGCCTTTCCTAATCTATAAATTTCGCTCCATGTATCAGGATGCCGAATCGCGTGGTCCGCAACTGAGTTCGAAAAACGACAGCCGAATTACACCTTTCGGAAGATTTATGCGCAAAACGCGGCTCGATGAAATTCCTCAGTTTTATAATGTATTGGTAGGCACCATGTCGATTGTAGGCCCTCGCCCCGAACGGCAACACTTTATAGATCAGATTGTAGTTCAGGCTCCGCACTATTTAATCCTGCACAAAGTGCGACCAGGTATTACCGGCTGGGGCCAGGTAAAGTTTGGGTACGCCGAGAACGTTCAGGAAATGATTGAGCGACTTAAATACGATATCTTGTACGTCGAAAATATGAACTTGGCGCTCGATTTCAAGATTATGATTTACACTGCGTTGATTGTAATTCAGGGGCGCGGTAAGTAATTATTCACTGCTTGAATATTCGCTGCTTTCGATTTTCTTTGCAGTTCAAATTTTTACCATGGAAAAAATAGCAGTAATTGGTGCCGGAACAATGGGAAACGGCATAGCGCATACATTTGCCCAGTTTGGATACCCGGTATTTTTAGTGGATGTGAGTGAAGCATCCCTGCAAAAAGGCCTTGCCACAATTGCTAAAAACTTAGATCGCCAGGTTGCAAAGGCACAAATTACCGAAGACCAAAAAAACGAAACACTTGCACGCATAACGCCGAAAAATCAGGTTGATGCATCGCTAGCCGAAGTGTCGTTAGTTGTAGAAGCCGCATCTGAGAATTTCGACATTAAAGCATCGGTTTTCAAGCAATTAGATGCAGTGTGTAACGAAAACTGTATTTTGGCATCCAACACTTCTTCTATTTCTATTACACGCATTGCAGCGGTTACAAAACGTCCCGACAAAGTTATCGGTATGCATTTTATGAACCCCGTTCCGGTAATGAAGCTTGTAGAAGTAATTAATGGATATTCGACCTCTGCAAAAACCAGTGAACGCGTAATGGAGCTATCCAAATCGCTTTCAAAAATTCCGGTTTTGGTGAACGATTATCCGGGTTTCGTGGCCAATAAAATTCTTATGCCCATGATCAATGAAGCCATCATTACCTTGAATGAAGGCGTTGCTGGTGTGGCAGAGATCGATACCGTGATGAAACTTGGAATGGCGCATCCGATGGGACCACTTCAGTTGGCCGATTTTATCGGACTCGATATTTGTCTTTCGATTTTACGCGTTTTACAAGACGGATTTGGGAACCCGAAGTATGCTCCTTCGCCATTGTTAGTAAACATGGTAACAGCCGGCCACCTGGGTGTTAAAACGGGTGTCGGATTTTATGATTATTCGGGCGGAACAAAAGAGTTGGTAGTAGCCTCGCAATTTGC
>CAZVHF010000065.1:0-12669 GCA_964627105.1 uncultured Chitinophaga sp.
ATAATTTTACGCGCTTTAGCCGATGATGTACCAATTACTACGCGATCGGGCTTCATAAAATCTTCAACAGCAAAGCCTTCGCGAAGGAATTCGGGATTTGAAACTACATCAAATTCGGCTTTTGCATTTTCTGCTATCGCAGCATTCACACGTTCTGCAGTCCCTACCGGAACGGTGCTTTTGTCAATAACAACTTTATAATCGGAGGTAAATAGTTTACCCAATTCTTTGGCAACACCGAGAATGTAAGATAAATCAGCCGAACCATCTTCGCCCGGAGGTGTTGGCAATGCTAAAAATATAAGTTCGCTTTGTGCGACAGCATCACTCAGATTCGTGGTGAAATGCAAGCGACCTTGTCTTAAATTGCGTTCAAAGTACACATCGAGTTGAGGCTCGTAAATAGTGATTTTACCAGATGAAAGCGACTTTACTTTTTCAGCATCGATATCCACACAAATTACCTCATTGCCTGTCTCGGCTAAACACGTTCCGGTAACGAGTCCAACGTAACCGGTGCCTACAACTGCAATTTTTTTCATGTCCTTTTAAGCTTTGAAGGAAGAAACTATGTTAATAATGTGTGCCAGCTGATCGGCTTGCATTTCGGTGTGCATGGGCAAGGAAATTACCGAAGCACAGAGTTGCTCGGTAACAGGGAATGCACCCTCGGCGTAACGCTCATCGATGTAGGCTTTCTGCATGTGAAGCGGCACCGGATAATATATCATTGCCGGAACATTATTCGACTCGAGGTATTCCTTGAATGCATCGCGGCTAATGCCCTGCACCTGTAAAGTATATTGATGAAAAACGTGTGTTGAGTTTTTAACACGAACTGGCACCTTCAGAAAAGGTAGTTTCGAAAATGCCTCATCATATGCCGCAGCAAGTGTATTGCGGTTGGCTGCGTAGGTATCGAGTTGCTTGAGTTTCACTTTGAGAATTGCTGCCTGGATGGTGTCGAGGCGCGAGTTTACACCAATTTCATCGTGGTAATAGCGAACTCGTTGTCCGTGGTTGGCAATCATTCTGATTTTAGCGGCCAAGGCATCATCCTGCGTAAAGATTGCACCGCCATCGCCGTAGCAACCCAAATTTTTAGAGGGAAAAAATGACGTAGCTCCGATTGTGCCCATCGTTCCGGCTTTTTTTACCGAACCATCGGCGAAGGTATAGTCTGCACCGATTGCCTGAGCAGTGTCTTCAATTACGTGAATGTTATGGCGCTTTGCGATATCGAGAATTTGCTCCATTGGTGCACATTGCCCAAACAAGTGAACCGGTACAATGGCGACCGTTTTGGGGGTAATGGCTTTTTCAATAGCATCGGGATCGATGTTGAAAGTTTCGGGATTTACATCAACTAAAACAGGCTTCAGTCCGAGTAAAGCTATAACTTCGGCTGTAGCAACATAGGTAAAGCTGGCTGTAATAACCTCATCGCCAGGCTTAAACCCCAAGGCCATCATGGCAATTTGCAAAGCATCTGTGCCGTTGGCGCATGGAATGACGTTTCTGCAATCGAGATAGGCTTCCAAATCGCGCTGAAATTCAACAACTGCGGGGCCGTTAATAAATGCTGTTGTATCAATTACCTGTTGAATTGCCGCATCGACCTCTGATTTAATGTGCACATACTGTGCTTTTAGGTCGACCATTTGAATTTTGTTCATGCCACACAATTTGGGCGCGAATATACACATTTTGTAAATCGTTAAAACGACACATTGCGACTTAAAACCGCCTATATTTGCCGCTACAATGCAGAAAATCTTTCTTCTATTCCTTACCTTTACAATCATTCAGAAGGCAAGTTCGCAGGTTAACGTTAAAGATTCGCTTTTGCACGTCCCAATGCTTGTGCCTTCCGCCGGATTAGGCATACCAACGCAAGATTTTGCAAAGCGTTTTGGAGGCTTCACGCAAATCGGTCTCGATTTTATCTGGAAAACACCCAAAGGTTGGCTAGGAGGAATTGACTACCAGTTTCTATTCGGATCACGGGTTAAGGAAACTGAAATGTTGAATGAGATTTTAACGGAAGACGATTTTCTTATAGGAGCAGATGGTACTTTGTACGATGTTCGCTTTCAACTAAGGGGAATGCGCGGAATGCTAAAGGCTGGGAAACAATTTCCGATTTGGGGGCCCAACAAAAACAGTGGGATTTTTGGAACGCTGGGCGTTGGCTTTCTACAACATAAAATCAGGTTGGAATTCGAACGCAACGCGAACATACCGCAGCTCGACCAAACCTATATAAAAGGTTACGACCGCTTAAGCAATGGTTTAGCAATAAGTCCCGCACTCGGATATTTTTTCCTGGGCAATAAACGGCGCGTTAATTTTTTTGCGAGCATCGATTACCTGGTTGGTTTTACCCAAAACCGAAGAAGCTACAATTACGATCAGAATGCAGCCGACCTTACAAAACGAACAGATGGTATGTTTTGCATTCGTGCAGGATGGATTATTCCTTTATATGAGCGCAAACCCGACGAATTTTACTTTTACTGATTGAACGTTCTATATTCCATAGGTGTTTTGTTTTACCGGTTGTTCATCGGTATCGCGGCTATTGGAAACGAAAAGGCCAAGCAGTGGGTTTCGGGCCGAATAAACTGGGCAACTGAGCTCGAGGGCGCTTTGGCAAATGCCAGAAGCCGGAAACGTATACTATTTCATTGCGCCTCGCTGGGTGAGTTCGAACAGGCCCGACCGGTAATCGAAGCATTTCGCTCGAAATACCCTGATTGGTACGTTGTGGTTAGTTTCTTCTCTCCTTCGGGATATTTAATTCGTCGAAACTATGCACAAGCCGATTACGTGTGTTATCTTCCACTCGACACACCGGCAAATGCACGCAAATTTGCAGCACTTGTTAAGGCCGATATAGCCGTTTTTGTAAAATATGAATTCTGGTTCAACACCCTGCGCGAATTGAAAAACTCGGGGGCCAATCTCGTTTTAATTGCAGGAAGATTCAGAACAAAGCAGGTGTTTTTCAAGCCATACGGTGGATGGTTTGCCAAGCAACTCCAACAATTTGATTGCGTGCATGTTCAGGACGAGGAATCGGCAAGTTTGCTGCGTTCTATCGGAATTTCAACAAGCCAGATTAGTGGTGATCCGAGATTTGATAGGGTAGCACAAAATGCAGGTCAGTCTGAGAAAATTGAAGCGATTGAGACTTGGTTAAACGGCCGTAAATGCGTGGTGGCCGGTAGCACCTGGGAACCCGATGAAAATCTGCTCTTACCTTGGCAAAATGAAGAAGCCTTGATTATTGCGCCACATGAAATTAGCGAGACGAACCTAAAGCGCATCGAAATGCTGGTCGGAAAATCGATTGTTCGGTTTTCGGAATTACTGAAAAACCCGTCTTTGGAATCCGATCTTTTACTCATCGATAACATCGGTATGCTCATGCGGATTTACGCTTATGCACACTGGGCCTGGGTGGGAGGTGGATTTGGAAGTGGCCTGCACAACATCCTCGAACCGGCTGCATTCGGCGTACCTGTATTCTTTGGTCCCGAACATGCAAAATTTCCGGAAGCGGATGCACTCATAAAAGCCGGCGGCGGATTTTCAATTCAATCAAAAAACGAACTGGATGAAGTAGTAAGCAGGCAAGACGCACTAACATCTGCTGGCAAAGCCGCTGCTAACTTTGTGCTTACCGGTAAGGGGGCCACGTTGCGAATTATTAAAACGCTGGAATCGCTATGCTGAAACACATCGTTCTCTGCTGCATTGTTTTATTTCAGTCATTAGCCTATGCACAAAACAAGGTTACAACCGTGGGCGTGCAGATAAAACCAATTTTTGGAGCATCGTTATTCGGAACAGGCCCTGTTGAAATTAACGACGCAGGATTCAACTACACGATTCGTCAAAATACCGGATTTTCGGGTGGTATGCTTATCAGAAAAGGTTTTCAGAAGAATGTTTCGCTCGAGTTTGGTATCAATTATTGCCGAAGAAATTTTGGCGTTCGCTCGCAATTTGCTGATACATCAAGCAGCTTGCAGTTCACTATAATTGGTTACGAAATACCCGTATCGGGATTGTTCTTTGTGCGCCTGTCGGAACGTTGGTTTATGAATGTTTCGGGCGGATTGTGCATCAACATGTTCCCCTCGGATGTGCAAAAGGCCAACGAATTTCTCTTGATTTATGCGGGTCGTCCGTCGGGGGTTAATCCAAGCCTGATTGCAAATGTGGGAGCCGAGTACCGCAGTATAAAATCGGGCTATTTCTATTTTGGATGTTCACTTAACCGTCCATTCTCGCCCATTTACAAATCGGCAATCGATTATATCATCAATAACCAGGTTGTAAACAATGCCTTCGCCGATTTGCGTGGCGCTTATTTAACAGTTGATTTTCGCTATTTCTTTCACGAAGATCCAGTACGAAAAAAGGCAAAACTGCCCGGCGAAAATCGAAAAAGAGAATAGCAGTGGAATGTGTTTAAAAAACGAAAGAATGCCATTAAAATGTCGGGGTGGGTTTTTGAATCTGCCGTTTCATACTCAAAAAAGAATATCTTTGACTTAATTTTTTAAGTTATTAGATCAATTCAAATTTCACGGCATGCGTAAAAGAATCATCATTTGTCTTCTGGCAATTTTGGGAGTTGGCCTTTGCGAAATTCAAGCTCAAAGCCCTACCAAAACAGAAGAAGCGCCTAAAAACAATGTTAAACCGAGCAAACGAAAACGAAAAGCTCAAGGTGCCGACAGTAGAAATGTCTCTCCGTCCCAAAGCGAAGCAAAACCCTCTAAACCAATTCAAAATGCAGATAATGGGGTTGCTCCAATTGGCAAACCTGCAGATGGTGGAGGAAAAGGCAAGCCTAGTATAGCTCCAGAATTTGCGGCCGAATTGGACACTGCTTTCCGCAATATCATTAGCCAAGGCACTCCCATTGTGAGAGATGTTCCAAACGGCCAAGCCAATTACAGCGAGCAATACATCGAAGCAAAAGGAAGCGCAGTAATGGATACCGAAAGATTCAAAAATCCGGCTCAAGCACGCTTGATGGCAGAGCGAGGTGCCGTAGTAGTCGCCCAACGTAATTTATTGGAAATAGTTAAAGGTGTAAATGTAATTGGAGAGACTACAGTGCAAGATATGATTACCACCGGCGATTTTGTTTACACAAGAGTCGAAGGTGTCGTTAAAGGTGCCAAACAATTTGGTCCGGCCCGCGAAAATAATGGCGCCATTGAAGTAACACTGCGCATGCCTATGTTTGATGATAGAAATGGGGTTTCGGCAGGATTCAATCCCAGCTCATACGACAACATGCGCAGAATAAATGCGATGGAAAATGCTCCGGAACTAACGAATCTCGTTGCGGACGCAAAAGGTTTGATTGACGGAGAAAATCCCCTGCTTTTTAACTTAGGTGGTAAGCAAATAGATCCTTCTATGTTTCCTGTAATTTTCGACGAGAATAACAAAGTGCTGCTCGACTTCTCTAAGATTTATCAACAAACCGGTAAAGTGCCAAAAGTTATGGGACTTTCCAAAGAATTGTTACAAAGTTTAGGCAACAAAAAAGGCGTAGAAATTATCGACCTCATTCAAAATGCCGCAAATGGCAAAATTACCTTAGCCGACCCTTTGAAAAAAAACAAAATAAATTGGGCCAAGATTGGCAACATATCGGGAAAGGTTGGGAAAATTTTATTGAATATTCTTTTGTAATATCTGCTGATGAAAAAAATTGGTTTTTTGTTTATGCTAATCCTGTCTTTGTCAGGCTTGGCTCAAAATATAACAGAAGTTGAAGCTACCGGATCTGGCCTAACAAAAGCTGATGCACTGCAGGATGCATTGAGAAATGCAGTTAGCCAGGGAGCAGGCGTTGCCTTGAAAAGCGAAACTAAAGTCGAGAACTTTATGGTCGTAAGCGACGCTATAGCAACCAATACGCAAGGATATATCAACAAATACACGGTAGTAAAAGAAGTGCCATTCCCCGGGCGATTTGAAACAACTGTTAAGGCTCTCGTCTCCTTAGATCCCATCAAAGCCGATTTTCAGTTGCTCTCAAAAACGATAGGGGGCGTTCGCTTTTTAGCAGCCGTTGATGAAATGAAGGCAAAGGCCGATAAAGCCTCCTACGAATTTGCCGTTGAAAAAATCAATGCGCACCTGGCATCGAAGAATTATCGGTACATCGAGAAAAATGTGTTTGAGCGCCTTCGCAAAGAAGCGATGAACATGGCCGAAGAAAGCGACACAGGAATCACTAACGTGCAACGCATGGGTATTATGGCCGACGCTCAATTTCTGATTGTTGTTTCAGATATTACAACCAGTCAGAAAGAAGGACAATTTGGAACACGTTCGCTGAACAAAGTCAATGTAATTTGCAAAACCTACGACAATTGTACAGGTGAAGGTTTAGGAACTGTTATTTTGGAAAGCGGATGGAAAACAAGTGCCGACAATCGGACTGCCATTGCTGAAGCCATAGACAGTGGTATGGTTAAATTGTTGAACACATTCACGGGCTACATTGGAAATTGGGTAAACAATGGCACCCCGTACGAAATCAGATTATATCAGATGGGAACTTTTCGCGACTTAAGGGAGTTGCGAACTAAACTTAAAAACGATCCGAATTTTGGTGGAGAATTGGAACTTACCAGCGTTAATAATTACACGAAAATCAATTGTACTTTCAAAAAGAAACCAGACGATTTAGCAGATAAAGTATTGGAATATTCGGATGAAATTGCAACGCTGGCGTCCCAAAAAATTGATGTTAAGCTTATATTCGGTCGGCAGATTTCATTTGCTCCTCAAAGCTATGTAATTCCAAACGCAGTTAAAGTTGAAACTACTCCAACTGCACCAGTAACTACCAGTCCAAGCGACACGCCCAATTCTGCAGAAAAAAAGCCGCAATCTGGCTCATCGCCTAAATCTACTTCGGGGACAAGCAGTAAACCCAAATCAAAAACACCCGCCAAACCTACCGGAAAAACCAAACCAACTTCGAACAAGTAATACCAAACACACTTAAAACACAGTAATGAAAACACTTTTTGCTACAATTGCGTCTTTTCTATTCGCAATCCAGTTAACAGCTCAATCAACTGCAAGTGCAACTTATTTTACCCAAGAAGGAGAAAAAATCTGGGTTATCGTTGACGGCATCAAGCAAAACAACGTAGCATCTACGAATGTAAAAATTGGTGGATTAACACGTCAAAACTACCGCGTTAAAATTATATTCGAGGATGAAACATTGAAACCAATTGATCATAATTTATATGTTCAGGATGTAGAATCTCTCAAAATGATGGATGTCGTACATAACATAAGAAAGAACAAAAAAGGCGAACATGTTGTTCGAATTAGCAGTTTCGAGGAAGTACCCACGCCTGCTGTTGGAGCAGCTTCAACAAACGGACAAACCGCGCAACCTGCACCACAGGAAGTTACATTTCATGCGCAAGAATGGTCAGACGATCAATACATGCAAAATGTAAACATTGGCATTGGTGGAATGGGGATAAATACAAATGTTGATGTGAAAGAATCCAACGACAATGTTAACATGAATATCAACATGTCAGTGCCTGGAATGGAGGGCGTCAACATGAATGCCGGTGTTAAGGGATCTACAACAACTACTGTATATTCGAGTACCACTACCACTACTACCACCACAAGCAGCGGCGGCACTAAACCGGCACAAGTTCAGCAAAGGCCTGCTCAAGTGAGCCCAACTCAGCCAGTGGTGCAACAAACCAACCCAGAAATATCAAAACCAGCTTCGAACAATGGTTGCGTGCGCACTGCCGACAATACAGCGATTTCAAACATTACTAACAGTATAAACGGAAAAAGCTTTGCGAGCGATAAATTAAAAACCGCCGAGACCTTTTTAAAAAACACGTGCGTAACAACAGAGCAAGTAAAAGTTCTAGTTAAACTCTTTAATTTTGAAGGAGATAAACTCTCTTTTGCAAAAACCGCTTTTGGACGTTGCGTGGATAAGGAAAACTACTACATGGTAGCCGACGAATTTACGTTTTCGAGCAGTAGTGAAGAATTGATGGAATTTATCGGTGCTCAGTAATAAAAGATTCAGGAAATAATTCTACATATTCATTAAACCGCCTCCGATAGCTAATCAGAGGCGGTTTATTTTTTTAATATACCTATTCCATAGCATACTATTTTCTGGTTGATTTAGGATTACACCAAAGGTGCCCTGTAAAATTCCAATTCTTAGTGCATAGACAATGATGAGTATGCACAATTCTTCTGGTTTTACCGAAATACAAGATATACAACTAAACCAAATTCAAATATTTTAATACGTTAGTTAGGCAACACAGAAGATTTACCGGATATGTAAATCAGAGAAAAGAGTGTTTTTTGCACACGTAGTCAATGCTAAATCAGCTAATTAAATCGGATATGCGATTTTTTTTAAAGAAATCGCCGAATAAAGCGCGATGCTTAAACGCTTTTTTTACTTTTGCAACGGCCGCCCGGGTGGTGGAACTGGTAGACACGCAGGACTTAAAATCCTGTGGCCATTGCGGCTGTACGGGTTCGATTCCCGTCCCGGGTACAAAAAGGCTGTCTCATAATCATGAGGCAGTCTTTTTTGTTTACTTGCCCATGGTTAGTAAGAATCCTTTGAACATTTTTCAAAGGTGAAACAAAATAATTGATTCAAAATAAATTGTGCTGCACAATTTTGCAAATTGCACCTAACAGGAACTATGGCATTCAAATCGGGCTTTGTTAACATTATCGGTAAACCCAACGCAGGAAAATCTACGCTAATGAATGCCTTGATTGGCGAGCGACTATCTATTACCACCCCTAAGGCACAAACTACACGGCATCGCATCATTGGAATCCTCAATCAACCTGATGCCCAAATTGTATTTTCTGATACGCCGGGCATCATTAAAAATCCGGCATATAAATTACAGGAATCCATGAATGCATTTATCGAAGGTTCGTTCGAAGACGCCGATGTGTTTCTGTATGTTAGTGAAATCAAAGATCAGCCCAGGCTCGAAGATGTGCCCGAAAAGGTGCTGCAATCGGAAACACCTTTTGTCTTAGCATTGAATAAAATTGAGCAATCAAATCAAGATGAACTTGAACAAAAAGTAGCCTCATGGAAGGAGCTTGTGCCGAGAGCGATTATCGTTCCTGTAAGTGCTGAACAGAAATTCAATCTCGAACAATTACTTAAGCAGATTCTGCATTATTTGCCCGAAAACAGACCATATTTCGACCTAGATGCTTTAACCGACCGCAATGAGCGCTTCTTCGTAACCGAGATTATCCGCGAGAAAATCCTGCTGAATTACCAGAAGGAGATTCCATATGCCACAGAAGTAGTGGTCGAAGATTTTAAGGAAGAAAGCCAAATCAATAAAATTCGGGCAACCATTTATGTTATGCGCGAATCGCAAAAAGGTATCATCATCGGCCACATGGGCTCAACCATAAAAAAGGTCTCTACAGAGGCCCGAATCGATATGGAGCGCTTTCTGGGAAAGAAGGTTTACCTCGAACTGCAGGTAAAAGTGAGTAAAGATTGGCGCGATAATGAAAAGCAACTGAAAAGGTTCGGATATTTGCACTAATCATGGGACGAATCGTAGCAATAATTGGCCGGCCGAATGTTGGCAAATCAACTTTGTTTAACCGCATCACCGAAAGCAGGGATGCTATTGTTGATGAGGTTGCCGGCGTAACGCGCGACCGCCATTACGGCAAAGGCGAATGGTGCGGTAAAGAATTTACACTCATCGATACCGGGGGTTTTTCTTTTGGTTCGGATGATGTGTTTGAGGATGAGATCCGGAATCAGGTTACAATTGCCATGGAAGAAGCCGATATTTTGCTTTTTGTGGTGGATGTGACTATGGGAATTACGGATTTGGATGAAGCCGTGGCCGATCTGGCACGACGGGCAAGAAAGCCGGTGTTTTTGGTTGTGAATAAAGTAGACAACAACGAACGCATTCCTGAAGCAGCCGTGTTTTATGGTTTGGGCCTTGGTGAATTGTATTGCATTTCATCTATCAATGGCTCGGGCACCGGCGAATTGCTCGACGATTTAACCAAACACATTCCCGACGAGCCAGAGGAAACTGACGACGAAGGCATTCCAAAGATTGCGGTTGTTGGCAGGCCCAATGTTGGAAAATCATCGTTTGTGAATGCCTTATTGGGCAAGGAACGTAACATTGTTACCCCTATTGCCGGCACTACACGCGACACGATTCACACACGCTATAAAGCGTTCGGACACGATTTCTACCTGGTTGATACCGCAGGTTTGCGTAAGAAAGGCAAAGTGCACGACGATATTGAATTTTATTCGGTAATGCGCACTGTGAAAGCGATCGAAAGTTGCGATATCTGTATTTTGATGCTCGATGCTAAAGACGGCATCGAATCGCAGGATCTCAATATCCTCTGGTTAGCGCTTAAAAATCACCGCGGTGTTGTGATTGTAGTAAACAAATGGGATACAGTTGAGAAGGACACGCATTCGACCAAGAAATTCACCGAACACATCCTCAACAAGATTGCACCATTCAAAGATGTTCCTATTATTTTTACTTCGGTAACCGAAAAACAGCGCCTATTAAAAGCCATCGAAACAGCAGTGATGGTATTTGAGAATCGCAAGCGTACAATCCCAACTCGGCACCTCAACGACGTTTTACTGCCCATCATTTCCGATAACCCACCTCCGGCCACCAAAGGCAAGTATCTAAAAGTAAAATACATCACTCAACTTAAATTAGGCTATCCTGCCTTTGTATTCTTTTGCAATTTGCCGCAATATTTCAAAGATCCATACAGGCGTTTTCTCGAAAATCAATTGCGTAAACACTTCAACTTTCACGGAGTACCACTGGCTATTTACTTCAGGCAAAAGTAAACGCCGTATAGTGTTAAAGCATCTGTGCCATTAGACGCCGATTACGCGATGCACCTGTTCTAATACTGCACCTTCACGTTGATTTGTTTTTTCCACCAACGTCTCAGCATCAGCTAGCACGCGCTTCACATACTCCTTATCGTCGTAACCCGAACAATTGATTTTCACATTAAGCCACGCTCCCATTACAGCAGCACGCGCGCACAAAGCACCTACACCCGCATCCGAAACCGAATTCGGATTGCCCTTTTGCGCCATCGGTTCGAGCACATCAAAACTCTCATAAGCCAGCTGCATAACACGCAAAGGCGTTTCGATGGCATGTAACGTAGCTGCCTGAATGGCTTTTTTACGAGCATCTTTTTCTTCGGCGCTGCCATTTGGCAAACCAAACGCATCCATAATTCGGTTAAAAGCCCGCGTGTCTTCATCGACCAGATACAACAATTCTTTTTCGAGCTTTACGGCTGCTTCGGCAACATCAGAGAATTCTTTCCAACGTGCATCCCAACCACGTTTGTGCGAGCTTAGATTAGCCACCATGCCTCCCAATGCGACACCAAGTGAACCTACATAGGCTGCAATAGATCCTCCGCCGGGTGCAGGAGACTCCGAATGTGTTTCTTCCATAAAAGCCTTGAGGCTCATGCCTACAAGTTTCTCCTGTGCGGCATCACGCAGCATGTATTCGATGATGCGTTTTTCGGGCTCAAAGGGCCCCAACTCATCGAGCCCCATCGATTTCACGGCAATTTTTATAAGCTCAGCTTCTGAAACACCAGTTGAACGTTGCTGTTTTTCAAGGAAGTATTTTCCGGCATCGAGCATGCACTTTAAGGGAATTAATCCCACCAGCTCCGAACCTGTTACGCGAATTCCACGGCCTTCGGCCTTTTTGCAAACTTCATCGAACGCAACATGCACAGGCGTAAGCCGAATGTTGGTGAGGTTCATCGAAATCTGTGCTACACCATATTCTTCGATAAACCAGCCAATGGCCTTCACTGCTTTGAGTGTACCCGGAATATGTACCGGATTTCCATCGGCATCCTTCACAATTTTACCTGTAACCGGATCACCTTCGCGCATAACCCGTCCTCGCTCACGCACATCGAATGCAATCGAATTAGCGCGACGAACCGAGGTGGTATTTAAATTCACATTGTATGCTATCAGAAAATCGCGTGCGCCGATTACGGTTGCTCCGGCCTTGGGGTTCATCTCCACAGGACCGAAGTCGGGTTTCCATTCGGGCAGCTGAATCTTTTTGAAGAAGCCTTCGTACTCACCCGCGCGTATCTCGCTCAGGTTGGTTCGTCCGGGAATAATTGCAGCAGATTCATAAAGATATACTGGAATATGTAGCTCCTCACCTACTCGTTTTGCCAATTTGCGGGCGTATTCGGCCGTTTCTTCCATGCTAATTCCTGCAACAGGAATAAGCGGACATACATCGGTAGCGCCCATGCGCGGATGTTCGCCCTTGTGTTTACTCATATCGATGAGCTCGGATGCTTTGCGAATGGCCCAATATGCCGCTTCGATAACCGGTTCGGGACTTCCGACAAAAGTCACAACCGTGCGGTTTGTTGCTTTTCCCGGATCAACATTGAGCAATCGAACACCTTCTATTCGTTCGATTTCATCGGTAATTTGTTTAATAATTGCGAGGTTTACCCCTTCCGAAAAATTGGGGACGCATTCGATGAGTT
>CAZVHF010000066.1:0-12655 GCA_964627105.1 uncultured Chitinophaga sp.
CGAAAATGAGCCTCAAGGATGTGGCCCGCGTTATGGACCTTCCATTAAGTGATGCAAACGCTTTAGCCAAGTTAGTGCCCGAAAAGCCCGGTATCAAGCTCAACCGCGTAATTAAGGCGCCGATTGATGGTGAGAAAAGTCTCAAAACAGAAGAGAATCTGAGCAGTGAGGAACTCGAAGGTGTGAAGAAATTGCGGGAACATTATGAGGATAAAAACTCGCTCGAAAGCACGGTAATTCACGAAGCGCTTATCCTCGAAGGTTCGGTGCGCAATACCGGTGTGCATGCTGCAGGCATTATCATTGCGCCCGAAGACCTCACCGGCCTCATTCCGGTGGCCACGGCCAAAGATTCCGACCTGCTTGTTACCCAATACGAAGGTTCGGTAATCGAAGATGCGGGTGTTATCAAAATGGACTTCTTAGGGCTGAAAACGCTCACCATCATCCGCGATGCGTTGCGTCTCATCAAGGAAAATCACAACCACGACATCGACATCGATACCATACCGCTCGACGATGCAAAAACCTACGGATTGTACCAGCGTGCCGAAACCAATGCGACCTTCCAGTTCGAAAGCGCCGGAATGCAAAAGTATCTGCGCGATCTGAAGCCCGATAAATTCGAGGACTTGATTGCCATGAATGCCTTATACCGTCCGGGTCCGCTGGAATACATCCCCGATTTCATCCGCCGTAAACACGGCATCGATCCGGTAGTGTACGATTTGCCCGAAATGGAAGAGTTCCTTCAGGAAACGTATGGAATTACCGTGTATCAGGAGCAGGTAATGCTTTTGTCGCAGAAATTGGCAGGCTTTACAAAAGGTCAGGCCGACAAGCTGCGCAAGGCCATGGGAAAGAAAGACCGCAAGACGCTCGACGAGCTCAAGCCGAAGTTTATCCATGGCGCGAAAGAAAAAGGACTCGACGAAAAGAAACTCGAGAAAATCTGGACCGACTGGGAAGCTTTTGCATCCTATGCCTTCAATAAATCGCACTCCACATGCTACGCATTCGTGGCATTTCAGACGGCTTACCTTAAGGCGCATTATCCGGCCGAGTTTATGGCAGCCAACTTGACCAACAACCTGGGCTCGATGGATAAAATCACCTTCTTTATGGAAGAGTGCAAACGCATGGGCATTCCGGTATTGGGTCCCGATGTAAACGAATCGAAACTGCAGTTTTCGGTAAATGCCAAGGGGCAAATTCGTTTCGGACTTGCAGCCATCAAAGGAGTAGGGGAGGGCGCCGTTGAGCAATTGATTGAGGAGCGGAAGAAAGGCCATTTCGAGTCGCTGTTCGACTTTCTGCGCCGGGTGAATTTGCGCGCTGTAAACAAGCGAAATATTGAGAATCTGGCGCTTGCAGGAGCCTTCGATACCTTGCTCGGCAACGACAACCGCGCATTGTTTTTTTACCAGGAAGTGCCGTCTAAACCCGGCTTGCTCGATCAGCTTATACGCTACGGGCAAAGTGTGCAGGAAGGTCAATCGGGCATGGCCAATACCTTGTTCAGCGATTCATCGAGCGAGATTACCATTCCCGAACCCGTATTGCCCAAAGTAGAACCCTGGCATGTGCTCGAAATGCTCGAGAAGGAGAAGGAAGTAGTTGGTATTTACCTCAGTGGGCATCCGCTCGACAACTACCGTTTGGAAATGGGGAATTTCCGTTTTGTGGAAATCGAAGATCTCAAGCAATTGCATAAACTGCAAAACAAGTCCGACATGAAATCGGGCGGCATCATTACCGAAGTGAACCACCGCATTTCGAAGAAAGGGAAGCCCTTCGGAACATTCCGCATCGAAGATTACTCGGGCAGCAGCGAATTCTCTCTTTTCTCGGAGAAGTATCTGCGCATGAAGCATTTTTTGGAAGTGGGCAACATCATTTACTTTAACTGGAAGATTTCGTCGCGTTTCGACAATCCCGATAACCTCGAGGTGGAGATCATGTCGATGGGTTTGCTGGCCGACCTCAAGGATAAATATTCGCAAGTTACGATTGGCTTAAAAGAGCGCGATTTGAACGAGCAGTTTATCCGAGATTTTTCGTCCATCATTCTGCGTTTCCCTGGGCGCTGCAATTTGCGTATTCAACTCAGTGGTGCAGAGGAAGGGATGGAGCTGAATTTAGTCTCACAGCACATAAAGGTCGATGGCGGCAATCCTGAGTTTCAGGAACAGATCAACAAAATGCTTGGGTCGAAATCTTTTTTGCTCAATTAAGTTTAATTTCCTTCATCAGGCTACATAGTCTGCGAGATACCGGAAACGTGGCATCAATTCGCCGTTGCGTGCAATGGTAGCACGTTCAATCATGCCTTCGGAGTCGTTAAGCAAAAGATTTCCCAAAACATGTTTGATTAATTGTTCACCGAAGGCCTCTGATGCATCATATGGCAATTCGCAGGGCAGGTTGCTTACTGCCATGATGTCGATGGTGTTCGGCTGATAAGGAGCGACTATCGTTTCTGAAAGGGGATGGTATCCAAATACCGGCTCTTCGATGGTGGTGTCTTTCATGGTTGCCGGAATGGAGCCGTTGATGTCGCAACTGATATCGGCGATGACTTTTATTTTGAAATCGCGGGCTTTCATATCCTCGAGGCTGAAAAACCTCGGAATTCGTTCGTTCCAGAAAATAGCATTGAGCATTAAATCGCACACTCTCGTGTATGGCTTAAATGTGGAAACGTAATTCTCCGGATTGTGATAAAAATCTGCTTTGTCCCATACTGCGCCATCTTTTTGTGCATAAAAATCTTCGGGAACCAGATGCACATACACAGGTTCGGTAAAGCTTTGTTCAAGAAATTCACGCGGTGTTACTTCGCGTATTCCCAGTTTATCTAGCAATTCGAGGCATCCATGCGCTACACGTCCGTCGCCGGTAAGTACAATTTTAAGGGGCGGAAGCTGAATGCCCGCGTATTGATCGACCATTTCCCTGTAATTCGCACACTGGTAAGCAGGCTTAAGGTTAAAAGTGCCATATTTTTTGCCCCAGGTTATAAATCCGTTGTGAGCGCCTACAATTCCGGCAAATCGTCCAAATCCAAGTACACGGCTTCCGTTGGCCCAAGTTAAGGTTTCGTAATCTACCAATCGGATATTTCGCTCGAGCACAGTACGCAACAATTTGCGGTTGTGCGGTTGTTTTTTGATGGTATGGGAGAAGAATAAATAAGTTTTATTGGCTAGTAATTCGTCGACCGGTACTTCCTTTATGCCAAAAAGAATATCACAGGTTTCGAGGTTCTCATTTACTTCCAATCCTACTTTTTCGTAATCTTCCATTTGAATGCAACGATGTGTTGAAGGTTGCACCGTGATAGATGTTTCCGGGAAGCGCTCAGTAATCTCTGCGCATTGCTCAGGCGTAAATGCTACACGTTTGTCGTGCGGAATTTTACCTTCGCGAATGATGCCAATTTTCATAGAAATGATGATTTTGGGACTGCAAAGATGAAGTGTTTTTTTCAACCTTGAGTCACTTAACTTAAAATAGAAATTTGGAGAATAAATACGTTATGTCGACGTTGTATCTTACAGCAGATGAAGTGGAAATTATATTTGATTTTTTTATCGTTTACTTGTCGAATTGCAGCGCAGCCTTTGTTGCCCGATTGGACATTCACATTAAAGGGATTTCAGGCAGTTGACCCATCAGGTGTAGAAACAGACTCTGCTGGAAATGTATATGTTGCGGGTACCTATTCGGGTTGGATGGAAGTGCCTGGTATAAAAGAGCGATTTCAAGCACCTAAGCATTGTGGAGCCTATTTGATTCGGATAAGCAAAGCAGGTAAAACACAATGGGCATTACCTTTTTTAAGTTCAAACGATTCACGCATCAATGCCATGTGCTTGTTACCCAATAGTGGAGTAGCAGTTGCCGGGTTTTGCGATAATGGGTTTATTTTGCCTTCTACAAACGGAAAAACAACTACGTTCAAAGGAAAAAACGGCTGCTTTTTGGCTGTGTACGATTCGTTGGGTTGTTTGCAATGGTCAAAGATTCAGCAAACAACATGGGGGCAAGCTACATCTCTCGCTTCGGATACTGCCGGTAATATTTACTACACAGGGTATTACTGGCATGGGTTTGATGGCGACGGAATTGAACTTCCCGATTCGGTAAAATCGACTTCCGAGTTTCTCTTGAAATTGTCGCTCAAAGGCGAAGTAGTATGGCAGCAATACTTTAAATCGAATTCGGAAAAATTCCACTTCGAGAAACATCCACGTGTGTTTACCTCCTCCGACGGACGTATTTGTTTTGCCAGCCGATTAACAACGGGCCGCGTGTTACATTGCACCGGTAAACGAAATGAGGCGATTACTTCTGTTAACGGGCATTATGGCTATGTGATGTGCTTGAACGAGGTCGGCGAAAAGTTGTGGACCAGACAATATGGTGGCATGTGGGCACATCAGGTATTGGACGGCAGTTTTACTTCTCAGGGCGATTTCTTATTTGTGGTCGACTTTGGAAGCGAGTTTTATATAGGTGATGGTAATCAGCCAATGCCGGCCGGATTTCCCGAGAAACCCGCAGAGGCCACATCGGGCTTTGCCTGGGTGCGTTTGGATGGTGCCGGCGAATTGCTCGATCTGGATTTTCATACCGGACAAACGGGCGCCCATGGAACACGTTCGCGGTTCATCGAGTTGTTACCCGATGAAAGCTTTGTAACAGGAGGCGAATTTACCAACGTATTGGATTTCAAGGAACGCGACAACAAAGGCATATCCGTGAGCGGCCAATTGCTAAATCACAATGCCTGGCAGGGAATATTTAAGGGCGATGGGACACTCGAATCTTTATGGAAACCCTTAAGTACCGAAACCGGTTTTAGTTTTCCCTTTGCGGTGTCGTGCAGAGGACAACAATTCGCAACGGCACACATGTGTTACGAAGAACAGGAAGTGCAATTACGGAACGGAACAAAGAAGATTTCGAAAGCAGAACGCGCGCGTTTTGTAATTGTGGCGGGAGGTCATCACGATCGCAAGCCAATCAATCCGGCACTTATTCCGGCCACATGCAGCGATGAGGTACTCGTTCGCGAAATGGTGAAAGCAGAAGGTGCACATGCCGAAACGATTCGTGCCTTTTTGCGCGATTCGCTGCCTGGTGTTTTTGTAGATGATTCGAGCATGAGTGCAATAACTACGAATGACTCTGTAATTGTTTCCCGTAGCCCAAGCGCATGGGCATCGTTGTATCCAAATCCTGCAAAAGAAACTACGCATTTGCGGGTTATATCAGGCGAGCCGTTTCTAAGTCTGAGTTTGTTCACTGCCTCGGGCTGTTTGTTAAGAAAAGAAATTCGAAAGTCTGATTCAGGGCAATTTGAAGTGGATATCGCCTTGGCGAATTTACCGGCTGGAGTTTACGTGTTAATTTGTGAATCGGGAACTTTGAAGGAAGTGTTTCGGGTTGTTCATGTACTTTAAACTAATGAATCAACTTAGTGCCAGCCTAAACAGGTTTAGAAAATTAAACGATGAGGGCACTTAGTCGAGTGGTGTATAATGTGTAAAATGTTTTTCTAAATAGTAAATCAACTTATTGTAGCTCCATAATCTTTCAATTCGAATATAGAGTAGAATAGGGGGGAGTACTTAAAACTCCCTGTTCATAAATTAAACTTGTTTGGTGTCGATTGATTTTGTAGGAATCCTATCCCCCCTACCCTAAGGGCGAAGCTACGAATTCCCAAACATTTAGTCGTAAATAAACGATTATAAACGTTTAAAACGGATATTATACAGTATAGACCTAGGCTGCAAGCTTTTTATCAATTTCTAAATAACCAATTGCTTTGCTGAATAGCGTTGAACACCTAAATTGATATCAATTGCGTTTGCGAATTTGGAAACACCTTAAATACGTCCCTGTCTTCCAAAGCCATTCAAGCGGACCAAATCGATACCGTTTCAGCCAGTATGTCGAAAATAAGATAAAAACCATCAAGGTAACACAAGCAATAAAAAACAATTGAGTAATATTGATTTCACCTAACAACCCCAGGCCAATTCCATACAGCAAGGTGAGCATGATAGCCGATACCATTAAATAAAGGGTTAGGGTCATTTTTCCCATGGCCTCCAAGGCCCTGAAAAAGCGGCTGGCACCGAACTTTTTGTAAAGCAATAAAAAAAAGACACCATATAAGCAGGTTGTGCAGAAAATCCCCGAACGATAGAGCAAACTGGCTGCCCATGCCTGTAGGTTTATGTTTCCGAGCAAGAATAGAAAATACAGCGCTGAAATGATTAGCAAGGGCAAGATTATTTTTACTGCGTGCGCTCTAATCCATTCTGATTTGCTTTCCCAGCCACCAAGAACCAGCCAATATCCAAACAAAAACCGGCCAAGTGTTTCGGGAATGTCCCTGTAATTGCTGCCTGTTTTTACAAAGAGGTTGTAATACCCTTCCCAGTTGCAGCGCACCAAATCGCCAAGTGAGCCATATTTAAATTGTTCATACATACTATGTACATCTTCGTCGCTTATTCCGGGTGGAAATTGTTTCAAGTACATACCAACTGCTAAAGGCAGAGGAATCATAAAAAGGAACGAAAGCGGTAAGATTAAGTTCATCTTCAAATCCTTAAACAGCAAGAGCATTATTCCACATGCAGCATACAAATGCAGCACATCGAACCACCAAAACGAAAGATGAAGAATGCCAAAAAGAAATAAGATGAATAATCTGCGCAGGTAAATAAATTCTGGATGGCGGTAACGATCAGAAAGTGATTTGTACAGTATTCCGAAACCGCAGCCAAATAATATTGAGAATAAGGCCATGAACTTCCATTCCAGAAACAATGTGTTGAATTGTTGAAAATAGGTGTCGGTCAAGCCTGCCGCTTGGTCTAGAATTTCGGGTGGAACTTGCTGCGAAGTGTATGAATTGAAATTCGAAAAAAGTACTCCGCAAAGCGCAAAGCCCCTGATGGCGTCGATCTCGGAATGGCGTGTCGAAGAGTTCAAGGAGAAATCAATAATATCCTTTTTCCGATTTGGGAGCAATCAATTTTCCGAAAAAATAGCCGGTCTGCAATAAGCTTCCCATGAAAATGCCTCCCAATAGCGCGGTAAGTATAATTGCATACATCCGATTGGCAGGCAAACCAAAGAGCAGTGAGATACGCGCAGAAAGAAGCGAATCGTTTTGAATGTCGCAGTATGTCGCATAGACAAGCCATTGTAATGAAAGTGCTAAAAAACCGGCTAGGAAAGGCCGATTTATTTTATTTCGAAAAAAATAGCCTAAAACCAATCCAATTGGAATGCATGTCCACCACCCAACATAGCCTTGAAAAGGAATGGTAAGCAGCTGAATTAGGCCAATGAGCATCCAGAAAGCAGCTCTACTTTTTTGTGATGATTGCCGCATGTGTTATTTCAGTACTAGTTTCGCCGGGTTTGAGGTACAGCAAACGGAAATATTCACCCTTTGCCCAGCTATCAATAAATTCGGTGTAGTGCTTCGAACCGGGATTTCCACTTTGCCCGCCGGGATACACTCCATAATACACATCATCGGTTCCCGGACTCACTACCATGCGCCAGCTTGCGCCTTTTTTGGTGGTCGAATAGTTTACGATATCCTCTCCACCGGCGCATTCAATGCCATTGGCCGAAAAGGCGGCCTGTTGGCTAAGGTGCAAAACCGTGGTATTTTTAAATGCCGCCCAGCGCAATTCTTTTTCTGGATTGGCTTTTTTCCATGCTAATGCATTCGACACGGCACGCCTAAATGCCTGCAGCGTTATAAATGGCAAGGTCTCGGTTTGTGTTGTTCCTTGTTTGTCGATGAATTCAGTATCGGGAAATCGCTGCAAATACGACCATGTTTCGTATTTACCGGGCCGATGCAATGCACGTTCCTTGCCCGAAAATTCATCCCAGATTTCATCCAGCATGGCATCGAGCCAAAGCGAAAAATAAACTGGTGCAACTTGTGCTGCATCGTTTTCAAAATTCCAGGCTTTCAGAATTTGAAGTGCATCTTTTTCGGCAGCATTCATGGTTGAAGCAGGTATCTTACGTAATAGAAATGGAAGCCACTCCGCTGCAACCAGGTTATAATTGTCGTGTTGCATTTTCATCAGGTCGGCCGGTTTTACACCGCGCATTTTGGCCAACAGCGAATTGATTCTTCTATTTCGGTAATATGCGTAATATCCATTCAAATAATACGGATATAATGAATCGACCGAATGTTGATTGGCCGAGCTCACAAAATCGCTGACAGGACTCGCAATGCGCGGCAAATCGGCTTTGGGAATATATCCCTGCCACAAGTGGTCGCTTCGGCTGCCGTATAACAGATAACGCCCCTGCTGATTCCAGCGTTTTACCAGTTTACCAGTAACCTGAACGGCAATTTCGCCCGACTGGGATGCAAAGGCAAAGTTCTGTGCGGGGCAATCGAAATGCTCAAGCGCCTTAAGGTAATCGCTATAGTTCCTTGCCTTGTTTAGTGTATAAAAGGCGAACATTTCGTTCGAATAATCATGTGCGGTCCAGCGCATGGCCATGTTTTGCTTCTCGACATTTTTGGCGAAGCTGCGGTCGTAACTCACCGGACCGTGTTCGGTAAAAACTATGGTATCGTAAACCATTCCTCCGCCGCGCACGGCAAACGACTCGATCATGCGGCGTACCGGCTTCCAGGCACTGTCCATGAGGTATTCGTTCTGATTTTTATCGCGAAAGGTGATGCGGTACCAGTCGCGCACATCGGCGGCCGCATTGGTAATGCCCCAGGCCACATCGCGGTTAAATCCGATGATAACGCAGGGAGCTCCGGGAATAGTAACGCCGTAAACGTCAACACCCGGACAATGCAATTGCACTTCGAACCAAATGCTCGGTAAATTGAGCGAAAGATGCGGATCGTTGCATAAAATTGGTTTTCCGCTCGCCGTGCGCGATGCCCCAACCGCCCAATTGTTGCTACCAACCGCGGGATCACTTTGCGGTAGCGAACGCAAAGCAGCAAAATGCTGCAGGGTATCGGTAGGTACCCGAACTGGAACTGTATCGCTCTGTGTGAACAAGTTGCCGCGCGGAATGACCGGACTCAGGCTATCGGGAAACTCGGGAAATAATTGATTCACCGTTTCGAATCCGTACAATTTCGCCAGATTGCTCATCTCAAAATCGGTATCGTATCCTGTGAGCAGGTTCGACATATATTTGAGTAAAAGTGCCGTTTTCATGGGTGTCCATGCTTCGGGTTCGAAATCGAGCAACTTGTATTCGAGCGGAAAATCTTTGGGCTTGAGTGATGCGATGTACGCATTTACGCCTGCTGTGTAGCGCGTTAGGATCATGCGCGTTTCGGGGTTCGCCATGGTAGCCGCCAGCGTGCGACTTGCCCCCCATTTCAAGCCCAATCGGCGGCTTTCGCGATCGCGTTCCAGCATCGATTCGCCCAGCACTTCAGAAAGACGGCCTCCGGCAACACGGGCTTGCATGTCCATCTGCCACAAGCGAAACTTGGCGGTAACATAGCCTTGCAGGAAGAATAAATCTTCGGGATTCGAGGCGAAAATATGCGGTACCTCGCGCTTGTCGTATAAGATGCGTGCGGGCCCCGAAAGTGCATCGAATTGAAGCAATTCATCGGAAACATCGCTCACCGGTTCGGCATTTTGCCAAAAACCTTGATATGGACTAAAGAAACTCCCCAAGGGAGGCAGGGGGCCGGTTTTGAAATAGAATACCCAACACAATCCAATGGTCAAAAGTAAGCTTATGATGAACTTTATGAATGCCATTTAGGGTGAAAATGAGAGCACTAAATTGAATGAAATAATTCAATCAATCGATTGGAGTGTAAGGAAAAACAAAAATAAATCAATAAAAAAAGCCGCTTCATAAGCGGCTTTTTTTGATTTCAGTGCGGTTTATGCTACACCCGCCTTGATGATGTTTAGCGCGGCACCGGCTTTAAACCACTCAATCTGCTGCTCGTTGTAGCTGTGATTGACTTGAATGGTGTCTGAGCTACCATCCTTATGATGCAAAACCATGCTAAGCGGCTTATTGGGCGCGAAAGTAGTTAATCCAAGAATGTCGATTTTATCGTCCTCCTGAATTTTGTCGTAGTCGACTTTGTTTGCGAAGGTCAAGGCCAACATGCCCTGTTTCTTAAGATTGGTCTCGTGAATACGCGCAAAACTTTTCACTAAAACAGCGCGCACTCCGAGGTGACGTGGCTCCATCGCTGCATGCTCGCGGCTCGATCCTTCGCCGTAGTTTTCATCGCCCACTACAACAGAACCCATGCTGGCAGCCTTGTAAGCACGCTGAGTTGCGGGCACCGGACCATATTCGCCGGTAAGTTGATTTTTCACCGAATCGGTCTTTTCGTTGAATGCATTTACTGCGCCGATAAGCAAGTTGTTTGAAATGTTATCGAGGTGACCACGGTATTTCAACCAAGGACCAGCCATCGAAATGTGATCGGTTGTGCATTTGCCTTTCGCCTTAATTAGTAATTGGAGGCCTTTCAGATCAACGCCTTCCCAAGCCGGGAACGAATCGAGCAGTTGCAAACGGTCGCTGGTTGGCGAAACCATAACCTGTACCGATGATCCATCGGCAGCAGGTGCCTGGTATCCGGCATCTTCCACTGCGAAGCCGCGTGCAGGCAATTCATCACCACTTGGCGGATCAAGTTTCACAGCAACACCTTCAGCATTAAGCAGCGTATCGGTAAGTGGATTGAAGCTCAAATCGCCGGCGATGGCCAATGCCGTTACCAACTCTGGCGAACCTACAAATGCATATGTATTTGGATTCCCGTCAGCACGTTTGGCAAAATTGCGGTTAAACGAATGTACAATGGTATTTTTCTCCTGCTTTTCGGCTCCGGCGCGGTTCCACATTCCGATGCAAGGCCCGCAGGCATTGGCAAATACTTTCGCACCAATTGCGTCGAATACTTCGAGGAAGCCATCGCGTTCGATTGTATACCTTACTTGTTCTGAACCGGGTGTTATGGTAAATTCTGCTTTTGGAGTCAATTTTTTATCGGCAGCCTGGCGTGCCAGCGATACCGAACGGCTGATGTCTTCGTAGGATGAATTGGTGCATGATCCAATAAGCCCAACATCAACTTTGGTCGGCCATCCGTTGGCTGCTGCCATTTCTTTCATTTTCGAAATCGGCGTAGCCAAATCGGGTGTGAACGGACCGTTGAGGTGAGGCTCGAGTTCGCTGAGGTTGATTTCGATAACCTGGTCGAAGTACTTATCGGGATTCGCGTAAACTTCGGCATCGGCGGTAAGGTGCGGGCGGATGCCATTGGCCAGATCGGCTACATCGGCGCGGCCTGTTGAACGCAGGTAGCGCTCCATCGAATCATCGTATCCGAACGTGGATGTTGTTGCACCAATTTCAGCACCCATGTTACAAATCGTTCCTTTTCCGGTGCAGCTCATCGAAGTTGCTCCTTCGCCAAAGTATTCAACAATGGCACCTGTTCCACCTTTCACGGTAAGCAATCCGGCAACTTTCAGAATCACGTCTTTTGGAGCCGTCCAGCCGCTGAGTTTACCGGTAAGTTTTACACCAATGAGTTTCGGCCATTTCAGTTCCCAGGCCAATCCGGCCATTACATCGCACGCATCGGCACCACCAACTCCAATGGCAATCATTCCCAAACCACCTGCGTTAACGGTATGCGAGTCGGTACCAATCATCATCCCACCCGGAAATGCATAGTTTTCTAACACAACCTGATGAATAATTCCGGCACCCGGCTTCCAGAAACCAATTCCGTATTTATTGGAGATGGATGAAAGAAAATCGTAAACCTCCTTGTTACCACTCACAGCTTTATTCAAATCTTCAGAGGATCCGGTTTGGGCTGTAATGAGGTGATCGCAGTGCACCGATGAAGGTACCGCAACTTTAGGGCGACCCGCCTGCATAAATTGAAGCAGTGCCATTTGGGCTGTTGCATCCTGCATGGCAACGCGATCGGGCGCAAAGTCGACATAATCTTTTCCGCGTTCGAACGCTTTGTTGGCGGGATTTTCCCACAGGTGGGCGTAAAGTATTTTTTCTGATAATGTAAGCGGGCGACCGGTAATTTTGCGCGCCGCTTCGACACGTTCTCCAAAGCGAGCGTAAACGCTACGAATCATCTCGAGGTCAAAAGCCATAGTTTTTTTAATTTAAGTTACTGTAAATGAATTGATTGTTTTAAAATCAACGCCATGGTAAAAGTAGTGGAAATGCAGCTAAGAACAAGCGGCATGGCTTAATTTTTCAATTAAAGTTTGTGCTAGGAGGCTAAAATTATTCGAAGGCTGCGTTTTTCGCCTTTAGAATGTAAATTCGCAGCCGGATGAGTAAAAATATTAAAGCTCACTTTGCCTTATTGGGCGCAAACCTCATCTATGGTGCCAACTATTCTTTGGCTAAAGAAGTTGTTCCTTTATACATCGGGCCATCGGGAATGATTCTTATTCGTGTTACTGGTGCGGTATTGCTTTTTGGTCTTTTGTGGTTGTTAAAACCCGAATGGCCCAAACGTGAAGACACCACTCGCTTTTTGCTTTGTGCGGCCACAGGTGTAGCGATAAATCAGTTGATGTTTTTCGAAGGATTG
>CAZVHF010000067.1:0-8337 GCA_964627105.1 uncultured Chitinophaga sp.
CAACACATCGAAGGAGCATTTAGTCCATTTGATTAGCAAAACCAGGCTATTGATGCAATAGTTAGGGCCTGCAAATGCGAAGTGACGAGGCGAAGCTGTATATTGAATACTGCGGGCACCGAAGCAGATGGTGTATTTATCTAGCGATGCTGCTGTGCGGTCAGGCTAACGAAATGATTAAATTTTAATAAGGTCATCAGCATCGGAATTAAACAAACACCACTAAAATCCTTGCATATAAACCGTCTCAAACGGCCTTAAACTACTAAAGGTGAATTCATTGAGTGTTTTCAGTAGGCCCTTGTTAACTTTTGGTAAAGTGTCCAAAGCTTGGTTTTAAGCTACTTATGGAGGTGCTAAAGGGAAAATGTTGATGTGTATATTCTTTTGTTATATTTGCGCATTGTCTCAAATTCGCTACATGAAACAACTTTTTCAAATCAAACCAACATTTTTTGCTTCGGTTTTCGTTCTATTATTCGCGATTGTTCCGCAAATCATTTTCGGCCAAACATCGAAATCGTTTATGCCTCAGGGAATTAAAAAAGAATATATTTCTCAAAGTGATTATGAGCAGCGTAAAGCCGCTGGGCAGTTAAGTTCCTCTATCGAGTACATTGTAAATACGCCCGTATCATCTGGTCAACTTAAGAAAGTTGCTCCAAAATCGGCTGCAAAATCGAGCCGAAACTTAAATTCTCCTCCATGCGGTTATGTGCCTACCGTAACATTTCAGGATCCATGGGGCGGGGATGTTTATTTTGATGACTCGCCTCCTGCAGGTGCATTCGAGGTGCAGATACCTTTCACCTTTTGTTTTTATGATCAACAGTATACGTCCTTCTTTATTAACAATAATGGGAATATTACGTTCGATGAACAGTACACAACCTTTACGTCAACGGGGTTCCCATCAGCAACTGTTCCTGCTATGATTGCACCATTTTGGGGCGACGTAGATACGGGTGATCAATTTGCACCTCTTGGCCAGGTTCGTTATGATGTTTATCCTGATTATGCTATCGTATCGTGGGATACTGTTGGTGTTTATCCGGGAACAAATCCAAATCAACGAAATACCTTCCAGCTAATTATTACCGATGGTGTTAGTCCGGTGTTGCCTCCGCAAACGAATATATGCTTCATCTACGGTGATATGCAATGGACTACCGGAACTGCCTCAAGTGGAACAGGCGGCTTTGGAGGAACTCCTGCAACAGTAGGTGTTAACCGGGGCGATGGCATCGATTATATTCAGCTTGGGCGCTTCGATGCCCCTGGCACTGCCTACGATGGTCCATTCGACGCGAACGATGGTGTGGATTTCTTAGACAATACCATTTTCTTTTTCAATACATGCCTCGAACCGGGTGTCGATAATAACATTGCGCCAATTTCGATTGGTGCGCCAATTTGCGATACGCTTGTAGTTTGTGCGGGCGGTACCATTCCGATCGATTTTAACTTCATTCCGGTTGAGCCAGGCCAGACTGTAAATGCCGAGATTCTTACTGCTGATTTGCCGGGTTTGTCTGTTAATTCGATTACCCCCGGTACCCAATGTGCAGTTTCAATTTCGTATACGCCTGCTCAGGATGCACAAGGATATCAAACCGTTTCGTTTTTAGCCACAGACGATGGAACGCCTGTTGCAACCTATCAGCTCGATATTACTTTTAACATTTTACCGAGCAATTTCACGCCAGAAGTAACCGGAATTTTTGCGATATGCGATGGAGATGCCGCACAATTAAGCGTTGGTGGTGGAGTTTTTGAGACCTACAATTGGTCACCCGGCGGGCAAACTACCCCAACTATTTCGGTTACCGATACAGGGTTTGTATCCGTTACCGTTACTGCCGGTACTTGTGCCGGAACATCAGAGCCGGTTTTCATTGATGTTTCTGAAAATCCGGTACCAGTGATTACTGGTCAAGATTCGGTTTGTAACGATGCAACAACGAATCTGATTACCACAAGTTTATTCAATCAGTATTCTTGGTCAAATGGAGTAACCAATTTGGGAGCTAACGACACCCTTAGTGTTTCTGCCGGAACTTATACGGTTACCGTTACCGATCTAAATGGCTGTGAAGGAACATCAACGCCTTTTCAGGTTTTTTCGGTTACTTCTATCGTTCCGGTTATTACAGGCGATTCAATTATATGTTTCGATGAAACTGCCGCTATAACTACCTTGGATAATTTTAGCACCTACGAATGGACAAATATTGCAAGCACACCACCAGCTGTTGTTGGGAACTCGCAAAGCGTAACACTAGGCCCAGGTGTGTATACCTTGTTTATTACTGATACAATTCTTGGCTGCGATGGCACATCCTTGCCATTTGTAATTAATCAATATTCTCCATCGGCTATTCTTGATGGGATTGAGCCATACTGCGATAACGATACCATTATCATTAATCTAGTGAATTCAGGTGCATTCAATTCGTATACTTGGAATTATGCCAGCACCGTTCTTTCAGATGCAGATACAGTTGCGTGGGATGGAGGAAATGGAAACGATAACTTAGTTCTTAATTTTACAGATACACATGGATGTTCAAGCGACTCTATAATTTCAGCGCCGCCAACACTACCTCCATTGGCGAACTACAGCAATAATCCACAAGTACCCGAAACGCTCCAAGGCACAACGATTCAATTTACGGATGCATCTGTACCTACAACAGGAGATCCTATTGAAATTTGGCAATGGGTTTTTAATCCGCCAAGTCTTATCGATACTATTCTAAGTCAAAACCCAACACAAACCTTTAATACCAACGACTCTGTAAATGTTACCTTGATAGTTATTTCGGAACTTGGTTGTCGCGATACAATCACCGCTTCAATTACGGCTCCTTTCGTTCCCAATGCATTCTCACCAAATGGCGATGGCAAGAACGATTTCTTCAAAATTCCATTCATCACCAATTTGAAAGAAAACAACGTGGTAGTATTTAACCGTTGGGGAAAAAAGGTATTCGAAGCCGATAATTATGATAATACCTGGGACGGCGAAAACCTTCCTTCTGGCACCTATTTCTATGTGGTTTCTGCACCTAATTTCAAAGCTATGCAGGGAACTGTAAGTATTTTTAAGGAATAGTGCCCTTAAAATTATTGATTACAAGGGAGCAGGATTCGTTTCTTGCTCCCTTTTATTTTTAGTGTATTTTTGACACCCAATAAAATTTTGTTGCTGTGAAGGTTACCGAACATATCGAAAAAGCAAAAGGCACGCTCTTTTCCTTTGAAGTTTTACCCTCGCTCAAGGGAAAAGACATTCAGGACTTGTATGATGGCATAGAACCCTTGATGGAATTCAACCCGAGTTTTATCAATGTTACCTACCACCGCGAAGAGTTTATTTTCAAGAAGCTAAACAACGGCCTCCACGATAAAATCGCAGCGCGTAAACGCCCCGGAACCGTTAGCATTTGTGCCGCAATTAAATACAAATACGGCGTCGATACAGTTCCGCACCTCATCTGTGGAGGTTTTACACGCGACGAAACCGAACTGGCGCTCATCGATATGCAATACCTTGGAATGGATAATGTGCTTGCCTTGCGCGGAGATCCCGTTAAGGGCGAAGGGCATTTTGCGCCCGAAAAAGATGGCCATGCCTACGCTTCTACCCTGGTAAAACAGATTTCGCAAATGAATTCGGGCCATTACATCGACGATGAAATTGTGGAAGGTATTCCAACCGATTTCTGCATTGGTGTTGCAGGCTATCCCGAAAAACACTTCGAGGCACAAAACATGAAAACCGACCTGCGCTTCCTGAAAGAAAAAGTAGATGCGGGTGCACATTACATCGTAACGCAATTATTCTTCGATAACCAGAAATTCTTCCGTTTTGTCGAAAACTGCCGTAAAGCAGGCATCAATGTTCCCATTATTCCGGGAATAAAACCAATTACCACACTTAAACATATCAGCTTCCTTCCCAAAACCTTCCATATCGATATGCCCGAACCATTGGCCGATGAGCTCGAAAAATGCAAATCGAACCAGGACGTAATGCGTGTAGGAATCGAATGGGGCATCGAGCAAACAAAGGAGCTCATCAAGTTTGGTGTTCCCTGTGTACACTTTTACACCATGGGAAAATCGGAAGCTGTTCGGCAAATCGTAAAAGCGGCCTACTGATTTCGCAAACGGTAAATGCAATTGCCGGCGCGACCATCGCCCAGTAAAAATTGAACATTGCTAGTTTTCGTAAAGCCTGCTTTAATGTGCAGCGGTAAATCGGAAGGGAAATATTGCGCTTTACTGCCAATTCGGAGTTGAATAGCATTACCGGTTTCCGGATTTTCCAACAGGGGAAATTCGCCTACGGAAGTAGTTGAATTGGCATTGCACCAAAATTCAGGAAGGCCCTCTGAATTGGTAAGCGCAATACTCGAAATGTAAACCTGCTCATCTTCTACTAAGTGCTGCTTCTTTTCCAAAACAAAGCAGGTGTCGTTCTGAACATTTTGGTTCGGGCGATAAACCACAATTGCATCGGCAAAATAATGCTGATTGCAAACCAACATGTTCGAACGAAAATCGGTCTGGCAAATCTCCTCCCTCCGCTGCTGCTCAAGAATTACCAGAGGCGTTTCTGCATTTGATTCGAGCAGTTCAACCAAATGCAGATTTTCGAGATACCCTTCACCATAAAGTGATTTCGACTGCCCGTTTTGATTGAAATTAATTTTTGACAATGGATGAAGTGTAGATTGTTTTAACTCGCTTCCATTCAAATCGAACGAAAGCAGGTAAATTCCCTCGGGCTGAAATTCGTCTGCTTTACGCGCTTTAAAATACAAACCGGCAAGCCATAATTTGCCGTTTACAGCCAAATGCATTCGTACCTCTTCGGTTCTGTAATCCTCTAAAGCCAGCTCATATTCCACCACTTCGTCTGCCAACGACGGAAAGGCGTACAAATAATGTAATTTCTGCTGCTTTTTACCGCCCGTATTCCAGTGCAACAAGGCAAAGACATTCCCCGATTCATCCACACAAACCTCATCCAAGCCAAACGAAGCACCCAATTTGGGTAAAATCTGATGCTGCTCTTTAACCACCTTGAGCTGCTTATCGAACACCTTAAAATCGAGACGTAGCGAATCAGAATCGGGCGGATTTCCTGCAAAAAACATCAGCAGGTACTTCCCCCGTGCTTCCTGCACTATGTTAAATCGCCGTCCCGTAAATCCGCCGAATGCTGCTTTAACGCCAAACACCTTACGCGCAGAGTCTATTCGCGCATCATCTTTTACGTAATACGCCCCCTTTACTTTCAACTCCATTTCCTGTTCGCCTTTGTTGTAGGCCGAACCAAACAACATGAGGCTGTCGTTGAAATTCACCACGCCTTCAGGAAAAAATTCAGAGCGGTTGGCAAAACAATCGTTCCACTGCGCATACGCCTTATGCTTTAGACTTGCGGTATCAAACAAATCAATACGGATATCTTTGATTAGTTCGTCTTTTCCGCTTCTTGCCTTTAACACGGTAACATCGCCTTTGTATAGACCATTCAACCGAAGTACCGTAAATTTTCTATCGCCCGAATATATTGGACCTTGTTCAAAGTTCTGCGCCGAAAGCCGGAATGCGCTAAAAAACAGCAAAACACCAATCAGCAGGCTTTTCATGATTCTTTTAACGCATGGTGTGCGGCCTTGTTTTTATTGGCGAGTTGTCCGCAAGCTGCATCAATATCGCGTCCCCGACTTTTGCGAATGTTTACGATAACGCCTTTCTTCTCCAAATAAGAACTAAACAACTCCAATTGCGCTTCGGTAGCCCGTTGAAAGAGACCATCGCCCGTTGGATTGTATTCGATGATGTTAACTTTACTGGGAACGCGACGCACAAAACGTTCGAGTTGCGCGGCATCTTCGAGCGAATCGTTGAAATCTTTGAAAATGATGTACTCCAGCGTTGGACGCGTACCGGTTTTGTCGTAGAAATACTGAAGCGATGCCGCCATCTCATCGAGGTTATTGCTCTCATTAATGGGCATTATCTGGCTGCGCTTCTCGTCATTGGCCGCATGCAGCGAAAGCGCCAGGTTAAATTTCACCGCATCGTCGCCCAGTTTTCGTATCATTTTGCCAATGCCGGCTGTTGATACGGTAATGCGCTGGGGCGACATGCCTAATCCTTCGGGCGAAGTGATTTTCTGTACACTCTCGAGTACGTTTTTATAGTTGAGCAGCGGCTCGCCCATGCCCATGTAAACAATGTTACTTAACGGAATGCCATATTGCGTTTCGCTTTGCTTGCGAATAATGGCAACCTGATCGTAAATTTCTGCCGCATCGAGGTTGCGAAGTAATTTCAATTTACCGGTAGCACAGAATTTACACGTGAGCGAGCAACCTGCCTGCGACGAAATGCAGGCTGTCATGCGCGAGGTTGTCGGAATGAGTACGCCTTCAACCACAGGACCATCGCATAATTTAAACGCCGTTTTGATGGTTCGGTCTGAACTCTTCTGCCATTCGGCAACAGAAACAGCCTTAATTTCAAAGGCATTATCGAGTGCGCCACGCAAGTCCAAACTGAGGTTGCTCATTTCGGCGAATGATGTGGCCGATTTCTTCCAGAGCCACTCGAACACCTGCTTGGCGCGGAAGGCGGGTTGCTTGCGTTCGGTAAACCAGGCTTCGATTTCCTGTCGACTTAATTTCCGGATATCGGTTTTCATTCCATCGCAAAGATACCCAAATCACAACGTTACCGCATTCAAAGAAAAAGCAGAACTTTACCGTGTGAAACGCATCCTCGCAGACTTTTTGTTTACCAACACATCAGCGCCCATCGAGCAGGGGATTATTGAAATAGACGATACAGGTGCAATTCTGCGCGTACTGTCGCCCGGAGATTCTGATTATTCTGCATCAAACACACAATACATCGAAGGCTGGATTTGTCCCGGCTTTATCAATGCGCATTGCCATTTGGAATTGTCGCATTCCAAGGGTCAGATTCCTGAACGAACCGGGTTGAATGGATTTATTGATGCTCTCATCAGCATGAAACCCATGGATGATGATACAAAGCACCAAGCGATGCGTGAAGCCGACCAAGCGATGCAAGACGAAGGCATTGTTGCCGTGCTTGATATCTGCAATAATGCATCGAGCTTTGCGACGAAGGCCCATTCATCGATTATATACCACAACTTAATCGAGTTGTTTGGCATACGCGACGAGCGAGCCGACTCTGTGTTTGAAATCGGACTGCGGCTGTATGCCGAAATGCAGCGCTCCTCCAACAATGCGCTTGGCAACATCAGTCCACACGCGCCATATTCGCTTTCTCCACGTCTTGCAGAAAAAATTAAGGCGCATTGCGAAACGACGAATCGGCCGATTTACAGCATTCATTTCATGGAATCGGCTTCGGAAGCGACCTTGTTTCGCGACGGAAGTGGTGAAATGGCTAAGCGCCTGAAATCGATGGGCATATATCAGGATGGTTTTCCGTACAAAAATTCGCATCCGTTCAAGTATATCGAACCGGGCTTACCTGCTGCGGGAGCATTGTTATTTGTGCATGCAACGTATATCGACCGCGAAACCCTCGACATGATGAGCCCTTATGCAAATCGTTCTTGGTTTGCCATCTGCCCGCGGGCCAATTTATACATCGAGAATCGTTTACCCAATCTTGATTTAATCAGAGAATTTACCGATAAGATTGTACTCGGAACCGATTCACTGGCTTCGAACCACAGTCTGAGCATTTTGGAAGAAATGAAAGCCATTCAGTTTCATTACCCCGCAATTTCAACGGAAGAGTTGGTACGTTGGTCGAGTAAAAATGCCGCAGGTTTAATTGGGAAGGCCGCTGAACTGGGAAAAATAGAAGTTGGAATGCGACCCGGACTTATTCAAATCGGGAATGTGGATAAAGTTTCGAAAAAACTGACAAAAAGCAGTTTTGCTAAACAAATTTGCGTGTAGGTTTGTGGCTTGTACCCGATGCACGACTCCTGAGCGCGGGTGCATAATTTGAAATGCACAATACTAAACTGATTTTCTGTTTTTTGGCCAATAGTCAACTGGGTTTGACCTTGGAGGCATTTCTTATTAAAATCCTTGACGACAAAAGCTTTTCGTACGATTTTCAGCGTGTGGTGCACGAACGCTTATCGGATTACGACTACGCATTTTCTGAACAGGAAATTCAGATTATTGGAAAAATAAGTGAAATACTACCGGCAAATATTGAGCGCCTATTCAATAAAAAGAAGGTAAAGAAGGAAGTTTTTTTCGAAAAACTCGCTGCCAACGAAGACTTGCACAAGGCGATTATGGC
>CAZVHF010000067.1:8437-12554 GCA_964627105.1 uncultured Chitinophaga sp.
TTTCACTACGACACATTTGTTGTGGACGAAACGTATCAGCAGGACCTGCTCGCGCAGGTTAGCCGAAAAAATGATGGAACGGTTATTTTGCGTTATCAACGCGATACGGCCTGGGAGAAATCGCGCATGCAGTACATCGAAAAGTTAGGCCTGAAGCGAATCCGGCCTTCGTGGTACAATACGGATAAAGTTGGAACCGCGAGTAAAACTCCCGATGTTCTCGTGCATTGGCTGGCAGAGCATAAAGAACAGCTTAACAAGCATGGCTACACCGTAAACACACAGTGGCAAAATCTTGAATTCCTCGCAGCCGTTCCGGAGGTGGTAACGCGCGAAATGAAGAAAGAATCAGATTGGTTCGATTTATTTGCCGTAGTGCGAATTGCCGGATTGGAGATTCCCTTTATCAAGTTCAAGAAGCATATTCTTTCGCGCAATCCACGTTATACCCTACCCGATGGTCGCATTGTACTTTTGCCCGAATCGTGGTTTATTCGCTATGCCGATCTGTTTGAGTTCAGCGAAGATTCGAGCGATCGTATTCGTCTGCACCGCCAGCATCAGGGCCTCTTAAATGGGCATCCATTGCTCTCGGGCGATTTGGCTCCCCGATTAAAAGACGAGCACAAGAAGATTTATACCGGTGGTGTTGAACTGGAATTCCCTGTACCTGTAGGCTTGAGTGCAACCCTACGCTCATATCAGAAAAAAGGCTTCGACTGGCTTTGTACTATGGCCGAGAATAAGTTGGGGGCATGCCTTGCCGACGATATGGGCCTCGGTAAAACATTGCAGGTGATTGCCCTGTTGCAACGCATGAAGGAAACGCGGCAAACTTCTGTTTTCGCCCAACCTGCAGCGGGTGCACAACTCGATTTGTTTGAAGAGTCGATCTCAACAAGTTTAATCGTAATGGCTCCTTCGCTGGTGCACAACTGGGAAAAGGAACTCAATCGCTTTGCCCCCAATCTGAAGGTTAAAAAACACGCCGGCTACCGGAGAACCTCGCTCGTTAGCGACATTAACGATGCCGATGTATTGCTTACAACCTACGGCGTAGTGCGCAACGATCTCGATTTACTCAACCAAATCGACTTCAACTACGTAATTCTCGACGAGAGCCAATTGATTAAGAATATGCGGTCGATGAGCTTTCAATCGGTAAAAAAACTCAATGCACTAAACCGCATTGTTTTAACCGGAACACCGGTCGAGAATTCACTCACCGACTTGTGGTCGCAACTTACCTTTTTGCAACCCGGTTTGTTGGGAAGTTACACGTATTTCAGGCAAGAATTTGTATTGCCCATTGAACAGCATAACGACGAGCAAAAACGCGAACGATTACAGAAACTCATTCGTCCGTTTATTCTTCGCCGAACCAAAGAAGAAGTGGCGCCCGATCTTCCTGTGCAAACACGTACCATCAATTTCTCGGGGATGGACGAGGAACAGCATCGAATTTATGAGGAACAAAAATCGTATTACCGAAATAAGATCCTCGAAAACATCAGCAGAGAAGGTATTCAGAAAAGTCAAATTCTGATTTTACGGGGATTAACCCAATTGCGCAAACTGGCGATTCATCCGGTATTGTATGATGCAAATTACACCGGCGAATCGGCAAAGTTTACCGATGTGCTTGTTCGTTTGGAAGAACTTCGCCACCAAGGCCGCAAAGTATTGCTCTTCTCGCAGTTTGTAAAGCACTTGCAGTTATTCCGTGAGGTATTTGAAAAAGAAAACATTCCCCATTCCTGGCTAACCGGCGAGGTGCCGCAACAAGTTCGCGGCGGGGTTATATCGGAATTTGAGCAAACCGATGGATTTCGGGCTTTTCTGATTCAATTGCGAACCGGCGGATCGGGCCTAAATTTAACCAAGGCCGATTGCGTATTTTTGCTCGATCCCTGGTGGAATCCGGCAGCAGAAGAACAGGCCATTGCACGCTCGCACCGCATCGGGCAGCATCAGCCTGTGTTTGTTTGGCGCTTTATCACCAAAGAAACTATCGAGGAGAAAATCATGAAGCTGCAGGAACGCAAATCGCAGCTCGCTACCGATATCATCACGCAGTCGAACCCTATCGCAAGGCTGAGTCAGGAAGATTTGGAAGAACTATTTTCTTAAAGACGTTTTAGGTTTACTTTCCCTAATTATATTGCAACATTATTAGCAGTATAAAAATTCTTTATGTCCAGAGAAAACATTAGCGCTGACCTTAAAGCTTCGTTGGTTGTATTTTTGGTTGCATTGCCACTTTGCCTGGGCATCGCACTCGCATCTGGCGCTCCCTCCTTTGCCGGAATCATTGCCGGTGTGGTAGGAGGATTGGTTGTGGGGAGTCTGAGCGGTTCAAACTTAAGCGTAAGTGGACCTGCAGCAGGCCTTACCGTGGTAGTGGTAGATTCCATTAAAGCGTGTCAGACTTACGAGGCATTCCTGCTTGCCGTAGTATTGAGTGGTGTTTTTCAAATTATTTTAGGATTTCTCAAGGCCGGTAAAATGGCTAATTTCTTCCCCATCGCAGTTATTAGGGGAATGCTTGCCGCCATTGGTTTGATTTTAATCATGAAGCAATTGCCCCATGCCTTGGGCTACGATTTCGATTATGCCGGCGACGAGAATTTTGAGGAAGGTAAAGGCCATAACACTTTTACCGATATTTATTATGCAGTACTGAGTCCGAACAAATTGGCCATTATCATCAGTTTAAGTGCCCTCGTTTTGATGCATGTATGGGATAATTACCTTACAAAATGGGTTAAATTCTTGAAGTTTATACCTGGTGCGCTAATGGCGGTTATTGCAGGTGTTATCATCAATTCATTGTCGCCCGATGGCTTGAAACTCGCACAGGAACATCTGGTTTCGCTGCCCACCAATATTCTCAATGGTTCTATGGGTGATATCTTCGTTTTTCCCGATTTCGGGGCATTGAACATGCCCGCTGTTTACAAAGTTGCCATTACCATTGCACTTATTGCCAGCATCGAAAGTTTGTTGAGCGTTGAAGCCACCGACCAGCTCGACCCGAGTCATTTTATTACGCCAACCAACCGCGAACTTTTGGCACAGGGCTCGGGAAATATTGTATCCGGATTATTAGGTGGCATACCCGTCACTGCGGTGATTGTGCGTAGCAGCGCCAACATACTTGCCGGGGCAAAAACACGGATTTCGGCTATTGCACATGCCGTATTGCTTATGCTTACGGTTATATTCATACCCAAAATTCTTAATCTAATTCCGCTGTCGGCCTTGGCGGCAGTGCTGCTCACGGTGGGCTACAAACTTACCAAGCCCGAAATTTTCAAACAGACCTTTAAAAAAGGATACGACCAGTTTATTCCTTTCGTAATTACCATTGTAGCGATTGTATTCACCGATTTATTGCGAGGCATAGGCATCGGGTTAATTTTCGCTTTATTCTACATTCTTCGATCCAATATACGCCGCTCAGTATATGTGGTGAACGATGGTAACAACTACCTCGTGCGCTTAAATCACAATGTTTCGTTTATCAACAAGGATGTATTACGCCGCAATCTCTATTCGATACCCGAAAAAAGTCATGTTATTATTGATGGTACCGCCGCTTCATTTGTAGATACCGATATCATCGATACCATTGAAACCTTTCAGAAAGCCGCCAAAGTAAAACACATCGACGTTGAAATTAAACGCTCCGAAAGCAGCAGTCATCCATTTTTTAGAAAGTAGTTTATGAACGCCATCGAAAAAATTATGCTCGAGAACAAGGCTTGGGCATCCGCAAAACTCCATTCCGACCCGCAGTATTTCGAACGTCAGGTTCGTGAACAGAAGCCCAATTTCTTTTGGATTGGTTGCTCCGATTCGCGCGTTCCGGCCAATGAGGTTACCAATACCGAACCGGGCGAAATTTTTGTGCATCGTAACGTGGCAAACCTTGTAGTAAATACCGACCTCAACATGCTCAGTGTGTTACAATATGCCGTTGAAGTGTTGAAGGTGAAAGACATCATTGTGTGCGGACACTACGGATGCGGCGGAGTAAAAGCTGCCCTGCACAACCAGTCGTTTGGTATGCTTAACAAGTGGTTGCGCAACATCAAAGACGTGTACCGCATACACC
>CAZVHF010000068.1:0-12362 GCA_964627105.1 uncultured Chitinophaga sp.
TCCCTGTGCGGGCGATTTTGTTCATCGTAATTCGGCTCCAACATCACTTTTTATTAACGAATTGATGAGTGACAATGCGGGTGTTGTTTTTGATGAGCAGAATATACCATCGGATTGGATTGAATTGTGGAATGGCGGAAACGCGGGAGTTAACCTAAGTGGATTTTACTTAAGCGACGATGCCGCAAATCCGATGAAATTTGAGTTAGCCGGAGGATTTATGACACCCGGACAATTTAAACTTTTATGGGCCGATAACGAACCACTAAGAGGGCCTGAGCACTGCGCGTTTTCGCTCGATAATGATGGTGAAGAGTTGCGCCTCTACAAGCTCGAAGATGGGAAGCCTCGTTTGCATGATCGTATTGATTTTCAGGCATTAAATGAAAATTCTTCCTGGGGCAGGAATACAGATGGTTCTGCCAATTGGATTGTTTTTGAATCTTCAACACCTGGAAGCAGCAATCAGGCAGCTACGACTACAGAAGTTGAGACTACGCCACTTATAATTTTCCCGAATCCCGGAAGAGAATTACTGCACATAAGTAAGACCTTAAAATTTTTTCAGGTGTTGGATGTATCTGGCAGGACGCATTTGAGCGGACAGAACACTAATTTGTTTGATGCATCTGAGCTGGCAAATGGAATATATGTTTTGGTTTCAGACCAGGGCGTGAGTAGATTTTCGGTTGCAAAAAACGATTAATGTTATTTGGATGTATGCGCAAGGGATTGAAGGGGAAAGCCCGGAGGCAGCTGCGGCATGGACGAACGCGCCGAGGACTTGAAACGGAAAGCCCGCTCGTGCGCCCAACGTAATTATACCAAAAGGTGTGATTAATTTTTCGCAAGTTCCTCTTTTCGTACTTTCTCTTGAATCTGTTGCAGTTTTTGCTGTAAGATTGTTGCACTCGAACTCACGGTTATTGTGTTCTCTTTGCTGCTTTCGCGCTGTTTTTGAGTTTGGAATTTAAGTAAGTTCTCTTGGTGCGTATTTCTGTTGGTGTTGCTTAACGATTTTCGCGTTTCATCGCTACTTGTTCGTTTAATTTGGGGCGAGGTTGATGCACCGTATGTCCATTGCGATAATGGTTGCATTGCATTACTGAATGCGAAAGTGCACCAGGATTTATTTTTAGCGTCGTTTTGTAATTCGATTTGGTCTATTATACCGGTAAATCCATCGGCCGCATTTTGTTTGCTTCTTCCAAAATAGAGTGTTGTTGGATAACCTAATGTATGGTTTAATGCGGTCGATACAATTTCAACTCCATTTAAAAATAGGTGTAATGATTTAGTCTTTACATCGGCTGTGAGCGCCAGATGCGACCATTGATTTACATTTAATTTCTGATCCATTCCATTCAAGATAATTTCTTCTCCTTTCTGAATTATCTTAATAAATACGGCGTTTTGATTGTTTATACCAATATTGAGTTCAGTTCCCGTTAAATCTTTGAATCCACCTAATACTTGACTTTGGTTTTTGAGTTCCGGATAAATCCAAGTGCATAAGGTATATTGCGTTTCGAGTGCGTTTTTCGGGTTGATATTATACTGTAAATAATCGCCTCGTTCGTTTGAAAATCCTCGACCATGCCCCATCAATCCATTTGCTTTAAATGTGCCTACTGCTGTTGCATTAATGCGTTCAGGTCCTTTGTGGCCACTTATTCCATCATTCATCGAAATAACCAGGTTGTTGCCTGTGAATGGAAGTGAAGCTGCGTTGTTAGAAGCTTGTGAATAGTAAATGTCAAAATGCGGATTTTCGTTTTTCATTAGCGTATCGATCCATACTGTTGCATGCACAATTCCACGTGATGCATCATAATCTTCAATTTGCGATTTGAGTGGAGTTTTGTTCCCTCTGCGTGTAAAAACTAAGTCGCGCGCTGATGGGTCAAACAAGCGACCTCCGGCGTTAATAGCTTTAAAATCGTTGTGTTCAAGAATTACGTTAACCGGAATTTGGTATAAGTCGCTTTCTTCGTTCCCTTCAACGTCGATGGCCTCAATACTGCGATAAAAGGCAAAGCGTTCGGTAAAATTTTGCACGGTCGATGCGACGATTTCTTTATTGCTGTCGAAAAAAATATACAGTCCAAATACAATTGCTGCGAGTACGAAAACCGACGCAAGTGCAAGTAGCCGGAAGCGAACACTGAGTTGTATCTTGTTTTTGGGACTGAGGCGCATACGTTTTTTCATGGTGTTAGTGGTTTACGCCATTTCCTGAAAAAGGATACATAATTATTTGCTCTCCGGAATTTCGTTCAAGGCTGCGTTGCTCGGGTTTGATGCTTCGGGCACGCCAGAATTAACGCGAATAATATCGCTGTAGGTATATGTTTGGTCTGTTCCAACCGTCATAACGCGATAATAATTTTGTCCTGGGTTGGGCGCTTCATCTACAAACGAATAGAAGAGGTTAACGCATAGGGGCGAACCAACACGGTCTTTGAATCCCAGTGCTTCAAAATCGACACCGTCTGCCGAACGTTCAATGATAAATATACCATCTTTCTCGTCGTTCGAAACCAGCCATCGCACATAGGTTTTACCTCCATTATAAACGGGCGAAAACGATAAAATCGGATTGTAAGCATCTTGGATTAGACTTGCTGATCCTACCAGCCCGGTTCCCATTTTTTGTTGTGCTGATGCAAGGTGTGTAAACGATAAAAATGCTAAGGCAATGATTACATTTTTCATGGTTGAAGTCAATTGGCTTGTGTAAATAGTTTTCATCGGAATTGAATTATGTCGTTTCAATTGTTTACGTAAAACTATACTTGGTGTTAATTTCATTTCTGCGCACAAAACAACGCAGTTTACGTGTGTAAGAATTATTTCGAAAAGGAAATGTAAAGCGTATGAAACCTTTGTTATTGTTTGATTTTAGCTTTTAAAACCGATTTTAGGCTTGTAAGAAGTTTTAATGTTCAACATCAAAAACTAAATCAAGCCTACAATTCGTTATTTTTTTACGCTATACTGAATTTTCTTGTGCTCAGATTTGATTTTTCGGTATGCAATAAAAGAGAAAAAGCCCCGAAAAACGGGGCTTCTCAAAGTTAAGGTTGGTAGGTATATCTTAGAGTCGTTTTATCAGTTTTACCTGATCGCTGCTTTCGTCTTGTGCAACCTGGAAGAAATACACGCCAGGCTTTAATTGTGGTTCTGCTTTGAAACGGAAGCGCTGTTCAGTTTGCTTACTGCATGACACTTCTTCTGTGTGAAGGATTTCTCCTTTTAGATTCATCAGTTTCAATACTGCTTTCCCTTCCTGTGGAACCGAATAGCTTACTTCAAATTCTTTATCGAATGGATTTGGCTGTGGTGATTCAATTTTTACCGTTTCGGCAGTAGCATCTTCAATATTAACTGGAGTAATCATCGAATATTCGGTTTCGCCTGATGCATTTGTCAATTTAACGCGGTAGTAATTTGTTCCAACCTTCGCTTTCGCATCGCGGAACTGATAACTTAACACATCGTTGCTGTTGCCGGCGCCTGGCTTGGTTCCGATAGGTTCGAAATTCACACCATCGAGCGAACGCTCAATGGTGAACGATTCGTTTTCGATTTCGTTGACCGTAATCCATTTTAACTCTACGGTATTGCCTTGTGCTTCTGCATCGAAGGTTAAAAGACTCATGGCGATTTGCTGGATAATCGACTCTGTTGCTCCTGCTTTTGCAAAATGAGTAGGATTGCTTTGGTTTTTAAATTCAGTCGAAATCCATGCGTTTGAGCGAACTACATTAGCAACGTGTACTTCATCTAATAAACCACCGAAATAGTACATTTTACGGTTTGGTTCGCGTCCAATCTGGAGTGGATCTGAGCTTCCTGCCAAGGAGATTTCGGTTTGCAGACTTCTGTCGCGCACACCATCGATGTAGGTAGCCATTGAGTCTCCTTTATCTGAGTATACAGCTGTAACATAATACCATCGGCCTTTTTCGAGTTGCTTTCCGGTTTCTTCGGCATTAATCGATGCGGTTACGGCGTTTTCGTTGCTGATGCTGAATTCAACACGACGGTCTTTAGAGATCGATAAACGGTATCCACCATTGAATCCACTTTGATTCGAGAGGATAGTTTGTTCTTTTTTATCATCAATGCGAACCCAAGCCGAAACACTTAGGTCTCCTGTAATATCTACGTCTTCGGCTGTATTGAGACAAGGAAACTGCGAAGAGTTTTTCTCGGCTGCTACATATACATCTTTGCTGTCGCTGGCTGGTAGAACAGAAGCTACCTGGTTTGACCAAGGTGTTTTTGTGCTCAACAGTCCGCGCAGGTGCCATACACCTTTGTAGGTTTTATTCCACGCGTTTTGCCCACTTTCGTTTGCTGCATATTTGTTGTTGAAATACAGAAAAACCGGCTTAGTTTCGTTGTTTAAGGAATCCATTTGAACCCAGGCTTGTAGAGTTCCTGCAACTGGATCGTATTTTTCGATTTCATAATTCAACAGTGTTATACCATCGGCTTTGGTAAATCGAAAGTCATTTCCTGCATCAGACGTGACTTTTCCTCCGTTGCTCACCGATTTCAAATCAATATCTGCGATGCTAATCATTACAGGGAACTTGTGAAGAGTTTCGTTCTGTGGCAAATCAGATGCTTTAAACTCAATTTTCTTGCGGAACTTGTATTCTGCCAGTGTTTCAATTCCGTTAATCTTGTTATTGGCGCGCGATTGTTCTGAATCGCCTACCATCGTGTAAATTAAGGCTGCAGAAAATACACCAACTGCAAATACTCCGGCGGCAATTACCGTGCGTAACTTATGTTGTAGTTTGGTTTTCGCTTTTACCTTGGTCGATAAGCGTGTGTATGGTTTTTTCATAGCTCGAAGTCTTGTTCGTTCATGTTATCGGTTTGCGTGCTACTTATTTCTTCTCTACTGCTGGTTCTGCACTTGCTGCAGATCCACCCTGCATTGGGCTTCCGGTGTTTATAACTTTCACAACCGAGCTATAGCGGTAGGTGTTGTCTGAACCAACCTGCATGATTCGGTAATGATTTTCGCCAGCAAGTGGTTCTTGATCGATGAATGAATAGAATAGATTAACCAGCAATTGTGTTCCAACACGGTCTTTAAATCCGAGTGCTTCGAAATCGACACCATCTGCCGAACGTTCTACTACGAAAACACCGTCTTTTTTATCGTTCTTAACCAACCAGCGCACATAGGTTTTTCCGTCGAGGTAAACCGGCGAAAATGAAATAAACGAGTTCACCGAATCTTGTTTCATTTCTGTTTTGTCGATTAAACCTGCAGAGGCGCTTTGTGCGTTTGCGAATGATGCCATACACATAAAGAGTGAAGCAACGATGAATTTGGAGGGAGTAAGGAAGCTTTTCATGATATTGAAGTTTTTAAGTGTCATTTGCTTTGGTGTTACGTCAAATGTATTTAGGGGTTTTGCGTTTTGTTTCCGGTTTCGTGGGTTGCCATTACAGATGTAAGAAATGTTCGGATCGTTTGAGTGATTGTTTGTGTATTCCTTGATATTATAGGAATGTGACTTTTAAAAGTTGAAACATCTCTTGTAAGAAATGTTTATTTCGTTTAAACTCAGGCTTCTTTTACTCGCTTTACAAGTTTTATTGTTTTTTGATTGTTGTTTTGATGCACGGAGAAAAAGTAAATGCCCGGTTTTAAATCCTTCTTGTCGCGAAATTTAAAGCGTTGCGCACTGGCATTTTCGGCATTGATTTTTTCGCTGTACACCACATTGCCGCTTATGCTGGTTAAGCGAATCTCCATGGGGTCGTTTTTATCGCTACCGAAAACAACATCAAATTGATCGTTAAACGGGTTGGGTTCAATCTTTTCGATATACAATGCCGCCGGCTCGGTTTTAAAGAACACACTAACGGTATTGGAAACACTGCTTTCTTTTTTAAAATTAATTGCGCGCAAACGGTAGTAGGTATTGCCAGTTATTGGTGCAGCATCGTTGAGGAAATAATTGCGCTGTTCATCCGAATTTCCGGCGGCGAAACAGGTCGAAACCCTACTGAAATTCGTTCCATCAGTCGAGCGTTCGAGCGCAAAATAATCGAGGGTAGACTCATGCATTGTTGACCAGTACACCGTAACATGATCGCCGTTGGCCTGTGCTTCGAAATTGGAGAAGGTACAAATGCTGGGTGAAGCACTTATGACCTCCCGGCCATCAATCTTTATAAGTACTTCTGCCTGATTTTCGATAGCCCAAGTTCTGCTCACCTGTTCTGCACTGAGTGCTGCATTGCAGATGCGCAGTTCATCCATAAGCCCGTTATAAAAGCCCGATTTTAAATTGGGTTCTGCACCAAGTACAATCCACTTTCCTGAATTATACACTGGTTTCACCTTTTCTTTACGATCACATTTTCCGTTAATGTAGGTAGTTAGCGCAGCGTCTTTTTCTGAAAAAGTTGCTGCGACGTGTTGCCATTTTCCGGCTTCAATTTTTTTTCCGGTTTTATGTGCCGCAAGACTTGCAATGCGTCCATTTTTACCAGTAATTTCAAAGCCAAGTGAAGCGTCATTCTTAATGTATAGCCTACAACCGCCATTGAACCATTGGTTGCTGAAAATTGTTTGTTCGCCCGAAAATGAACTCGGTTTAATCCACACCGAAATCGAAATATCTCCGCTAAATGCTAGCGCATCATTCGGTTCGAAAACGGCAGCTCCTTTTTCAACAGCTAGAAACTCCTTAGCACCTCCAAATCTGCCTTCTTCATCTTTAATTCCCTTATATTCGCCTACAATGGCTTCGCTGCCCGAATTATTGAAGTTGCCGTTTAAATGCCAGATTGCATTGTAAAAAGGTAGATCGGGCTTATGGTGTTCTACTTTGGCTTCGAGTGGATTGCCGCAATACAGATAGAATGACGGTTCGTTGTCTTGCAACGATTCGTTAGGATAAACCCAAGCCAGCAATTTTCCGATGGTTGGATCGTAGCGTTCAATTGAGAAGGCAAGGGGAGTGGCTCCATCGGAAGCAGTGAGCACAATGTCTTCGCCCGAGGGATGCACCACCTTTCCGCCATAGGCGATTCCGCGCAATTCATCGCTCTTTACATTAATGAGTATGGGCGATGCAGGATTTAGGCCTCCCGTAATAAAGTGGTTTAACGTTAGCTTGTTGCGGCTCGCATAACCTTCAAGTTGCATGCGACCTTCGCGTGAGAGCTCACGCATTTTCTCAGCTTTAAGTTCGCGGGTATTTTGTATAAATTGGTAGAGAAAGAAGATTCCGCATACCATGGATGCCAGAATACCGACGCCGACTGCAAGTCGTAAACGCGTTTGCTGTTTGGTGGAAATTCGAGTTCGTAATCGGGTTGAAGGTCTCATGCTAAACAGATTCTATAGGTTAAATCTGAGAGCACAGGAAAAAAACCAGGTTGAATCTGTAAGAATTTCGAGTGGGCTCTTGGTAGAAAAAAGTCTTTCTTGTGTGAGTCGAGGTGCAGCATAAACGATTTGTTTGCTGCGAATTGAACGGAATGTTATTAAGAGGGTTCCTCTATTTTACGACGTGAAGGTATGCCCGTTGACGTATGTAAGGCAAATGACACTTTGGTGCAAGTTGTTAGTTAAAGTTTCAGATTATGTGCGATATAACTTATAAACTCCTGTTGGTAGCGATGTGATTTATTTAAGAGGATTTGTTTTCTCATCGACAATTATGCAGAGTGATGAAGTATTTTACCCAAAATTGGTTCTTGATTGCATGCGGTTAATGATGCGTTACGTCGAAAAAATGAGTAATGGACACACTACAAAAAAGTAAGGCCGCACGACCCTCATCATGCGACCTTTTCATAATCCGTGATCCCGCTGGGATTCGAACCCAGGACCACTACATTAAAAGTGTAATGCTCTACCAGCTGAGCTACGGAATCATATTTCTTTCGAAATCGGCTGCAAATATAGGCCTATTTCTTTTCCAATGTTAAGTTGAAGAAAAAAAAATGCTAATTCTTATTGCTGCTATCTTCTGTGTTTTGATTATCAGAATCGTGCGATTCTTTTCGTTTTCCAATTATAGGATGCCTTTCAAAAGGAATTGAAGAATCAAAGTAAATGCGATATGTTGTAAGGGTGCGAAAAAGCTCCGTTCCTAGGTTACCTATCACTTTAAGCATTCGTGGATTAAAATCGCCAATCCAGGTTAGGATGGTGTCTTTGTATCGTCCCATTGGTACCACAACTTCGCCACAATATTTAATCATTGCGCCCTCAACTCCCATACCTTGAAAATCTTTCGACACACCGAATACTATTCCCAGCATTGTATGGCGTTTCTTGAACTTGAGGTGGTACATAAATTTTAATTTTCCCCACCAGTTTAGGTTTCCGTTTACATGCACAAAAAACTCATTCAGTTCCGGAATCGATAAATAGAATCCAATTGGTTTATCGCCCATGAATGCAAAAATGAGGATGTCGGGATCCATAATGACTTTCATCGAATTGATGATGCTTCTTGCCTGCTCCATACGCATCGATTTGAATCCTTCGTGCCCTCCCCAAGCCGAGTTGTATACTTCGAGAAAATAGGCTGCAATCTTTTCATGCGATACTCCACGCATCCCCCTTACACTGAATTCGGGCTTGCTACTTACCATACCGGCTTTCTTCACAAAAACATCTTGTGCAGGAACATTTAAATCGCGCCAAAAGACGAGTTGTTTGAAGTACTCGCGAAAGCCATAATGTTCGAAAAAAAGCTTGTAATAAGGCGGATTGTAATTCAACCCATAACTAGGTTTGCCACTGAAATTTTCAGTTAATAGCCCCCAGAATTGGTCGCGTTCGCCAAAATTAACAGGACCATCCATGCCTTGCATGCCCTGCTCAATTAACCAGTTTTTACAGGCATCAATCAACATAAAAGCTGCATCATCATTATTGATACATTCAAAGAAACCCATTCCGCCAACCGGATATTTTCCAGAACTAACTGTTTTAGGATTTACAAATGCAGCTACCCTTCCAATCACTTGGTGTTGCCGATCAATTAAAATCCACCGCATACAGCGCCCACCTAATTTGAACAGTTTGTTTTTTTCGCTATCAAAAATTTTCTCAATATCCTGCCGAATATGCGGTATGTAATTCTTGTCGTTGGCATAAATCAATGCCGGTACCCCGAAAAAGGCATCCTGCGTATTTTTATCCGAAACCTGAACAAGCTTCATGTTGAAAAGTTAAATTTGTCAAAAATACCGATTGCAATTGAATACAGGCGATGTAGTTTTAATTACCGGTGCGTCATCCGGCATTGGTCTCGAGTTGGCTAAGGTTTTCTTTAAACACGGCTATCGGTTAAGTCTTGCAGCCCGCTCGTTTGAAAAATTACAGCAGCTTAAACAACAGCTGCATGCCAGCGACATGCAGGTGCTCATTCTGCAGGCCGATGTGAGTCAGGAGGCAGATTGTAAGCGTATTGTTGAAGAAACCATCGCGAATTTTGGCACACTCAACATTCTAATTAATAATGCAGGAATTACCATGCGCGCTCTATTTGGTAAAGTAGAAATTGAAGTGATGCACCGCATTATGGATGTGAATTTTTGGGGTGCGGTGCATTGTACACATTATGCGATGCCCGAACTGCTTAAAAATAAAGGTTCAGTCGTTGGCATATCGTCGGTAGCGGGTTATAAAGGTTTACCAACTCGCAGTGCTTATTCGGCATCCAAATTTGCTCTTGAAGGATTTTTGGAAACGCTGCGCATTGAAAATCTAAAAACTGGTCTTCACGTTTTAATTGCCCGCCCCGGATTTACAGCTACCAATATTCGGAATACCATGGTTGATGGTAAAGGGAATGCCCAGGGCGTTTCGCATAAAGATGAGGCCAATTCTCTCTCGCCCGAAAAAGTGGCAAGTGGAATTTATAAAGCAATCAAGAACAAAAGAGCCTATATGCTCATGTCTCGCACAGCGTTTCTAACGTTTTGGCTCAATAAGTTTTTTCCTGCCTGGGTCGATGCACAGGTTTACAAACATGTTAAAAACGAGAAAGATACACCCTTGATATAAGTCGGTGAATTCATTCTTTTACCGGATTAACAACAGATGCAACACAATTTGCTTTACAGCCTTCGGGTACTGGTTGGCGAAGTGGATGCATTTCGAATCGTAATTGTGTGCCGCGTTTCTGAAAGGCTTCAGGAAAATCGCCTGTAGGCTGAATTAATTTGCCGCGAAACGATGCATCGTTTGAATTTGTAATGCGGATGAGCCACTTGCATGAACCTCTGCTGTGCACGACCTTTCCGGTATACCAAAAATCGGTTTGAGCAAATGTTGGCCTGTTGAACAGCAAAAAGCCTAAAGTAATGAATGCGATAAGTTTGAGATGCAGAAATAGCCTGTTGGTTTGCATTTACATCATTATTTGCTTGCTGATGATCGGGCATTGAGTTCGGCTGTGGAGAATGCCGGCGGCTCAAGTTCGGTTACTTTTGTCCTAATCTGTTCTGGTTTTAATAAATCGGCTGCCAGATTATTGAAGGTTGTTTGCATTGCTGCAAGCGTAAACTGTCCGAAAAAGTTCATTCCCCGTTCATATGTCGGTTCCTGATATTCCTCAAAGGTTGTTGTATATCCGATGTATTCGTTTGCATTGCTGGTAATGATAACATCGATGATGCCCCGGTGATGCAATCTGTGCAAAATACTTTTCTTTAGACGAATACCTGCAACTGTGGTAATTTCGCCAGGATAGCCAACAATGGCAATATCGCCCAGAATAAATATTTGCAGCGGAACAATGGCCGGAAACCAAGTGTTTTCTTGAAGCGCCCTTGCGTTGTATTGCCGTTTCAACTCATCGCCTATATCCGACAAGGATGGTGGCAAAGGTACTTTATTGAGATTTTTGAAGCCCAGCACTTTCTTTTCGTGTAATTCGGCGAGAATGCGTTTTGGGCCATGGGCATCGAGTAGTTTTCGGAATTCGCTTCGATCTGATTTACTGCTTATTACAGGTACTTTACGGAGGAAATTGCGATATTTCACCCAGGATGAAATCAGTGCGGTACTTACGGCATCGATGCCCGGATTATCGACCGGCGAACCATCGAGCAAGGCAAGTCCGGCGGCGGCCTGGCCGCAGTACACCGGCTTGTGGTTGGGCGTAAACTCCGGCGAACATGGAATGGATGCCAGATTAACGAATTGCATTGTGTAATCGAGCACAGCATTCAGTGGTATTTGTTCGTCTTCCTTCTCAAGCAATAATTTACTTCGTTCAAATTGTTGAAAACCATTGTGATAGGCGCTCTTGAAAGGGTCCTCGTATTTGCCCCGTGGCCACCATTTTGAGCGGCCGTGGTAATTGGGTGATACATCGGCGCAGGCTTCACAAGCAAAGCCACCAACGAAATTGGCTTCATCGGCCTGATCACTTTCGAGCAAGGAAGCTGCGTAACCTTTATTGTCTGAATGTATTTTATCGTTTTCGACACCAATGGATGTTCCCTGCACTCCAAACCAGTTTATTAATCCTTTGTTCCCTTTTTTGCCCGCGATACGTATTTGTTTCATCAATCGGTCAATGGCGCGGTGCGTATTGTTTTCGTCTTGCTTCTGAATTTCGGGGTTGGTGTTGTAGGCTTCGAGCGAACGATTGAAGGCCACATCGGCATCGATGCTCAATTCGCCTGCATTTAAATACAAGGTGGCATCTTCTATATCCTTCTCTGCTTTTTGAAGGGCCTCTGCACCGGCTTCGGCATACGCTTCGAAGGCCATGCGGTTAAATCCTCCGCAACTTAGATTGTGCATGGCATAGTGCGATAGGCCCCCCGGAGCACTGTGTGTATTTTGTGCGCACAGCATGAGGTTATCAAGGCGCAATTCAGTTTCCTTATTTTTTTGCGAGAGTCGAGATAGTATTTCGACCTTTAAATGGTGCGAAACCATATAGGTTTCAAGAATTAGGAAGGCAACCTGGCGGCTATCTTGACAGAAAATAAAAGCACGTGCGTACAGATCTGTTTCGGCGCCAACTGCTTTGTGCGAAAGCCGCCCATATCCGTACAAATGCACTTGCTTGGTGCGAAAATTCACCTTAACCTTTGCTACACCTGCCTTCATGTGTTCTAAATGAAGCCACAAATTTAAGGTGCAATTGGTTTGCGATGACGAGTGTTTACAAATCCTTAGCGCTTGTTTATCAAATTCATGGTGAAAAATTGATAGAATTTTCAACCGAATGTTTGGAGCATATTAATTTATCTGTATTTTTGCCGTCCCAAATGTGCGTTTGTGCATTTATTGGTTCGGTAGTTCAGCTGGTTAGAATGCCGCCCTGTCACGGCGGAGGTCGCGG
>CAZVHF010000069.1:0-12280 GCA_964627105.1 uncultured Chitinophaga sp.
CCTAAAATCCATTCGCCCGAACCGGTTGAAGCGAGTGTCGCATCGCTTGCAAATGAGTTTCCGCCATCGCATGTAGATGAAAAATTACCCGATTTAGTAATTATTGCAGCAGAATTAAATGTTGCGCCATTTAAAATTACACCAGGTGCAGTAAATGTTACAGCGCCATTGAAAATAGTTCCGGTCTCCAATTGAAGATTAACTGTCCCCGAAAAATCAACCAATGACTGAGCAGTAGCTCCAGACTGAGTAAGGCCTCGGATGGTTAAATCGCCACTACTAAAGCCATCTACTCCAATTGATAATGTTTTTGTATTTGCCAAGGTAGCTGTTCCATTGCCTTGTCCAAAGCGAATACCAGTGCTGCTTGGCGTAGAGTTTAAAATAACATTGCCATTGAATTGATGTCCACTTCCTCCATGAGCCAATTGTATAAATGAGCTGCCCAAACTATTTATTGTTAAGTCTCCATTGAAAATATCGGCTGTGGTTGAACCTAAGGTTAATCCAGCCGAACCGCTGTTGATTAATGTAACATTTGAATTGAAGGTGTTTCCACCGATGCCGGTATTGGATGTAGCGCCAGACTTCTCGATGCTTAGCGAATTATTAAATGTAGCACCATTTAAGAAAATTTGGGGAAAGGAGTAATCTACCGGAGCGTTGAATGTGGTGCCCGACTCGAGATACACAGCAGCAGTTCCACTTGTGAGTTCAATCGTTTGAGCAGTAGTGCCAATTTGCGTAAAATTACGTAAACGTAAACTTCCTGCAGTAAATCCTTCAGAACCAATGAGAATAACTTTACCATTAGCAAGTGATGCAGAACCACCAGATTGACCAAAGCGCACACCTTTACTTGAACCGGTTGAATTCACGGTAATATCCTGCGCAAAATCGGTTCCTGCAGCTCCATGAGCGACGTATATCATCTGACTGCCACTCTGCGAAAACGTAACTGCAGCATTAAAATCATCTGGATTACTAAAGCCTAAAAGCATTTCCCCATTTCCAACATTATTAAATGTTGACACACCATTGAACACATTTCCTCCTAAACTCTGATTATTACCAGATCCTGATTTTGTAAAATCTGCTGTACCATTGAATGTTCCTCCATCCAAAAACAACTGGGGTGCATTAAATGTAACATTACCATTGAACGTTGTACCAGCTTTAATTGAAAGGGATGCAGTTCCTGTTAATGTAAGCGTTTGCGCAGTAGTACCAGATTGCGTAAAATTTCTCAAAAATAAATCTCCGACCTCAAAACCTGCACCTATTTGAAGCAATTTGGTAGAAGCTAATGTTGACGAACCGCCACCTTGACCTAAGCGAATCCCCGGACTCGTGCCCGTAGATGTGAATGTAATGTTCCCTTCGAACGAATTTCCGGCAGCCACGTGCGCAACCGAAATCCAACCTGTACCCGAATTTGTAAAACTTACATTCTGCTTATAGCTATCGGGATTCAAATTTGCCAAAATAATTTCGCCCGAACCGGTATTGGTAAGCGAAAATGTATTGTTAAAGCTATTGCCTCCCGATGACGTTACATTGCCTGATCCCGATTTGGTGATACTAACCGGATTGTTGAATGTTGATCCGTTGAACGATACCGACGCCGAGTTGGTTGTCACGTTCACCGAGAAAGTTGTACCCGAGAAAAGAACCGTTCCCGAACAACTAACTGATCCATTATTTATAGAACCGCCGTTAAAATTAGAAGATCCACTTATCGTAAGTGTAAATCCATTCAGGTTTAAAGTCCCCGAATTGATGGTAAAGTTGTTGAGCCCGGCAATTTCTTCAAATGTAGGATTGTTGCTACCCGATTGTATGGTAACATCGTCTCCAACATCGGGTGTGCCGGTCGAAGGCGACCAATTGGAGGCATTACCCCAAGCAGAGGATACAGCACCTGTCCAGGTGTAACTTGTTGCGCCTGCTAAAGACGGAATAATTAGTGCCGCGGCAAACAGAATCCGTAGCATCATGGATTGGGAATTGAGGTTTTTGTATAAAGTTTTCATTTGCAAAATGCTTAATGCGTTATCTGCAACTAATACCTTATATACCTCATCTTGGTTGCGCGATTTTCCTGCTCAGGAAGCGCGTTTCTTACCGGTGTAAGAAATCACCTTCGTCCGAAGTCAAATCCCTTCAAAACACCTGAAATTACTGAAAATAATAATTTTAAAAGGCAAATAGCACGGGTAAGATTTTATGCCTTCAGGAGAAAATAGTTTAGATTGCGTATTTCTTGTGGAACTTAAGCTCCAGCAGGCTCTACCCAGCAATTGTTTTCCTTGATCAGGCCAATGAGTTCATCGACGGCATGCTCCGAATCTACGTTGCGTTTTACCACTTCGCGGCCTTTGTACAAGGTTATTTTTCCAACGCCGGTACCTACGTAACCAAAATCGGCGTCGGCCATTTCGCCCGGGCCATTTACGATACAGCCCATGATACCTATTTTAAGTCCTTTCAGGTGATCGGTGCGCTTACGAATCTTTGCCGTGGTTTCTTGCAAATCGAACAAGGTACGACCACAACTTGGACAAGAAATGTATTCGGTTTTGGAAATGCGTGCACGTGCTGCCTGTAAAATACCAAATGCCGTTTGGTTGATAAATTTTTGGTTTCCCGAAATGGCGCCGCGCTGAAGCCAGATGCCATCAATTAAACCATCGTTTAACAAGGCACCGCAGTCGGTTGCAGCATAAAGCTGAAAGGCATCGTCACCTTCAGTGGCATAGTCGCGGTAAACCAAAACCGGACAATCAATTCCCTGCTGCATCAATTCAACCACATAACGCCTAATTTCGGGCATCGCATGCCTATTGGTTGAATGCAATACCAATACCCAATTGTTTTCTTTTAAATGCTCCATCACCGCCTCCGAATAATCAGCGGCATCATGCAATAAAAAATTTAAAATCTCCGACCGTTTGTAATTCCCACTCAATACATCAGAGGTGGTAAAAAACGGATAGGTCCGCGGTTTCTTCACGTCCCAAACCGCTACATTCTGAATAACTCCGAGTGTTCCGGGGATTTCAAAATCAAGCGTGGCATCACCTGTATACACGTAGTCGCAAGCCTGATCCTGAATGTTCCATTTATCGCTTTCATGAACATAGTGATAACCCACGCGGTATAAATACGAAGGTTTATCGGGCCTTTCGTTCCGATAATCAGACACCACAACCGGCACCGCCTTCCCTCCTATGTTTAACTCGGTGCGCGATGTTCGCCGCATGTGTTCAAACGGATGTACCGGCCAGACCGAAGCTTCGGGAATTGGCTTGTGTGAAGTCCGGTTGCTGTATCGTTCTGCTAATGCCCGTGCCACCGGAATTTCAAGTTCCGGATCTTCAGTAAGTGAAACACGAATGGTATCGCCCAAGCCATCCTCGAGCAATGTCCCAATTCCTACTGCCGATTTAATCCGCCCGTCTTCGCCCTCACCGGCCTCGGTAACACCCAGATGCAGCGGATAATTCATATTCTCCTGCATCATTCGATTTACCAGCATACGGTAGGCCTGCACCATTACCTGTGTGTTCGATGCCTTCATCGAAAGCACGAGGTTGTGGAAATTCTCGGCCTCGGCAATACGGATAAATTCAAGCGCCGACTCAACCATTCCCAGCGGACTGTCGCCATATCGGCTCATGATGCGATCAGACAAACTTCCGTGGTTTGTACCAATACGCATGGCAGTGCCATATTCCTTGCAAATACGCACAAGGGGCACAAAGCGCTCGCGAATGCGTTCCAATTCGGCTTCGTAGGCGGCATCTGTATAATCGATGGTTTCGAAGCGTTTCTTATCGGCATAATTGCCGGGATTTACACGCACTTTTTCTACAATGCGCGCGGCTAATTCGGCAGCATTGGGTGTAAAATGAATATCGGCCACAAGCGGTGTTTGGAAACCGGCCCTGCGTAATTCCTTTTTTATTTCCTCAAGATTCTGTGCTTCCTTCAGACTTGGTGCTGTGATGCGCACCAATTCGCATCCGGCCTCAATCATGCGGATGGATTGTGCAACAGTTGCCGATGTATCCATCGTATCGGTGGTAGTCATCGATTGCACGCGAATGGGGTTTTTACCCCCCATCAGCAAATCGCCAATACGCACCTCGCGTGTTTCGAAACGCGTGTATTCGGTTAATGAAGTGCAATAAGGAAGGTGCGAAAAGTCTGATGCCATACCCGGAATTGTTTCGACAAAAATAAGGGTATGAACAATGCCGAAGCGTATTTTGTTCGCTGAAAATTACGGTTGCAGATGAACGAAGCGGAAGCACTGAGCCGGCATATTGTCTCGTAGCAAAATAGCATAGTACATTCCGGCTGGCAATTCGGGAAGTTCTGCCTTGCCTGAATCCAATGTAAACTGCCCGATTAACAGAGCCGAAGCAGAATAAATCTGAACATTCCCTTCGATTGTTCGCCCGGATGCATCCGCAAATGTCAACACGTCGTAGACAGGATTTAGGATAGCAACCTCGTCCTTTCGAACCAAGGCAAGGCCTCCGGTTGAACCGAGTACGTAAATCGATTTCAGTATTGGTTCGGCGGGCAACTCGGGGTCTGTAACCATCGATGGCCAGATGACAACGGTGTTTCCACCATCGACAAAAAAACTTGGGGTAATTTCGATATCGACTGTAAAATCGCGTGTTTGCTGCGGGGCAAAAAACTGCAGTGTATTTTCGTAAACGCCAAGTGGCGAAGTAACAGAATCGTTTGTGCTGTTCAGAAACTCTAACTGTAGGTTTCCCAGCCTGCTTTCGGCACCCTGATTTTTAACCGAGAATTGAACGCTAATTTGGTCATTCATCGCAACCGTATCGGGCAATTCAACCGAAACAAGCCTTAACTGGGCCGAAGAGGATAACGCAGCACATAAACATAGAACCGCCAAACGCACAGCCTTTACAGGAAGCAAGATTCGGTGGTTTGGCTTATTAAGCATGGTGCGTTTTAAATGACTAATCAAAAGTATTCAAAGGAATTGAATTCAAATCGGTATTATTGCATTCTTCTTACGCGCTCAAAAATTAAATAAAATGGACATCCTTCCTGAAATCATTGAATCAATGAACAAAGAAGAACTTCGATTCTTCAAGTTAATTGCACATCGCCAACAGGGAAATGATGAGCGACGAGATTTATTTTTATTGGATGAAATTCGAAAAAATCGTGAAAATGCAGAAAGAAAAACACTGAAGCGGTTTTATACCGATGGTGACAAAAACGCCTTCTATCGTTTAAAAAACCGCCTCATCGACGATATAAATCGTGCGCTGGTGTTGCAACATGCCGACGAAGAAGAATTGTTGGCCGTTTACAAACTCATGCAAATCGTTCGCATATACAACGCCAAGAACAAGTTTGCTTTAGCTTTTCATTTTCTGAAAAAAGCCGAACAAAAGGCAATGAAAAATGAGTTTCACGAAGTCCTCGATATAATTTATGGTGAATTCATCCGCCTGTCGAACGAACTGCTGGTAATTGATCCTGAAACCTATGTAAACCTGCGAAAAGAAAACACCCTCAACCTCAACCGAATCCGTCAGCTCGACGATTTACTGGCCATTGTATCGCATCGCCTTAAGGTAACCCAAAATATGGGACAACAGCGTAAGGACCTGCTTGGCGTGCTGGAAGAAACCATTACCCGATTTTCGGATGATAAAGAACTGGCAGCCTCGCCCCGCTTTCGATTTAAAGTTTACGGGCTGGTAAGTCAATCGCTGTTACAAAAACAAGATTATCTCACCCTCGAAGAATATCTGCGAAAAACATTTGCCGAATTTTCGAATGAGCAACTTTTCAACCGGGGGAACCACGAGACCAAACTGCAAATGCTTACCTATATGGTTAATAGCCTGTTTAAAAATGGCAAAGTGCAGGAATCGCTTCAATTCGCCGAACAGCTTCACTTGGCCATGCAGGAATTTAACAACCTTTTGTATGAGCGCTACGAAGTATTTTACTACAATGCCCTGGTAAATAATTACTCCACGTTTGACATTCCGCGGGCCATCGAAATTCTCCAAAACCTGCTGAAAAATCCCAACCTGCAAAAAGTTCCGTTTTATGAGTTATTCGTCTATCTGAACCTTGCAACCAGCTATTTCGATCTGAAGCAATTTCAACAGGCAGCCCGGCAATTGGGAAAAGCAGCCATATGTAGCTCGTTTAAAAAAGCTGATGAGTCGGTAAAATTCAAAATGGCCATTGCCGAATTGATTATCCGCTTCGAACTGGGCGATTTCGACTTTTGGTTGTATCGTAAAGACCAAATTGCCAAAACATTTGCCGATGTATTATTGCAGGACCGATTCCGCAAGGAACGTGAATTAATCCAGCTAATCGTTCAGGCAGTAAACCACCCGGATGGGTTCAGTGCGCGCGCATTAAAACCCGATGTTTTGCAATTTGTGAAATCCTGGTCAAGTGTGCCCGAAGACGGAGAAATTATTCGTTACACGGGCTGGATAAAAGATAAGATAAAGGCATGAGACCATTGTATTTCGACTACAACGCAACAACGCCGGTTATGCCGGAGGTTGTGGAAGCAATGCTACCGTATTTTACAGAACAGTATGGAAATCCCGCCAACACATCGTGTTCTCTGGGACGCACTGCGAACCGTGCGGTGGAAAAGGCTCGCGAACAAACGGCCGCGCTGATCGGAGCCGAATCCAAGCAAATAACCTTTACTTCAGGCGCAACGGAGTCGCTGAATCTTGCCATAAAAGGCTATGCACAGGCCAATGCGCATCATGGTCGTCATATACTAAGCCTGCCAACCGAACACACTGCCGTTCTCGACACGCTTAAATTTCTGGAGAAACACGGGTTTGAGATTGAATATATCCCACTCGATAAAATGGGTATGCCCGATATAGAACATCTACAAACTATGCTGCGTCCCAACACCCTCATGGTTTGTTGCATGCTGGCCAACAACGAAACCGGACACATTTATCCAGTTCGGGAAATTGCATCCATTGTTCGTGAGGCAGGTAGCGTTCTTATTTGTGATGCCACACAGGCTTGTGGTAAAATTGCTGTAAACTTAAACGATCTTGATGTTGATTTCCTCGCATTATCAGCACACAAGTTCGGTGGACCCAAAGGCGTTGGAGCGCTGTATTGCAAGAAGCGAATCGATTCTGAATTACTCACGCCTCTATTCCATGGTGGAGGACACGAGCAGGGCCTGCGATCGGGAACGCTGAATGTTGCAGGCGTTGTTGGTATGGGAGAAGCTGCGAAACTTTCGAAAGAACGACTTTCAATGAATCAGGAAGCATTTCTGTCGATCAAATATTACTTGAAAGACTTTTTCATTGTACAACTGGGCGCGATTGGATTGCCGGAAGCTTCCGAGCTTTCCAATACCTTGTATCTGCGTATACCGGGTATTCAAGCAAAAGATTTGCTGCGAAAAATTCACGAAGTGTGTTTCTCCAGTGGCTCGGCTTGCCAAGCAATGGATGGTAAGCTATCGCATGTGCCGCTGGCCTTGGGCTATTCGGAGGAAGAAGCAAAAGGATTTTTCAGATTAAGTTGGGGCTGGGCTACAAAAATGAAAGAGGCCGAACAAATTGCCGACCTCTTCCTTGGAACACGCTCCTAACAAATAACCTAAGCCTTACATCACTTTAACCATGTATTCCATGAAATTCTTACGCAGTTCGTAGAACAATTTTCGAAATTGTTCCATGTCCTGATTCAGTTTTTCAGGAATCGCATGGCGGCGATGATCGGCAGCGGTCTGGTTTTTCTTGATTTCATCGGAAATAATGTCCTCTAATTGAACAATATCTCCCTGCATATCATCCAGATGCGCCTTTTGAATGATTACTTGATTTTGAAAATGTTCCAAATTCGCCAAAACTTCCTTTCCAGTATTTTTCGAAGCGATTTCACCCATGCGTTTTTCCATCACACGGATTTCGTCGCGGTAAAAATTAATCAGGTTGAGCCACTCGCGGTTGGTGCGGTGCAAATCAGAAATGAGCGCGGTTTTAAACATTGGCTTGAAATTGATAAGACAAATTTCATCCATTCATTCCAAGCGAATAATGACCGGGATCAGACTTTTACCTGATTTTAAGCAGTTATTGCTGTAGTAACTGCTAAATACAAACCAAAAGCAATAATTATGGCACCCGAAACGCGATTCACCAACTGAAGGGTTCGCTCATTCAAAAAGCGTTTTAATTTCAAAGCGAGGTAAACCTTGGCAACATCGATTCCGAAATAGGTGATTAAAGTCGAAAGAAAATACAATCCAACCATACTCGAATTGCCCGAATAAGCACTGAATGCTACTGTTGTAGCGCCAAACCAGATTAACAAAACCGAGGGATTCAACACGTTTACGATAAAGCCTTTTACTATCTGACCAATCAATCCTTTACGCGTTGCTACCGGTAAATCGATATCGGAGTTTACATCGGGTGTTCGTGTTTTCTGAAAAAAGGGTAATAATCCAAATAAAACCAAGATAATACCGCCAGCAATGCCAATAATATCGCGGTAATGCTCATTGCCCAAAATGATACTGGCTCCAAAAAACGAAATAATGATGTAAAATAAATCGCTGAGCAATACGCCCAAATCGAAGAATAAGGCCTGACGAACCCCTTTCTGCACCGAGGTTTGAATCAACAGAAAAAACACCGGTCCAAATGAAAAACTCAGCCAGAGTCCGGTTAAAAATCCTGTAAGCAACGCATCTATTGTCATACACGAACCGATCGCAGAAACGCCTGCCAGTCGGCCAGTTGCTCCTTCTTTAACACACGTGGAAATTTATTTTGACCGCCTTCCTTGCCATTTTTACGCATCCAATCGTAAAACAACGCAACCGGGATAATTTCCAGGTTCATCGTTTTCAAAGCCGAGCGCCGTTCAACGGCATAATCATCGTTAAGTAATTTCAAAGCATCATCGAGGCTTTGGCGAAACTTTTCTGCATCAATGCCAACATCGCATCCAATATACCACTGATGTCCAAAACTGCCTTCATGTATAAATCCCGAAACGCAAAACTCCGGAACTTCAACGTTATGCGTTTCAGCAGCGCTTAACATGGCTTGATTCATATTGTCAACACTCAAGTGCTCACCACAAATGCTAAGATAGTGTTTGGTTCGTCCGGTGATAATAATCTCGCAGCGCTCTAAGTCGGTAAAACGAATGGTGTCACCAATCATATATCGCCAGGCGCCGGCACATGTTGTCATAAGCAAAGCATAATCAACTCCGGTTTGCACTTCGTCTATTCGCAATGCCTTTGCATCTTTCTTTAAGGCTCCATCGCCATCAAAATGCTGATCATTGAATGGAATGAATTCAAAGAAAATACCATTATTCAACACCAATTCCATTGACGTTCGTTCCTTCTCAGCTTGCAGTGCAATAAATCCTTCTGATGCCAGGTAGGTTTCGATGTAATGTACTGGTTTTCGGAATAAGCGCTCAAATCCTTTTTTATAGGGTTCGAAATACACGCCCCCATGCACATAGATCTGTAAATTGGGCCAAATATCGTGTATCGTCTCTACCTTATAATGATTGATGATGCGCTCCATGGCAATTTGAATCCAGGCCGGAACACCAACAATTATCCCGATATCCCAGTCTTTCGCCGCAAGCACAATTTCATCGAGCTTGGCCTCCCAATCGCGCTCACGTGCAATTTTTTTTCCGGGTTTATAATGCGCCTGAAACCAGAATGGAATCTGTGCGGCATTTATACCGCTTAAATCGCCTTCGTAATAGCTGCTTCGCTTTTGCAAGTCGGTCGAACCGCCCAACATAAAGATGCCTTTTTCGAATAATTCGGGAGGTAAATCGTAATAGGCGAGCGATAAAATCTGGCGCACCGATGTTCTTCGGATGCTGCGAATCATGGCCTGTGTAACCGGAATTTTTTTACTGGGCGCACCCGATGTTCCCGAGCTTAAGGCAAAATACATGACCTTACCAGGCCAGGTAATATTTTCTTCTCCCTCCAGCAATCGATGCCACCAATCGCGGTAAATCGAATTGTAATCGAAAATAGGAACCTGCTGCCTGAAAAGCTCAAGTGGGTTTCCTGAAAGTAAAATTTCGTCGAAACGATGGTGTTTCCCAAACTCGGTATACTGCGCTTTACGCAAGAGTTTAAAAAAGGTCTTTTCCTGTTTCTTGAGTGGGGTTTGTCTTCTGCGAACCCTTTTCAAGGTTTTTTGCAGCGTAATTGCACGTTTTATTGCCTTTCCAATCAATGCCATAGTACTCTATTAACCCATACGAAGCATGATGAGCTCTTTTTCGGTTAAAAATCTGAATTTCCCACGGGGTAAATTTTTCTTAGTTAAGCCAGCCAATCCAGTACGGTCAAGTTTCACAACCTCATATCCAAGATGCTCAAAAATACGGCGCACGATACGGTTTTTCCCCGAATGCAACACAATGCCAACCTCTTGTTTGTTATCTTGCGATGCCCAGGCTACTTCATCAACTACAGCGCGGCCATCTTCCAAATCAAGCCCCTCGGCAATTTTCTTTAAATCAACTGCTTTTAGGTTTTTATTCAGTGTTACGTGATACACTTTCCGCATTTCGTGCGACGGGTGCATCAGCCTTTTAGCCAATTCGCCATCATTGGTCATGAGCAGCAAGCCGGTGGTGGCTCTATCAAGTCGGCCCACCGGATACAACCGTTCCCTGCAGGCATCTTTAATGAGCTCCATAACCGTTTTCCGCCCCTCTGGATCGTTGGCCGTTGTGATGTAATCCTTGGGTTTGTTTAGCAGCACATATTGTTTCTTTTCCCGACTCAGTGTTTCATCGCCGTATTGGATTTTATCAATCGGGCTTACTCTGAAACCAAGCGTGGTAACAATCTGTCCGTTTACTTTAATTGCACCACTTTGGATGAGTTCATCGGCTTCGCGGCGGCTGCAAATTCCGGCGTTGGAAATGTATTTATTCAGACGGATTTTACCATCTTTCGATTCAAGTGTCGGTTTTGATTTCGAAGGCGATCGGAATTCACGCTTGGGTGCGGGAATATAATCGGGACGGTAACCTACCTCATCGCTGTCTTTCCCCGATCTTCGGCTACGGCTTCTGCTCAACTCTTCCTTGAAGTCTTCCGGATCAAGCCATTCACCCGATGTTTTAAATTCATCGCGCGTCTTTCGGTCATTTCCTTTACGCTCCGAAAATTTATCGTTGGCACGTTCCGGACGGCGTGTCCGTTTATCATCATTCGCACGGCGCGTATCGCGCGAGGTTTCGAACTTTAGCTTCTCGCTACGTGGCTCGCGTCTTTCAAATACCGGTTTATCGGAGCTCGCGCGCCGGGCCGGACGATCTGATTTATATTCTTCGCGATCTGTAGTTCGTTTCCTGAATGTCGATTCTCCCTCCTCGGGTTTGCGCCGAAAGGGTTTATCGGAACTATCGCGCGAACCAAATCGTTTAGGTCGCTCATCGTTTGATGCATCGCTTCGTTTTCTATGAGGGCGTTCGGATGAATCGCCTCTGTTATATCGCGGGCGGGATTCAAACGGACGATCGCTATCTGAATTGCTGCGACGCGGTTTATCGGAAGGCATTCCTGATTCGAATCGAGGCTTTGAATCGCTAAAATCGTTGTTATCGCGGCGGCTTCGTCTTGGTCTTTCTGAAGATTCTTCAGACCGATAACGCGGACGATCATCGGAACCCGGCTTATCGAACTTACGCCCTTCGTGTTTTTCACGCTCGAAGCGCTTTCCGGGTTTACTTCCAAATGGCGCATCTCCGTCAACCCTTCGAGGCCTATCGTCCGAATTTCTATCACGACGTGGCCTATCAAATGGAGCATCAGATTCACCGCGCGTTGGACCAAAATTGAAATGCTTCGGTCCTTTTTGAGCTGGACCAGGGAATGATTCTCCTTCAGGCGCCTGCTCCGATTTTGGCTTTGCCGTTCGCGCTCTGCGTGGTTTTTCGTTTTCCTCTTTTGCCATGACTCAGAATGGTTGAACGCAAATGTAATGGATTTTAAATACTTCCAAACTAGATGCGAGTGGTTATTGAAATTGATGATGACCCATTGAACTATTCGAAGCGAAGTTAATCTATAATAAAAAAGACAAATCGCTATGAATCAAATAATTAATTGAATAAAACAAAAAAAGCGATCAAAAGATCGCTTTTAGGTAGCGGGGACCGGACTCGAACCGATGACCTTTGGGTTATGAGCCCAACG
>CAZVHF010000070.1:0-12238 GCA_964627105.1 uncultured Chitinophaga sp.
TGCAAAGCTTCGCGGTAAAACTGATCCATCATTTGCTCGGTTTCAAATCGAATGTTTAAGTCATCGAATAAGGCACGTACAGCATTTACTTTTTCAGATTCATTAAAATCTTTCGATGCGTACCAATGCTCGAGGGCTTTTTTCGATTCTTTATCAGCCAGCTGAAGCGCTTTGAGCTTTAAATAGGTTTTCTTATTCGAAACGATATCGCCACCAACACGTTTGCCGAACTTGTCGGGATCGCCATACACGTCCAATAAATCATCCTGCAACTGAAAGGCAATACCCAGATTGGTCCCGAAAGCATACAGTTTAGAGGCCGTTTCGGTATCAGCACCACCGCATAAAGCACCAAGTTCGAGCGAGGCACCAAGCAATACTGCCGTTTTCATGCGAATCATGTTCAGGTATTCGTCGATCGAAACATCGTTGCGAAGCTCAAAATCCATGTCCCATTGCTGGCCTTCACAAACCTCTACCGCAGCCTTCAGAAACACATCGATAACTCGTTTTAAGACATTTGCCGGTGCCTCCGAAATCAGCCGAAAGGCTTCAGCAAACATCACATCGCCCGATAAAATCGCAATATTCGCATTCCACTTTGCATGCACCGTTGCCTTGTTGCGACGCAGTGGCGCATCGTCCATGATATCGTCGTGTAACAAGGTAAAATTGTGAAACACCTCTACACCGAGGGCTGGCTTCAATGCATCTTCAAGCTTACCACCAACACCGAGGCATGACAATACCACCAATGCCGGACGCATCCGCTTTCCTCCCAATGCCAGCGTATAGCGAATGGGGTCGTATAAATCGCTGGGGTGCTGCGGAAAATTCAATGCTTCCGTTTCACGGGCAATGATTGCCTGAATCTGACGTAAATCGGTCATCAAATAATGTAACTGGTATCGGCCAAAATGCGCTTAATTCCTTCCTCAAACGTAATCAGCGGTCGGTCCATCAAGGTCATCATCTTGGTTGTATCGGGTCTGCGACGGGTCATATCGCCTTCTTCAAGTGGCGCAACGAATTTAATTTCGGATGACGAACCCGTGAGGCTGATGATTTTCTGCGCTATTTCGAGAATAGGGACTTCGATGGTGCCGCCCACATTCACCACATCGTTTACAAATTGATTGCGATAAAAGGCGTTTGTACAGGCTTCGATGTTGTCTTCGATGAAGCAAAAGGTGCGCGTCTGCGAGCCGTCGCCATAAATGGTGATGGGTTCGTTGCGCATTGCCAAACGTAAAAATTTGGATATAACGAAATCGCGGCTCTGTTTCGGACCAAAGGTGTTGAAGAACCTGAAAATAGTATATTCCAGATCGTATTCTTTCTGATAGGAACGCAAATAGGCCTCCCCCACATTTTTCACGATGGCGTATGGTAAACGCGAGTTCAAAGGCGTCGTGTGTTCGTTTTGCGGAAACTCAACCGGTTCGCCATACACTTCGGAGGAAGACGAGAAATAAACACGTTTTACTCCGGTGTTTTTAGAGAGCTTCAACACGTTCTCAATTCCGGCGATATCGTCTAATACGGCTACCGGATGCTGCAGTGTCCGCAATACTCCTACCAAGGCCGCATAATGAAAAACGTAATCGAATTTCCATGCGAAAAAAACCGCCGAAATATCGGCATAGTCGTTTGTATCGCATTTTATAAACTGAACATTACCATACTTCGAAGCGGGCACTTTGCGCAATTCGCCGGTACGCAGATTATCAACAACAACAATGGTATTCTCGGGTTTTTCGGCCAGTTTTTCAGCCAGGCAACTTCCTATAAATCCGGCCCCACCGGTAATCAGTATTTTGCTCATCGTCCTTGAATTAAGTTGAGTAAATAGTCGCCATAACCGCTTTTACGCAAGGGCTGTGCGATTTCTTCCAATGCTGCATCCGAAATAAATTTCATACGCCAGGCCACTTCTTCGATACAACCAATTTTCAATCCCTGGCGCTGTTCTATTACCTGAACAAATTGCCCGGCTTGCATCAGCGAATCGAACGTGCCGGTATCGAGCCAGGCCGTTCCGCGATCGAGCACACCAACCTTTAGTTTCCCCTGTTCAAGGTAATATTTGTTTACATCTGTAATTTCGTATTCGCCTCGCGCACTGGGTTGGATATTTTTGGCTACATCAACTACCGAATTATCGTAGAAATACAAGCCCGGAACCGCAAAATTCGATTTGGCTTGTTTCGGTTTCTCTTCAATCGAAACCGCACGCTGCTCTTTATCAAACTCCACAACGCCATAGCGCTCCGGATCTGAAACATGATAAGCAAATACAACTCCGCCCTCGGGATCGTTGATGCTCTGCAACAAGCGCGACATGCCGGCCCCGTAAAAAATATTATCGCCCAGTACCAGCGCACATTTGTCGTTACCGATGAACTCCTCACCAATAACAAAAGCCTGTGCGAGTCCATTGGGAACAGCCTGTTCGGCATAACTGAATTGCAAGCCGAGCTGATTGCCGCTGCCGAGCAACTTGCGGAAATGGGGCAAATCGGCCGGAGTAGAAATAATCAGGACCTCACGAATGCCCGCAAGCATAAGCGTTGAAAGCGGGTAGTAAATCATGGGTTTGTCGTACACCGGCATCAATTGCTTACTAACAGCAAGGGTAAGCGGGTGCAATCGTGTGCCAGATCCTCCGGCCAAAATAATTCCTTTCACCTTAGTCTTCGTTTTCGGTTTTACGGATGGTCAAACTCTCGAGCTCGATGTCCTCCTCTTCATCAAAAACCATGATGAGCGGCTCCTTGTATGCCTTGATGGTAAAGGCCCGGTCGATGGATAACAGAATCGTAGGCAAGAGCAATAGGTTTGTAAACAATCCTACGAAAATAGTAACTGAAATGAGGAATCCCAAAGCAATTGTTCCACCGAAGGTCGAGAAAATGAAAATGCTGAAACCCAGCAACAAAATAATTGACGTGTAAATGATGCTGATGCTGGTGTCTTTCATGGCATCGAGCACGGCTGGACGTATTCGGTTTCCGTGCTTTTTTAGATCTCCTCCATAGCGGGAGAAAAAGTGTATGGCACTATCTACTGTGATACCATAGGCAATATTGAAAACCAAAATGGTCGATGATTTAAGCGATATGCCATAAAAGCCCATCAAACCTGCTGTGAAAAGTAAGGGAATAAGATTCGGAATGACCGAAACGAGCAGCATTTTGAACGAATAGAACATGAAATACATCAGTCCCGAAATGAGAATGATTGCCGCAAAAAGGCTAAGCAACAAATTTTCGATGAGGTAATCGGTTCCTTTCAGAAACACAATGCTTGTTCCGGTAAAATTTACGTCGAATTTATCGGGCGGGAAAAGCGAATCAACTTGCGGACGAAGGCTTTCGTTGATGCGTTGCATTTCGGTTGTGCCAATATCGGCCATCTGCACCGAAACACGTGTTACCTGTTTGGTGCTGTCGAGAAACGATGCTGAACTTGAAGCTTTCAATCCGGTTTGCTGAGCATACGGAAGTAAAAACGTAATTTCCTCGGTATTGGGAAGTTTATATTCGCTCGAATCGCCTCCGTAAAAGGCTTGTTTGGAAAACTTTATAACCTCCACAATAGACAAAGGGCGGGCAAATTCGGGATATGCACGAAGAACCTGCTGCAAACGATCAATCTTCTTCAAGGTCGAAAGTTTCATCACACCATTCTTCTTATGGGTATCTATGGTTATTTCAAAAGGCATTACCCCGTGAAAATGCGATTCGAAAAAACGTAAGTCGACCATCATGCGGTCAGAATCGGGTATGTCGTCGGTAAAATTTCCGGTAGTGCGCATTTTCGTCATGCCCCACACACTCACAGCAATGATGCACACCGTTGCGATATAAATTGCCGGGCGGTATTTGGTAACGAGAAGAATCTGCCAGTCGACCACCTTTTGCATCCTCCTGTTTTCGAGGTGCTTGGTTTGTTTGGGCTTGGGTGCTTTGATGTACGAGTAAAAAATGGGCAGTACCGTGATGCTCAGCAGAAATACCTGCATCACGTTGATAGAAGAAAGAATACCGAATTCCTTCAGCAAAGCACTATCAACAAATGCGAAGGTTACAAATCCAAGTGCAGTATTGAAATTGGTGAGAAAAGTGGCATTTCCGATGCGCTGTACTACCCGCGAAATTGCTTTGATTTTATTTCCGTGGCCTTTGTACTCGCGGTGGAAATTGTTGGTGAGGAATATGCAATTGGGAATTCCAATAATTACAATCAACGGCGGAATCAGCGCAGTGAGGATGGTTATTTTATATCCCAGTAAAACCAAGGTGCCAACACACCAGATTACACTGATAATTACAACAAGCATCGGAAAAACGATGGCTTTCACCGAGCGGAAAAACAGGTAAAGTACCAATGCGGTAATGAGCATCGACATCCAAAGGAACATCACCAATTCCTCGCGCAGTTTAATCGAGTTTAAGGTTCGTATGTAGGGCAGTCCGGAATAGTGAATTTCGAATTTGTGTTTGGCCGAGAATGCATCGCCAATCTTCGTTATCTGGTCGATTAAATCTTTGCGGTCTTTGCGGTCGATGCTTTTCTGGTCGAGCGTAACAAGCATCAGGGTAGCATATCCATTTTGCTTACCGGGTGCTATAAGCAATTCGCGGTAAAAGGGTAGATTCAGAATCTGGCCTTTTAGGCTGTCGAGCTCAGCCTGCGATTCGGGCTTGCGCGAAATAAGTGGCGCGATGTCGAACTGCTGCAGCGAATCGTTGCGGGTTAAATTCAGAATGCCACCAATGGACAATACATTTTTAACTGCCTCAATTTTTTTAAGCTTATCTGCTGTTTCAATCCAATCGTTAAAGACATCGAGCTTAAACAGGCTGTCTGATTCGAATCCGATAACCAGCACATTGGCATCTTGCCCAAACCTCTTGTTAAAATTGGTGTAGGCAACGTATTCCGGATCGTCGAATGGCAGAATTTGCGCCATCGTGTAAGTCATTTCGGCTTTCGAAGCGAAATAGCCCATCACAACGGTAAGGGCTGCAATCACAAGGATAATGGGCAGCCTAAAACGCAGAATTAAGCGGGAAACGTGTTGCCAGATCATGAAATCAAACGGTCTGAATCAGAAATGAGGTGCATGAAAGGCTATTGAAACTCCTGATTCGAAGACAGGTTTAAAGTAGGAAAAAAATTAATCCTCACAATTTAATTTCTTCATCCTGTTTATTGAGAAAATGGTATTCCATCATATGGTAAGATGGAACTGCCTTTACTTTCACCCAACTCTTGTACTTAAAAAACCAGCGCATTTGCATCGAAGGCAAACCACGTTTAATGTATGCTTCGAGGAATGGATTTACCCAGAGCTGAACACCAGACTGGTTCTGATCTTTCAGGATGTAGCGCAGGTTATTCTCGATTTCATCGGTAATTAAAATCGATGGCTGAATTTCGCCCGAGCCATTGCAAGTTGGACATTTCTCGAGTGTTTCAATAACAAGCTCCGGGCGAACGCGTTGACGGGTAATCTGAATCAATCCAAATTTACTCGGAGGCAAAATGGTATGCTTGGCCCGATCGTGCGACATGGCCTCGCGCAGTTTATCGAATAGAATTTTTCGGTTGTTGGCCGAATGCATATCGATAAAGTCGATGACGATGATGCCACCCATATCGCGCAGGCGCAGTTGGCGGCTGATTTCTTGCGCGGCCTCGAGGTTGGTGTCGAGTGCATTGGCTTCCTGGTCGTTGTCGGAACGTGTACGATGGCCACTATTCACATCGATTACGTGCATGGCCTCGGTATGTTGAATGATGAGGTAAGCACCGCTTTTCAAACTAACATTTTGTCCGAATGCCGCTTTAATTTGCCGGTCGATGCCATAATGCTCAAACAGGCTTTCCTTTCCCTTATACAGCTTGATGATGCGCTCTTTATCGGGCGCAATCTGGGAGATGTAGGATTTGATTTCGCTGTAAATTGCCTGGTCATCGACCGTAATGCCTTGATAGGTATCGTTTAAAACATCGCGCAGTAAAGCCGATGTTCTGCGAATTTCGCCCAATACTTTTTCTTTAGGTTGAGCAGCAACAAGATTTTCATACAAAAGCTGCCAGCGCTGCACCAGTTCGTTCAAGTCCTGATCGAGCTCGGCTACTTTCTTATTGGAGGCAACGGTTCGAATGATTACACCAAATCCCGGTGGACGAATGCTGGCAATTAATCGCTTTAGGCGGCTTTTTTCCTCGTTATCTTTAATCTTTTGCGATACCGAAATCTTATCGGAGAACGGCACAAGCACAAGAAAACGCCCAGCCAGCGAAAGCTCAGATGTAATGCGCGGACCTTTAGTGGAAATAGGCTCCTTCGCAATTTGCACCAAAATAAGGTTGTTGCTGTTTAAAACAGTACCAATTTTTCCGTCTTTCTGAATGTCGGGCTCTTTGCGAAAAGAGGTTAAATCGTGGGTGTTAATCTTTTTTCCCTGCACGCCCTGAATGAACTTAAGCAGCGACTGCACCTGCGGACCTAAGTCGAGGTAATGCAAAAAAGCATCTTTCTCGTAGCCCACATCCACAAACGCGGCGTTTAGTCCGGGCATAACTTTTCTAACCCGTCCAAGATAAATATCCCCAACAGCATAACTGTTGTTGCTTTTTTCCCTATTCAGGTCGGTGAGTCGCCGGTCTTCCAGTTGCGCAATTACAACTTCATTCGACTTTGCCGTAATAACAAGTTCCTTATTCATCCTCTCTCAAATACGAAACCACCCAATAACTGCTTTTTTGGGGCAGTTTTAGGAAGTTTCAATAAAGGGATAAACGGGATATTTAAATCCCGAATCCGGATTACTTCTTTTTATGGCGATTCTTACGCAGACGCTTTTTGCGCTTGTGCGTTGCCATTTTATGGCGCTTTCTTTTTTTTCCGCTTGGCATGATGCTGAGGTATTAAAAATTTTTTAGTTCTGTTGAATGTCTTTTTTTCGTTGATTGGCCGAAGCCAAAATGAGACTATCGGTTGTCGTAGCGAGTACTTTATCAATAACTGAAAGGGCTGCCTTTTTATCTCCGCTCATCGAAAAAGCATCGGCGAGGTAGAGATTTACTTCGGGCAAATCGGGACGCAATTGGGCTACCGTTGTAAAGCGTTTCACGGCTTTGTCATACTGACCACTTTTCATAGAGAAAAAGCCGAGGCTAAGTTGCGCGTCGACATTGGTCGAGTCGGCGGCAACGGCTTCCCGCAATAGGGCTATACCTTTCATAGGATCCTGAGAACCTTCGACATAGGCAATACCCAACTGCGTTTTAATTTCGATATCATTCGCATTCAGTTCGTTTGCCTTTTCGAGACAGGCAATGGCCCGCTGAAGCAGCGAATTTTTATCGCTATCGGCGAAGAAACTCGCTAGTCCGAGAAAACGCATGCCGGCATCTTTCCATGAATTTGCATCGTTAGAAAGTTCGGCTTTCTGCAGAACATACTCTGCGGCAATACCCGGACGCATTTGCGCATCCCACTGCTTTCGAAGTGAGTCGAGCCAAGGAATTCTTTCGGATCCATTGGCATCTTTCAGTTTATTTTCAAAGAACTCTATTTTGCCTAATTGTTCGGCAGGCGTTTGTTTCTTAACTTCTTCAAGTTGCTTACTAAAATCTTCCGAAACAACTTGCGCTTGAGACGCCTTATCCGATTCGGTGGTTCTTGGCAACAGAAACACCGCTCCACCGATGAGCAGGCACGATGCAATAAGCAAAAGCTGACGTGTGCCCATCGGTTTGGTAATTAGGCTTTAACCGACTTTTTTACCTTCTCGCTGAACGATTTAGCAGGCTTGAAGGCAGGAATGAAGTGCGCAGGAATTAAAATTGTTGTTTTCTTGGAAATGTTACGTCCTTTTTTTGCCGCACGCTTTTTAACGATAAAGCTTCCGAATCCACGCAGGTATACATTTTTACCCTGAGAGATATTCGTTTTAACGCTTTTCATGAAAGCCTCAATGGTAGCCTGAACTGCTACTTTTTCAACACCTGTTTTCTCTGCAATTTCTGCGACAATTTCTGCTTTTGTCATGGTCTTATGTTTTGAGTTTGATATGTTTGTTACTGTGTGAATTAGCGTTTTTTTTAAACGGGCTGCAAAGATATATCTTTTAACGTTCAATGAGCAAATAATTCGTCTGAATATTTTTCGAAGTGAAAATTAGCGGGCAAAATTTTTGCGAAAGAGGGATAAGTATGTAAACAAAAAGCTTCTAATCGTTTAAAAACAAGTAGATTCAGGTATTACACATCAAAAACAAAATCCAATCCTCTGCAGATACAGTCTGCGGCTTTGTTTAGCTGTTCTTCACTATGGGCTGTCGAAATGAAGCCTACTTCGTAGCCCGAAGGACCAAAATAGACCCCTTCATTGAGTAGAAATGCATGTAATTTTTTAAAATGTTCCATTCCGTTGGGATCGATTTCTTCGGCTGCGCGAATGTCGTTACGGGTAAATGCGAGCCAGAAAATTGAGCCGATGCGGAAAATTCGGAATGGATAATTTTTATTGCGTGCATATTGCTCAATGCTTTCGGTAAATCGCTGCGTCCTTGAATCAAGTTGCTCATAAAAACCCGGCTTAAGGCATTCGCCGAGTGCCGCAATTCCGGCCGACATTGCCACGGGGTTTCCAGAAAGTGTTCCGGCCTGATAAACATCTCCTTCTGGCGAAACATTGCTCATAATTTCGGCCGAAGCCCCATATGCACCCACCGGAAAGCCGCCTCCGATAATTTTTCCGTAAGTAACAATATCGGGTCGAATACTGTAAAGCCCAGCAGCACCCTCGAAGCCAACACGAAAGCCCGAAATAACTTCATCGAAAATAAGCAGGGCTCCATGTTGCTTTGCCTTGCATTGAAGGCAGAATAAAAACTCTTTACTTACCTGCAACAACCCATTGTTTGCCGGTATTGGCTCAATAATTACCGCCGCTATTTCACCGGGAAACTGCCTGAACGCCTCCTCAACCAAATCGATTCTATTGAGGGGCACTACAATGGTGTCGTTCACCAGTCCCTTAGGAACACCCGCTGATGAGGAGTTTCCGAAGGTAACGAGCCCTGAACCGGCTTTTACCAATAAACTATCCACGTGGCCATGGTAACAGCCTTCGAATTTCAGGATTTTATCGCGGCCTGTGTAACCGCGAGCAAGTCGCACCGCCGACATTACAGCCTCTGTACCTGAACTAACAAAGCGCATTTTTTCAATATAGCGGTTGTTGTTCAAAATGAGTTCGGCCAGTTCATTTTCGAGCGCAGTTGGAGCTCCGAACGATGTTCCGTTTTGGATGGTTTCCCAAACCTTTTCGCGCACAATGCTGCTGTTGTGGCCCAGAATCATAGGGCCCCACGACAAACAAAAATCTATGTAGGTGTTATCGTCTTCGTCGGTTAAAATACAACCATCACCTTTCTTAATAAAAAGTGGTGTACCACCAACCGAGCGAAAGGCACGAACTGGTGAATTAACCCCACCCGGGAAATAGGTTTTGGCAAGCGTGAAGAGTTCTTCGGAACGTTTACGTGAAATCATGAAAAATTATTAGGAGGGCCGCAAAGATGCAATGCGTTCCCGGAAATAAAAAATCCGCAGAATTACCGCGGATTCTCATTCGATTAGCCTTTTTGGAAACGTTCGCTTACCTTATTCCAGTTTACGACATTCCACCATGCTCCAATATAATCGGCGCGACGATTTTGGTAATGGAGGTAGTAAGCGTGTTCCCAAACGTCGAGACCGAGCAACGGTGAACCTTTTACATCAGCAAGGTCCATGAGCGGATTGTCCTGATTTGGCGTTGATGTAATTACCAGCTTACCATCGTGTTTAATCAGCCATGCCCATCCCGAACCAAAGCGGGTCATACCGGCTTTACTAAAATCTTCCTTGAATTTATCGAACGAGCCAAATGCTGTATTGATTGCATCGGCTAGGTCTCCCGCTGGTTGACCACCGGCATTGGGACCCATAATTTCCCAGAAAAGGGTATGGTTGTAGTGCCCGCCACCGTTGTTTCGCACTGCCGCGGGATGCTTCGACATTTCTGCCATAAGCGCTTCAAGCGATTTGCCTTCTGAAGCAGTTCCGGTTATTGCGGCATTTAGGTTAGTAATATAGGCCTGATGATGTTTGGTATGATGGATTTCCATCGTGCGTGCATCTACATGCGGCTCTAAGGCTGCATATGCATAAGAAAGAGAGGGGAGTTCGAATGACATAGTATATTTTGATTATTGTGGCAAAATAACAGATTAAATTGTGAAAAGTTGCAGATCTGTAAACCTAATTGCTCAATTGTTTACCCAAATTATTATTGCGTTTGAACAGAAAATAAACCAATATCCCGATTGGCAGTACGGTTAAACCGGCATAGTATTCGGCTTTGTCGGCGAGGGCGTTTTTAAAGATAAACCATCCAATCACTACCACAAAAAGAAGCGGAACGAATGGATACAGCGGAACTCGAAAAGGAGGATTTTCGGCAGGATATTTTTTTCTTACAATGAAAATTCCAATACAAGCAGCCAATAAAAACATCCACTCAACAAACGTAACATATTCAATGATACTGCTAAATGATCCCCACAGAAAAACCAACACCATGGCCCAGGTTGATTGCAATAAAATGGCATTGAGCGGAACTCCAAATTTGGGATGCACCTTTGCAAATGCACTAAAAAACAAACCTTCGTTTGCCATCTGATTAAAGATGCGTGGTGTTGAGAGAATATAAAGTCCCGCGCACGCAAAAACGGAGAGCGCTATCAGAGCGGGCATGAGATAGCTAAATGAGGGCAGAATAACATTCATTACCTCAACAGCAAGTACTTTGGGTGCATCCGGATTATTGAACGAGGCCATCGTTGTATGGTCAATCACGCTAAAATAACCGAGATTGCACAATACATACGTGAGCGTTACCGCACCCGTGCCGAGAAGCATGGCCAGTGGAATGTTACGCTTCGGATTCAAGGCATCGCCCGAAACAAAGCTCGCGTAATGCCAACCAGTGTACGACCACAATACGCCTACAAATGCGCCGGCAAGGTTATCTTCAGCGTGAGCATTATTTGTACTTGCCGTAGACATGGCATCCGGAAAAATAAGCGACTCGCCAAGAAAAAGCGCAAGAATTAATAGCGCATAAATGCCAATTATTTTTAAAACAGTACCAATGTTGGCAAACCATTCACTGCTTTTAATACTGAAAGCATTGAAAAGTGTTAAAACAACGATACTTCCCATCGCTACATATTTTTGTTGTGATGCTTCGATTGGGATAAAGTAGGCAAGGTTTTCGGCGAATACCGTGCACAAGGCGGCAATGGTTCCACTGCTAATTACAGTGAGCAGACACCAGCCGTATAAAAAACCCGGGAGCGGGCCGTATGCTCGGTTCAGGTAAGTATATACACCTCCTGCATTTGAAAAGCGTGAACCCAATTCGGCAAATACGAGTGCCCCCAGTAATGATACAAGGCCGCCTAAAACCCAAAGCAGTATAATGGTTTCGTTCGAAGAAACTTTAGCCGCAATTCCGGCAGGCGTTTTAAAAATACCGGATCCAATTGTTGCTCCAATTGCAATCATGCTCAGTGCAAAAAGTGAAAGTCCTTTACGAGGGTTGTTCATGTGTTGAGGTAAAAATTTGTCGAACCTAATAAAAAAAGCAATGTGGTTGCTTTACCGCAAGAGCATTCTTTTAGCTTTGCCTCATTATGCTGCAACGTACCTCTTTTACTTTTGGCCCCTTTGCCGAAAATACTTGGTTGGTTTGGGATGAACACAAAGATTGTATGATTATCGATCCGGGCTGCTATACGGCTGCCGAGGAGCAAACATTGGAAGGTTTCATCCTCCAAAATAATCTTAGGCCTGTTTTGCTGATAAATACGCATGCACACATCGATCACATTTTAGGCAATGCTTTCGTAAAACGCGTTTGGGGTTTATCGCCGCATTTGCATCCCGATGATGTAAAATTGTATTTCGGCGCTGAGCAATACGGCGCTGTTTGGGGCATTAAGGTGCCCAATTTGCCCGAACCCGAAACGGAATTGCTGCAAAAGGATGCTTTATTTTTAGGCGCACATCGTTTCGAAATCCGTTTCACACCCGGACATTGCCCCGGCGAGGTTTGCCTGGTGCAGCATGAGCACGCATTTGTAATTGCGGGCGATGTATTGTTTAACGG
>CAZVHF010000071.1:0-11731 GCA_964627105.1 uncultured Chitinophaga sp.
GCGCGCCCAAAAATCAGGCGACACGCAATCGTCGTCCGGGCTTAAGCCTAGTTTTTGCCGAGATGCGATTTAGCTTACACAGTTTCTTTACTGTTGTTCGGTTCTTTCGAGCAATTTTACTAAGCGTATCGCCTCTTCTAATTTTATAATAGCGCTTTTTCGCTTGCTGGGCTTTGTGTTCCTCAATTTTCTTTAAATAATTAAAGCTCTCTGCGGTTATGGTTAATTGCTTGCCCTTACAGGCGAATTCTTCGAATGCGATTACCTGACGGGGATCGAGTTGCTGCCCGAGAAAACGTATTTCGAAATGCAGATGTGATCCTCGCGATCGGCCCGTATTTCCGCCCAAACCAAGTATATCGCCCGCTTGTAAATAATCGCCGGGTTTTACCGAAATCTCCGATAGATGAGCATACAAGGTTTCGAGACCGTTTAAATGCCTTATTATAACATAATAACCATAGGTGGGACTGTATTTAGAAACGCGTACCGTTCCTTCGAAAGCGGAAAAAACGGGATCGCCGGTTTCAAGATTAATATCTATCCCGTAATGATGGCGATAGCCCCGCATGCCAAACTCTGACGTAATATCGCCGCAAACCGGATGGGCGTAATCGCAAGCAGCATCATACACTAGTTGTAAATACGTAGTATCCTTTTTGGTTCTTAAGTCGACACAATACGGATTAATTCGGCTCGTATCCCATACTGCCTGGTACAAATCGCAGTTAATCAATGCGCAAAACTCATCATCCTCGACGCTTTCAAAAGACTCTGTAGCAAGTGAGTCCTCATCGAAGATGTCATCAAACTCCGATAAATCGGGGGGAACAGTATCGGGCGGAATGCTTACTATCGCATCAGCAATTAGATTTGCTTGACCATTGGAAATGGATGCAAAAATCATTAGCATAAAGCAAATACGTAGGCAGTGTCTTATCAATTTCAAAAGAAAATTTATCTATTTAATAAAGTAGCAAAGCTACAATCATAATAAATTTGCCAACAGCAGAAACGAAAAATCTTGTCAACAATTGCATACGATACAGCCAGCATTCGAACTAAAGCTGAAAAGAACAAGGCGGTAAATAGGGCCATTCTTAAAAAGATCAAACAAGGAATATTGCCGCAAACAGACCAGATTATGCAGGAGCTTCATGAAAAGGCTTTCGAAGAAATCAATTGTCTCTCATGTGCTAATTGTTGCAAAACCACTAGTCCAATTGTTACCGACCGCGATATCGATCGCATTGCCAAACACCTCAAACTAAAGCCCTCTGCCTTGGTTGCACAATACTTGCGTGTTGATGAAGATCAGGATTACGTTTTTAAGACTGCACCTTGCCCCTTTCTGGAATCCGATAATCGTTGCAGCATCTACGACGTACGGCCAACTGCCTGCAGAACCTATCCGCATACCGATCGAAAAAAATTTCAGCAACTTACAGAGCTAACTTATAAAAACAGTTTTATCTGTCCGGCAGTTCAACGAATACTTGCTCTTCTCGAGGCAAGGTTAATCAATGCCAAGTAAGTTCTACGATTGGAAACAGCCTGTGAGATGTTGCTATATAATCAACTAAAATCCTTTAAAAGCCGGTTTACGTTTTTCAATAAATGCCTGCACTCCTTCCTGATAATCGTGTGTCTGGGCTGATTCAATTTGAATTACGCTTTCCATTTGCAACTGCTCGTCGAGATTGTGAGTAAGGCTACTGTTTATGAGTCGTTTTGTAAGGCCTAAGGCTTTGGTTGGCATACCGGCAAGGTTTTCGGCTAGTTTATTCACGTCAGAAATAAAGGTTTCAACGTGCAGCACTTTGTAAATCATTCCCATTTCCAATGCTTCCGCAGCAGAAACTTTATCGCCCAACATGCAAAGCGCCATTGCCCGCTGAAAACCTACCAAGCGGGGAAGAAAAAATGTTCCGCCGCTATCGGGAACCAATCCGATTTTGCTAAATGCCTGAATGAAAGAGGCCGTCTCAGCCGCCAGCACTATGTCGCAGGCCAAGGCAATGTTTGCACCAGCCCCTGCAGCAACGCCGTTAACCGCTGCTATTACAGGCTTTTCGATATTTCTGATACGTTGAATAATCGGATTATAATGCTCTTCCAAAATTGTTCGAAATCCCGGATGTAATTCGGGCGTTGTTACTTCCTTCAAATCTTGTCCTGCGCAGAATGCTCTGCCTGTTCCTGTAAGTACAATACAGCGAACCGCCGGATTCGTACCTGCATCATCCAGTGCAGATTGCAGTTCGAGCGCCATCTGTCTGTTAAAGGAATTAAATACATCAGGCCTGTTCAGTCTTATAGTGCAGACATTATTTTCAACCTGTATTTCAATGCTTTTCATGTAAACCCATTGTTTGTAATTCTAGTGCAAATTACTCAATCATCCTCTTCATCAAAATCAATGATGACTTTATTTTTCTTTTTGCTGTTTTCGTTTTCTTTAGGCTTTTTTAGGGTTGTATCACGTTTAAACATTCCCCACTCTTCGTGAAGTATCTGTTTCATATTCTGCTTTTCGCGTTGAATGTCGTTTTTAATTTTCTCGCGTGCACCTTTTCCATCAAATGTAATAGTTGGATTGTCGAGCCTACCTTTCATCGCTATGAATAGTGATGTTTTTCCGCTTCCATCATCTTCCACCTCACCAAATTCTTCTACTTCTCGTCGAGCACGCTTTGCCTTTTTCGACAACAACTCCGATAGCAATAATTTTATATGGTATTCGATCTCATTGTCGAACGAGTGAATGCCTGATGCACTCAGGCTCATTGCGCTCGATTCAATGTTCATCATTGGAATGTAAATTCTTTGATTGCGAATTTCAATAGTGTTTTTTAATTCTGAGAATTTTACATGCCTCAATTCTTCTAATGCTATATATTTTGAAAGCGGCTCCAATGGTTCAAAAGCAATTAATTCACCACGTTTAATTATTAAATCGGCCTTAGAAATTACCTTGGCGTCATCTATTTTTAAGCCGGCATCTGCCAGCGCAGAAAATTGTACCGTAGCATCCAGAGACCCGCGCAAATTTTTGTCCTCTAATACCGCTTGACCAAAATTTTCGCATTCATAAAAAAGTTGACGAATATCTACGTTGTGCAATGTTGCATTGCATTGTATTACAAGGTTGTTGTTTGATGCCGGTGTAACGGTTCCATTTAGTCCTACGCTTCCATTCATCGTTCGAAACACAAGCGAATTGGCACTTAAGGTTGCTCCTGCTACACGTATGTTACCCGATATAGCATTTGCTTTGAACCGCTGAAATGTGAGTGTCGAAACGCGTGCGCTTAGATCAAGATTAAGCCGCTGTGATATATGGAAGGTGTAGTTTTCTTCTTGTCCCGATTTCTGAACACTTTTCCGCGAAAACAGTTCATCGAGCTTTACCTGTTGACTTTCTACAGCTGCAGTAATTCCAATAGACTCCTGTTCACCGAATAACCAACCAAAAAGGTTTGTGAGTTTACCTTGTAACTTAAAGTCGGTCTGACCTGCTTTTCCACTAAATTCAGAAACATTTACGGTATTACCATCAAAGTTGAATTTACCACTAAATGCTGTGTAGGGAAGTGTATCACCGTCGATACGAAAGGAAGCATTATTAATTCGAATATTACCATTGGCCTGCATGGTCTTGTACCCTCCGGCTGCGAATTGCTCAACCTGCGTGGTGTTAGCGTCCATTTTTAATTGAATCGAAGCATCGCCGCTCAATTGATACAGGGGTTTTATTTCCACAAAACGTTGAATATCGGCAAGATTTATCGAAGCGTTCATATCGAAGCTGAAACGAGGGCGTGAGAAATTACTGATCTCACATTTACCTCTGATAGAGCCACTATTCAAATTCCCTTCAAAAGCATCAAACCGAAGATATCCACCCGGTCGATTTTCGAAGCGGCCTTTGCAGTTGATTTTTTCAAGGGAAATATTTTCCAACGTATTCTCAACTGAGAGGTTTTCTGATGCAAATTCGATACGGAGCGCAGGATTGGTCTTTCCATCCAATTTCCCCTTCAGACGAAGCGTAGCCGATAAATTCCCAACACTTTCATACCGATCAACATAATGTTCGTAACCGGTTGGCATCAGCGAGAGAAGCGAACGAATGTTCATATCGACACCCGCAGCACTAAAATCCAAGTATGGAGCATCTTGATCGACATATTTACCGTTAAACGAAATTTTCAATCGTCCAAGCTCTATAGAACAGTCTGAAAATGAATATTCAGACTGTCGTTTATCGATAATCGTATTCAGATCTACATACAAGGCTTTCGCTTTTAACCAACTTTGATTTTTTGTTTTCACGTCGTGAACGAAAATATCGCCGATGGCTTGCATTTGATAGGTATCGCTATTGAATTCGCCAGAAAAGGTGCACGCCTCAATGCGTGTTGCTAAAACAAAATCAACACTATAATCATTTAAAAAGAACTCTGTATTTTCGATCTTGATGGTTTTGATATCGAACTGGAATTTTTGACTGCTGCCTGTAGAATCGGTACTGCCAAAAATATCATAATTGGTTTTTCCATCTTTATCTTGCAAAAGCTGCAATTTCGCGTCCTTTAAAACCGCTTTGTCGATGGCATAATCTCCTGATATTAGTCCCCAAATACTAAATGTAAAATCGATTTGATCGGCCTGTAGTAATACTCCCGGTTCGGCATAGTCCTTCGCGTTGTATGCCTTTACCTGTGACAGGCGTATGCCGGCATTCGGAAAGTTTCGAACCAGCGAGAACGAAATTTCGCGAATCTCTACACGCGCCGTTAACGATTCGTTGAGACGTTGCACAAACCATTTCTCGAATGTGTCGCCAATTAGAATGCCTACAACAAATAAAAGTGTGACAAGTGCTGCGATCGAAATGCAGGCAATTTTCACATAACGAACCCACTGTCTCGATAAACGTTTCCTAACCTCTTGTGTTTGGTTCACTCTGTGAAATTACATCAATCCTACTGGCTAACGCAGTATTTTAAGAAGAATTATCCTTATTACGTTGTTAATTCCTTTTTGTGTCTTAACATTCGTTTATTTTGAACTTTATTTCACAACCATCAACCCACTTCATGAAACTATTCAGGATACTAAAAATCGCTTTGCTACTGTTGCCCTCTGCGTTGTTAAATGCACAGAAACCGTCCTCGAAAACCGAATCCAAAACCGATTACAGCCTCATCAATTCGCTTAAATTTCGCTCCATTGGACCGGCAGTAACTTCCGGACGCGTGGGAGATATCGCCATTCATCCATCCAACACATCAACATGGTATATCGCCGCTGCATCGGGCGGAATCTGGAAAACTACCAACGCGGGCACTACGTTTAGTCCAGTTTTCGACGGACAAGGCTCTTATTCAATCGGCTGCCTGGCTATCGACCCGAATAATCCGAACGTAATCTGGGCTGGTACCGGCGAAAACAACAACCAGCGCTCGGTAGGCTACGGCGACGGACTATATAAATCTGAAGACGGCGGTGCATCCTGGAAAAACATAGGACTCACCAAATCGGAGCATATCGGTCGCATCTGCATCGATCCGCGCAATTCTAACGTAGTTTTCGTAGCTGCCTATGGTCCGCTTTGGTCAGATGGTGGCGAACGCGGTATTTACAAAACTACAGATGGTGGAAAATCATGGGAGCGCATACTGCATGTTTCGGATCGCACCGGCTTCAACGAAATTCACATGAGCCCCGGAAATCCAGATATTCTGTTTGCCGCTGCACACCAACGGCGCCGCCACGAATGGACCTACATTTCTGGCGGACCTGAATCGGCTGTTTACCGCAGCAACGACGCAGGCAAAACCTGGGAAAAACTCACCAATGGCTTGCCTTCTGACGAGGTAGGCCGCATCGGACTGGCATTGCCTCCCTCCGATCCCAACCGCATTTACGCCATTGTAGAAGGCAATGAAGACATCAAAGGATTGTATATGAGCACAAACCGGGGTGCTAGCTGGGAAAAGCGCTCGTCGTGGTCAACTGCAGGTAATTACTACCAGGAAATCGCTGCGCATCCAACAAATCCGTTGGTGGTTTACAGCCTCGATACATGGGCACAAGTAAGTTACGATGGAGGCAAGTCGTTTAACGGTTTAGGTGAACGGAATAAACATGTTGATAATCATGCTATTTATTCGTTTCCCGACAATCCCGAACACCTGCTTATGGGCTGCGACGGCGGCCTGTATGAAACATTCGATCATGGTAAAAACTGGAAGTATTTTGCAAATCTTCCGATTACACAATTTTACCGGGTTTGCGCCGATAAACAAACTCCCTATTGGGTGTATGGCGGAACACAAGATAACAATACGCTGGGCGGCCCTTCAGCAACACGCTCTGCATCCGGAATTGTAAATTCAGACTGGTTCGTAACGGTTGGTGGCGATGGTTTTGAGTCGCAGGTCGATCCGGATGACCCCAATACCGTTTATTCGCAATGGCAGTATGGAGGACTGGTTCGTCACGACCGCAGAACCGGCGAAAGTTTCGACATTAAACCAATGGAATCAATCGGAGATAGTGCCTTCCGTTGGAACTGGGATGCTCCCCTCCTGCTCTCACCGCACAATTCAAAACGACTTTACTTTGGTGCCAATGTATTATTTCAGTCGGATGATCGTGGCTCAACGTGGAAGAAAATCTCGGGCGATTTATCGCGAAACCTAGACCGAAATGCACTACCGGTGATGGGTCGCGTTTGGTCGATGGATGCGGTTGCAAAAAACCAAAGCACCTCGATATACGGTAACCTAACCGCAGTTTCGGAATCACCACGAAAAGCCGGAGTTATACTCTGCGGAACCGACGATGGTCTGCTTCAACTAACGCGCGATGGCGGGACAAACTGGACAAAAATTGAACGCATTACCGGAGTTCCGGAACGAACCCTGGTGCACGCCGTATGTGCCTCACGCCATAACGAAAACCGTATGATTGCCGCATTCAACAACCACCGGAATGGCGATTTTAAACCCTATATCTGCATGAGTGAGGATGGAGGAAAAACTTGGTCGCTAAAAGTACAAGGATTGCCCGAGCGAGGTTCTGTGTATTGCTTGGCAGAAGATCCAAAGAACGCCAACTTGATTTATGCGGGAACTGAATTTGGTCTATTCCTGAGTACAGACTTAGGTAAAAACTGGATTAGCTTAAAGGCGGGCTTGCCAACAATTTGTGTACGCGATATTGAAATACAGAACGAGGCAGATGACATGGTTATTGCCACATTTGGACGCGGCATCTATATTCTGGATAATCTTCATTGGTTGCGCGAAATGCTTGCAATGGCAGAGGATAAAAATGATGGAAAACCGCAGGCCACATTTTTGAGTTCAGAAACTTACACACTTCGTGTATTGGCGACTCCGCTTGGTCATAAAGGAAAATCGTTTCAAGGTGCTTCATTTTTTACAACTGATAATCCAACCGAAGGATTGCAGATTAGCTGGAATTTAAATGCCGATTACAAAACGATTAAACAGCTGCGTAAAGATCGTGAAGCAGCAGAACTTAAGGAAGGCAAAGGCAGTAAGTACCCCTCACGCGACAGTATAATCCATGAGTCCGATGAGTTAGAAGCCTTCCAGATGTTATTAATTACTGATCCTGCAGGAAATTTGGTTCGCCACCATCAATATCCGGCCACGAAGGGAATTCATAATTTTGTATGGGATGGAAAAATGAATTCGACTGGTCCGGTAAATTTTCGAACACCAAATCCAGATAACCCTTATGATGGAGGTGATGTAGCTGCGCCTGCACTGCCCGGAAGATACTATGCACAAGTAGTTGTTTTTAATAAGGGAAAATTTGACACACTTAGCCTAAAACACAGCATCGAATTAAAAAGCAATTCTTCGATAGATGCTGCCTTTAATCAGGAAATATCAGAATTGAGGCGCATCGTCTCGGGCATTGATGCGTATCTGAATTATGCGAGCGAACGGCTTCCTTATTTCAAAGCGGCTATTGGCGGAAAATTGAATGATTACATAGAGGTTCGTGAAAAAGTTGAAGGATTGACAGCCGAGATCCAGCAAATCAGAAGAGTTTTATTTGGCGAAACAGCATTGGCACGCAAGGAGTTTGAAGTAAATCCGGGACTTTCGGGGCGCCTCGACAACATAGTGTACAATCTATGGTCTACCACACAAAGCCCAAGCAATACCTATCGCGAACAATTAAAGATTGTTTCGGATGGAATTTCGAACATTTACATGCGAGCTAAGAAAGTGGAATCTGAGCTTAAGTTACTCGAGAAGAAGTTGGATACTATGAAAGCACCAGCAACACCCGGAAGGCTGCCGGAATGGAAACCCTAATTCGGCTTGTTGGTAAATCGTTTTTGAGGTATGCGTGAATTAATGTACGTTTGCATCCCTCTGCTTGAGATAGGTTTAATGAAATACAACGAAAGAATATGAGTTGGTTTAAACGCAAAGACAAGAACATCACTACAACTACCCTTGAGAAAAAGGAAACTCCAGAGGGATTGTGGTATAAATGTCCATCGTGCAAAAAAATATACTCATCGGTTGATCACGAAGAAAGTATGTGGGTTTGCGGAAGTTGCGGGCATCACGAGCGCATTAACTCGCGCGAATACTTCGCTATTTTGTTCGACAACCAAAAATATCAGGAGTTGTTTCCCAAATTAGGACCCACAGACCCCTTGAAATTTGTTGATACAAAAAAGTATGCAGACCGTATAATTGCCACACAGGCTAAGACAGGCTACAAAGACGCCATTTCATGTGCCGTTGGGTTGGTAGATGGTGAAAAAATGGTAATAGCCTGCATGAATTTCGATTTCATTGGTGGTTCGATGGGCTCTGTGGTAGGTGAAAAAATTGCGCGTTCAATCGATTACTGTATAAAGCACAAACTCCCATTTTTGCTGATTAGCAAATCGGGCGGTGCACGAATGATGGAAGCCGCATTCTCGCTCATGCAAATGGCCAAAACTTCAGCAAAACTAACCCAACTTGCCGAAGCAAAGTTACCCTACATTTCATTGCTAACCGATCCCACAACAGGTGGAGTTACAGCATCTTATGCTATGCTTGGCGATGTGAATATTTCAGAGCCGGGCGCATTAATTGGCTTTGCCGGACCGAGGGTTGTTAAGGAAACAATTGGACGTGATTTGCCGGAAGGATTCCAAACAGCAGAGTTTGTGCTGGAGCATGGTTTCCTTGATTTCATTGTGGAACGTCGCGATTTGAAGGAACGTCTCGCATCGCTGGTTCGCATGTTCTTGAAAAAAGAATGTACGCCTAAGGTAAAAGGGGCCCTGGTTTAATTAAACATCGAATTGTTAATTTTTTGGTGAATAAACTTTTTTCGTTCGTTTTTTTCCATAAATTTGCCGTCCTGTAAAAAGAAGATATCAATCAATATGGCATTGACAACAACCGCAAAAAAAGAAATTTTTGCAAAACACGGTGGATCAGCAACAAACACCGGATCAACTGAGGCTCAAATCGCGCTTTTTACCGAGCGCATTAATATGATGACAGAGCACCTAAAAAGCAATAAGAAAGATTTTGGAACGCAACGTTCGCTAATTAAACTTGTTGGTAAACGCAGAAGTCTGCTCGATTACCTAAAAGATCGCGATATCACCAAATATCGTTCACTCATCAAAGAACTAAACATCAGAAAGTAATTCTGATTCGTTTCCAGGAAGAAGGCAATTTCTATGAATTGCCTTTTTCTTTTTTATTTACCTAATTGCAACTACCCATCATGAATATTGGAGTTCGTAAAACATTCACCATGCCCGACGGGCAGGAAATTACCCTCGAAACAGGGAAACTCGCCAAACAGGCACACGGTTCGGCCGTAATCCGCATGGGCGGAACCATGTTACTCGCTACAGTTGTGAGTAACGAAGAAGCAAAAGAAGGCGTAGATTTTATGCCGCTTACAGTTGAATACCAAGAGAAATATGCATCAACAGGAAAATTTCCTGGAGGATTTTTTAAGCGCGAAGCCCGTCCTTCTGAAAATGAAATATTAATCTCTCGTTTAGTAGACCGCGCTTTACGTCCACTGTTTCCGGATGACTACCATTCCGATACGCAAGTGATGATTCAGCTAATTTCTTCAGATAAAACACATTTACCGGATTCGCTTGCATGCCTTGCTGCTTCAACAGCGATGGCTGTTTCCGATATTCCGTTTAACGGCCCCATCTCTGAAGTTCGTGTAGCACGTATTGATGGGAAATTCGCCATCAACCCTAGCATTGCAGAATTAGAGCGTGCCGATTTGGATATCATCGTTGCTGCTTCGCAAGACAGCATCGTGATGGTTGAAGGTGAGATGAAAGAAGTTTCTGAGCAAGATATGCTTGCTGCTATCAAAGAAGCGCATGCAGCGATTCGGGTTCAAATTGCAGCAATAAATGAGTTGGCGGCTATGGTTCCAACATCGTCACCTAAGCGCGTTTACTCGCACGAAACGCACGATCTTGAACTAAAAGATGCCGTATTTGCATTCTGCTATGAAAAATGTGCAGCCATTGCGCGTTCCGGAAATGCAAATAAGAAAGCACGTGGTGAAGCATTTAAAGCCATAAAGGAAGAGTTTAAAGCAACGCTTACTGAAGATGAATTGGCGGTAAAATCGTCTTTCATTTCAACTTATTTCCACGATGTGGAGAAAAAGGCCATGCGTCAAGTGATTTTGAATGAAGGCAAGCGCTTGGATGGACGCACAACACGCGATATTCGTCCAATCTGGAGTGAAGTAGATTACCTCCCTTCAGCACACGGTTCAGCAATTTTTACACGCGGCGAAACACAATCACTTACCACCGTTACCTTGGGTAATAAGATGGATGAGCAAATGATAGACGGCGCTGTGATTGAAGGTACCAACAATTTCCTTCTGCATTACAATTTCCCGTCGTTTTCAACCGGCGAAGCGCGTCCGAACCGTGGTACCAGCCGTCGTGAAATTGGACATGGAAATTTGGCCTTGCGCGCACTAAAACCCATGGTACCCAAAGCTCCGGCAAATCCCTATACCATTCGTATCGTTTCTGATATTTTAGAATCGAATGGATCGTCATCAATGGCTACGGTTTGCGCCGGAACACTTGCCTTGATGGATGCAGGAGTAAAAATCGCAAAGCCCGTATCGGGAATTGCTATGGGCTTAATTACCGACGATGGTAGCAAGTACGCGGTACTGTCAGACATTTTGGGCGACGAAGATCATCTCGGCGATATGGACTTTAAAGTTACCGGTACACGCGACGGCATCACGGCATGCCAGATGGATATTAAAGTAATGGGCTTGAGCTACGAAATTATGCTTAACGCATTGAATCAAGCAAAAGAAGGTCGTTTGCACATTCTTTCAGAGATGGAGAAAACCATTTCTGAGCCACGCGAAGATTACAAGCCGCATGCACCACGCATCATTGAATTGCGCATCCCGAAAGAATTTATCGGCGCTGTAATCGGTCCTGGTGGAAAGATTATTCAAGAGATGCAGAAAGAAACCAATACGGTTATTGTAATCGAGGAAGTTGGCGATCAGGGTGTAGTTCAAATTTCTTCCGAAAACAAAGACAGTATTGACAGAGCCGTTGCTCGCATTCGTGCGATTACAGCAACACCGGAGATTGGTGAGGTGTATCATGGAAAAGTAAAATCAATCGTAGCGTTCGGGGCTT
>CAZVHF010000072.1:0-11632 GCA_964627105.1 uncultured Chitinophaga sp.
CGCGAAGCCGGAATGCGGAATTTACGTGTTGCTATGCAAAGTAATCCGACCAAGCCAAGCAGCACACACCAAAGAAAGAGAGGCGCGCTATCAATGCCGAAACGAACCTGAATGAAGTAACGCAATTCGACCGCTTTAAACGGAACGAGGGCGAGAAAGAAAACAGGCCAGAAGCGTTGAATGATGCGAAGAAACGAGGAGATTGAAATCTTGGGCAAAAACCACAGGCAGCTCACATAGCTAAAGGCAATTAAAGCGGTATGAAGCAGGGCATCGGGTTTTTCGGGGAAGATGAAAGTGAATTGCTGCCAAACCAGCAGGCAGAGCAGCAGGATGGTAAACAAGCGAATTAGGGGAAACGTTTGTTTTGCGATCCGATGCTGGAAAGGTAGGGTAAGGGCTTCGATGAGGAGGATGCCCCAGGCTACATGCAGCAATTCGGGCAGCCAAAATGACGAGAGCGTTAAAAGTGAACCACAAAACGAAAGGGCCGCATACCAAGGGCGCAGTTTTTCGGGCGTTTTAAAAACGGAGATCCCGGCCAACATAGATGCGATGATTCCTGTGCCGAAAAATGCCAGGACATACGTGTAGAAATTGGAAACCCGCGCTGCAATATCTTCGCGTTTAATGGTTGCTTCGCCGATTTGTTGCCAGTCCGAAAACAGGAGCTTGGGGTGGTAATCGGGCATAAAATACCAGGCTGCCAGCAAGGCGCAAAACACAACATTGCCATTGAAAGCAAGGGGAAGTTTAAATCGGTTCTGCATGGTTGCGCAAGCTAATCAACATTTTAAATGATATTTTGGCCGCCATCAGATAAGGTTGTTTGAACTAATGCTGTGGTTATAAATAACCTCGCTATGTTCTAGAATGCGCTTTTTAATGGTCTGATTCTTCAATTGATCCCAGTCTGTTAATTCTACTGTGACTCCAAGAATTGAGCTGATTTCTTGTTTCAATAAATAGAAATTGTGAAAATAAACGTCGTTATTATCGGGCTGAAACGTAACGATGAGTTCTAACACATCCGGCACCAAATGCGGATCGTATACAATTTCTCCGGTAGCATACAGCACAGAAACACCGCAGTCTCTGCAAACACTTCGAATTTCTTGTATGTGTCGGAAATAAAACATGCTGCAAAAATAAATGCATTAGCGAAAATGCAGCAGTTATTTTTATTCCTTTGCTGAAATGCGTGAAAATCTTCCGGTAATTCTAGTCAGCGGTGCTGCGGGCTTCATCGGCTCCCATTTGTGCAAGTCCCTTTTAAAAGGTGCTTACAATGTAATTGGCGTCGACGATTTGAGCAAAGGTGAGCTATATAGATTGGATGAAATTATTTCAGCTGAAAACTTCAGACTCATAAAGGGAAACATTGCAGATATAGGCGGGTTTGACCTTCCCCCAATCGTTTGTATGGTTCATCTAGCGTCCTCAAAAATACCTCGCTACAGCAGTGGTTGGGAAGTGAATGATGCTAACCTCAAAAGCAATTCTGCTGTGTTGGATTATTGCATCCAACATAAAATTCGTTTGCTTTTCGCCTCAACAAGCGATGTGTATGGTAAAAATCCTAATCCTCCCTTCTCCGAATCGCACGATTGCGTTTTGGGAAGCCCCGAAAATAAACGTTGGGTTTATGCAACGAGCAAATTGCATATGGAACATGCACTTTTTTCGGCCGAGCGGCAGTTTGGATTGCAGTTCCAGATAATGCGATTTTTCGGGTGTTACGGACCTGATATGGCGAAAGGTTGGTGGGGCGGTCCTCAATCGGTTTTTATTGAACAAGCATTACTGGGCAGTCCGTATGAAATTCATGGAGATGGCACGCAGGTGAGGTCGTATGTTTATATCGACGACTTAGTGGATGCTGTGATGCGACTTGTTAAAAATGCCAAGCTCGAATCCGGAATCTGGAATATTTGCGATGGTCCACATTCGGCAATCAGTGTTTTGGAATTAGCTAGGTGTATTCACAATATTGTTCACCCGGGAAGTTCACCTCAATTTGAGTTTATTCCCTACAGCACTTTTGGCAGGTACGAAGATGTATTTTATCGCAGTGGCACAGCAGAAAAAGCCGAGCAATTACTGGGCTGGAAGGCTAAAACTCGATTGCACGAAGGATTAGCGAAAACGATTAAGGCTCTGAGAAGCAAATGAAAAATCATCAATTTCTATTAAAAATTTGCAAGTGGTATAAGTTGAAGTAAAATAATCTCTATATTTGCAACCCTAAAAAATTAAAGCCAAATACATACCATGGCAAAGAAAGGAAATCGAGTTCAGGTGATTATGGAATGCACCGAGCACAAGACAAGCGGTGTACCGGGCACTTCACGTTACATCACTACAAAAAATAAAAAGAACACTTCAGAGCGTTTGGAGTTGAAGAAATACAATCCGATTCTGAAGCGTGTTACTGTTCACAAAGAAATTAAATAACCCTTTAAACTTAGCGCGAAATGGCAAAGAAAGTAGTTGCAACCCTGAAAACCGGCGCCGGAAAATCATTCACCAAAGTGATTAAAATGGTTAAAAGTCCGAAAACCGGAGCATACGTTTACAAGGAAGAGGTTGTGCACAACGACCACGTGAAAGATTTTCTCAACGAGAAATAATAAGCTTTATCTCTATTTTTGAGCTTCTTCCCACCCGAAGAGGCTTTTTTTATTTCTAACCACGCAGAACACAAACCATGGGATTTTTCAGTTTTTTCAGTCGCGAAAAGAAAGAAACACTCGATCAGGGCCTTGCTAAAACCAAGGAGAATTTCTTTTCGAAAATCGCCAAGGCCTTACTTGGAAAATCGACTGTTGACGACGAGGTGCTCGACAACCTCGAAGAGATTCTCATTGGTGCCGATGTTGGGGTTGAAACGACACTTAAAATTGTAGCGCGCATTCAGGAACGTGCAGCCCGCGACAAATACATGGGCACCTCGCAGCTCAACACGATTTTGCGCGAAGAAATAACAGCGTTGCTCGAAGAAAACCGTAGCAACGACCAGCAGGATTTTTCGACACCATTTAACGATCGTCCGTATGTAATTATGGTGGTGGGTGTGAATGGTGTGGGCAAAACCACAACCATTGCCAAGCTTGCGCATCAGTATAAATTGGCCGGAAAGTCGGTAGTGCTTGGAGCGGCCGATACATTTCGCGCAGCTGCTGTTGATCAGATTCGTATTTGGTCTGAGCGTGTGGGTGTGCCCTTGGTTGAGCATGGCATGAATGCCGATCCGGCTGCCGTGGCCTTTGATGCTTTAACAAAAGGAAAGAACGACAGGGCCGATGTGGTGATTATCGACACAGCAGGCCGTTTGCATAACAAGGTGAACTTAATGAACGAGCTTTCGAAAATAAAGCGCGTAATGCAAAAAGTAGTGCCCGATGCGCCGCATGAGATTTTACTGGTTTTGGATGCATCAACCGGACAAAACGCAGTAGAACAATGCCGGCAGTTTACCCAGGCCACCGATGTAAATGCTCTTGCCCTTACCAAGTTGGATGGCACTGCAAAAGGCGGCGTAGTAATCGGCATTTCGGATCAGTTTAAAATTCCGGTGAAATACATTGGACTTGGTGAGAAAATGACTGATTTGCAATTATTCAATCGCAGCGAATTTGTAGATTCGTTGTTTAAGGAATAAAAACAGATGACTTGCAGAATCACATACCTTATTTTTTTGTCGGTTCTGCTGTGTGTTTCATGTAAAAAAATAAAAACAGCCGAAAAAGCAGACTCCAAATCGGTACTGAAATTTGTAGAAAAAGCAAATTTCACCCTTCGGATCGACTCCAGTTCGGGTGTATCCATACCCGACCCAAGCCCCATAAGTAGGAAGTTCGTTACCCGTTTCGACTCGGCCGATGCACAGGAGCCCATTAACCTGCGTAAACTAAATGTAGGCAAACCTGATTCCTTCCCGGCTCTCACATTTGCGTTTAACAGAACATCGGCCATACCCAATCGTATTATAACCGGCGTACCTCGTAAAACCGAAGCATCAGACTACGATTCGAAAGACGTTAATTCAAGCGGCTTTTCCTTGCTGGGTATTCGTCAGGGCTTGCCCGACCAGATGCTGCGCTGCATCGTGCAAGACAGTACCGGATTTCTTTGGTTCGCGCACCAGCGCAGTGGCATAACCCGTTTCGACGGAACACATTTTTTCAACTATTCGGTTGAGCAGGGCTTGCCGAGTAACGACATTTACACATTGTGTTTCGACAAAAACAATGTATTGTGGATTGGCAGCAACGACCAAGGACTTTTTAGTTTCGACGGAAATTCGATAACGCATTACACAACCGAGCATGGATTATGTTCAAATTCGATAAACACCGTTTACTCAGACAAACAAGGTAGAATTTGGGCCGGTTCAAATGGTGCCGGCGTTTCGGTTATTGAGCGAGGAAAAATAACCAGTTTTAGTTCCAAGCAAGGAATGCCGGGTGATGTTATCTGGCGTTTTCTGGAAACAGACAACAACGAAATAATAATTGCGGGTTCGAATGGTATCACCATAGCAGGACCCACGCAACTTAACCTTTATTCCTATAAACATGGTCTTCCCGATAGTACCATTTGGTCATTGAACAAGGACAGACGAGGTAATTTTCTGATTGGAACGGCAAACGAGGGATTATTGCGATGGGACGGCACGAATTTCTACACATACGAGTCGAGCCATCTTAAAAACTATAGCATTTCAGACATTGAATGGCGTGCCGATAGTTCGCTTTGGCTTTCCATTTATGGCGAGGGATTGGTTCGGATTAAAGAAGGTAAATCAATGCGCTATGGCATTTCGAATGGCCTGTCGGGATTGATGGTGTTAGACATCCTTGAAGACCGAGAAGGCAGTTTATGGGCCGCAACCTACGGCAGTGAATTGTCGCGTCTTAGTGCGACCGATTTTTACCATATCGCACAAACATCCCTTCCCCAAAAAATTAAAACAATCTTCGAATTCGACAATAAAACACTTTGGCTGGGGAGTTCGGGACAGGGAATTTTTGAATTGAAAAACAACCAGCTTTTTCAGTTAGTTCCCAAACGTAGTCCAGGAATTCTGCGCATTTCGTGTATGGCGCGAGATCGAAATAATAACGTTTGGTTTGGCACCATCGATAATGGAATTGCTTGTATAAACCCAAAATCGAATGAAGTCAACTGGTTTGTAGATGAAAACACCCTGAAGGGAACCTATGTAACCGATATGCTGTGCGATGATAATGGCAAATTATGGATTGCGACAGATATGGGGTTAAGTATATGGGACGGCAGGACGTTTCGATTTATTGACACCGGGAAAAATGAAAATGCCGGCTTGATCAGAAAATTGCATCAAGACAAGGCAGGAGCCATTTGGTTGCTGTTTGATCAGGGAATGGCTAAAATTACCGGCGAAAAAATTACACATTATGCAATTGAAAGGGATTCTCAATCAATAAAAATATTGTCGTTTCTGGAGGATGCAAGCGGCGACCTCTGGCTTGGAACAGAAAAGGATGGTCTGTTACGCGTGAGGAAGCATGAAATGTTGCATTATACAAGTTCGGATGGCCTTCTTGATAATTCGATCTTATTCATCAGACAAGATTATTCGGGGAATTTCTTTATAGGGCATTCACTGGGATTGAGTAAAATACAGGCATTAAAGTATTTCGGTGAACAACCACGTGTAGAACAGATTGTATTCGAAGATGGATTCACCGGAACCGGAATTATTCGGGAGAGCGCCTTGCTCACCAGCGACGGGAAGATTTGGGTAGTATCCAATACACAGATTAGCCGAATTGAAAGTCGAAAAACGCGAGCAACTAAAACACTGCATGCGACATATTTAAACGATGTTGACCTGTTTGGGGAAAGTGTAGATTGGAATGCGATTAAAGGAAAATCATCCACCTCATCAGCCGGAATAAAATTGGAAGCAGTTAAATATGACAAACTCATTAACCTTACCAACCTTCCGCAAAATTTAATACTACCCCACAGCTCAAATTTTATTTCGTTTTCGTTCTCGGGTATTAGCCAATACCAGGCCTCAAATATCAAATATTCGTGGATGCTGGAGGGAGTAGACGATTACTGGAGCTCACCCCAGCATATAACAGGGGTTCGCTATGCCAACCTTGCTCCGGGTAATTACAGATTCATTGTTAAGTCAACACGCGATGGAAAAACATGGAGCAACGCACCCGACTTTAAATTTGTAATCAATCCGCCCTGGTGGAAAACACGCTGGATGTATGGCGTGTACATCGTCGGATTTATTGCATTAGTATGGGGATTTATTTCGTGGCGAAATTACCGGCTCGCAAAACGTGCAGCACAACTCGAAGATGAAGTGGAGAAGGCAACCATTACCATACGCGAACAAAATGAACAGGTAAGACGCGAGAAGGAAAAAAGCGATAATTTGCTGCTTAATATTTTGCCCCAAAAAGTTGCCGAAGAGCTAAAAGAAACCGGCTTTACCAAAGCGCGCTATTACCAAGATGTAAGTGTTTTATTTACCGATTTTAAAGGATTTACGACCATTTCTTCGCGACTGAGCACTTCGGCGTTGGTCGATTTAATTAACACCTACTTTTCTGAATTCGATGCGATTATGGAACGCAACGGCATCGAAAAAATAAAGACCATTGGCGATGCCTACATGGCTGTAGGCGGAATGCCTGAGAGTGATGCACAACATGCCTATAAAACAGTTAAAGCAGCACTGGATATTAAAGAGTTTATGGAAACAAGGAAAAGGCAAGCCCTCTTAAGCAATGAGCCTTATTTCGATATCCGCATCGGTGTGCATAGCGGACCTGTTGTTGCAGGTGTTGTTGGAACGCACAAGTTTCAATATGATGTTTGGGGCGATACCGTAAATACAGCCAGCAGACTGGAAAGCAGCGGCGAGGCTGGCATGGTAAATATTTCTGGTGTAACGTACGAATTAATTAAGAATCGAGGAGTATTTAAACACCGCGGAAAAATAGCAGCAAAAGGGAAAGGGGAAATTGACATGTACTTTGTTGATAGGTTAATTTAGAAACAAACAATTATCATTTAACCAGGAGATATATTTGCTTTAATTTGATATCGAATCAATTAAATCAAACTTTATGAAATTTGCTTTACCTTTTCTCTCCTCATTTTTCATTGCTGCTGGTATTGCAGCACAACCAACTCTGAGCCTTGGTGGCATGCCTGGTTTGGGTACCATCATTTCGTCCAATGCTGTAGATGCCACTGGAATTAATCCAGGAGCAGCTGGGGCAAACCAAACTTGGGACTTTACAGCATTCCCAGACACCGGAGCCATAGACACGATAACCTTTATTTCTCCGGCTAATACGCCTTTTTCGTCTAACTTTCCAACCTCAACCATTGCCTATAAGGTATTTACCGATTCGCTGAATGTGTATGGTTATTTAAAGGAATCGACAGCCGCATTTGAACTATTAGGAAGCGCCTTTAATGACAATACTTCCGATTTCATCTCAATTTTCACGAATCCTCAATCGTTGTACAGTTTCCCATCTACATTCAATACTACATTTACAGACACATACAGAAGCACTGTCGATTACACCTCTTTTGGAGCTACGTTCGTTTCAACCGGAACATTAAGCTATATTGTAGATGGCTACGGGACCCTTATCACGAATTCGGGCACCTATCCCAACACACTTCGATTTAAAAAACGCGATATTAGCACCGATTCGACACTTTCAGACTTCGGAGACTTTGTTTCTGAATCAAAAAACACAACGTATGAATGGGTTAGTGTGGCAAATGGGGCATCGATTGGCATTTGGACCATCTCAACCGATACCACGCTAGGTTCGTTTGGTCAACCCGACAGCTATTCGCTAAATGTATCGCATACACGCGGAGATTTCTCAACTTCAGGCATCAAACAAACACAAAACTTAAATCTTACAGTTTTTCCAAATCCTGCTAACGACAAGGTTTTAATTCTGCTTCCCGCTGATGCGACTGTTTCGCTGCTTGATATGAGTGGACGCATTGTGCAGACAAATAGATTTACTGTTACAGATGGTACTATGCCAATAATGGATGTTTCGAAATTGCCGGCCGGAACTTACTTTGTAAAAGCTGATGGCAAGAATTATTCTTCAACAGGAAAAATAGTTGTAATTCACTGATGCGGCGGCGCAAATCCAAGTCGGCATCGAACAATCGATTGTTATGCACTAAGCGCCAATTATCACCGAGGTCATGGTTAACGCCCCGGCTTACGTATGAATTAATCAAGGATAGAGGAACGTTCACACACCGCGGAAAAATTTCGGCCAAAGGCAAGGAGGAAATTGACATGTATTTTGTTGAAAGTTTAATATAAGTCCTTTTGAGTAGACTGTGCGATCGGTATATTTGTTTAGACTTTAACTCATTAAATCGATAACTATGAAAAAATCAATACTAACTTCATGTACCCTCGGATTATTTGCACTTGGTGCGATGGCTCAACCGACTATAAATCTTGGCAGCGTTCCGGGTTTTGGATCTACGATAACATCACGCGATGTTAACGGAACGGGTATTAATCCCGGCCCGGCAGGTGCAAATCAAACATGGAATTTTACGGCTTATCCCGACACTGGTGCGCCAGTAACATTAACCTATGTAAATCCTACAACAACGCCGTTTTCCGCAGATTTTTTAAATTCCAATTATGCATTCCAGAGCGAAACCATAGATGGAGCAACCAATTATGGCTACTATAATTTAAATGTATCCACGTTCGAACTGCTTGGTAATGGAACCGTTAATTCTGATAATACCACACAGGTAATTTCCCTTTCCAATCCACAAACAGCACTTAGCTTCCCGACTACATTGAATAGCACCAATTCAGATACCTATAAAGTGGAATTCGCAAACGAATTATTTTCAATTGCCAGCACAGGCACTTCGACCTATTTAGCCGATGCTTATGGAACCCTCACTACCTCATCGGGCACGTATAGCAATGTACTTCGGTTGAAACGTCGAAACGCAACACTTGATACCATTTCATCGCCATTTGGAACATTTTATGGTACATCGAGCTCAACCGCATACGAATACATGCGTGTAGCTACGGGAGCTACCCTTGTAGCATGGACTATTTCGTACGATACCTCTCAGACAGATTTAGGCGGCGAAACTATCTCGTTAAATGTAAGGCATACTACAGGTGAATTTCCTGCAGCTACCGAACAAGACAAGCATTCGCTTAACTTAGGTATTTTTCCAAATCCGGCCAGTAACCAGGTGCTCATAATGCTTCCCGAAGCCGCTAACGTAACGGTATTCGATCTCGGTGGTCGTGCTGTATTAACTCAAGATTTTTCGTTATCAGGCAATACAATGCCAATTTTGGATGTTTCTGCATTACCATCTGGCACGTATATAACTCGGGCAAAAGGGAAAACACTTTCGTCGAGTGCTAAACTAATTATCGCACATTAATAGACCAAGCCATTCGCATCAATGAAAACGCAATCTGCACTGATTGTTTCGAATTTTTTATTGGTGTTGTATAGTAATGCTCAGCCTGTAATGGATGCCGAACAGCTTCCTCCGGTGGATACCTGGCTAAGTTTCCAATTAATGAACGCTGTTGGTATTTCGCCTGGCTCGGCCGGTCCAAACCAGGTGTGGGATTTCTCCGATTATGAGGCGAACGGAACTACCGAATACCTGAGTTACCCCGCAGCCGAGTCGAGTCCCTTCTATGCCAACTATCCACAGGCCAACAGGGTTTCATTGCGCGAATTGCCCACAGGTCTTACCGAGTGGAAATATTATCAGCAAACAACAAACGCCTTAACGCAGCTGGGTTTGGTCAAAGAATACGTCATGGGTACGAATCCAATCCGTTATGAGTTCACAAATTCCAGCTTGGCCTACACCTTTCCGGCCGGCATCGATTCGGGCTTAACCGATAATTATCGTATTTACAGCAATGAGAGCATGGGGCTGGCCTATACTGCCTATTATGAATCAGGCACAATATCCTACTTGGTAGATGGTTACGGTACGCTCACTACTCCCTCGGGCACTTATCCCAACACCTTACGCATTAAACATCGCAAAACCATCGTCGATTCAACATTCAACACCGTGCCTTTTGGTCCGCCATCGCTCGAAATAAAGTACACCAACGGAACACGTTACGAGTGGCTTCGGTTCGATGCAGGTTTTGCCATACCGGTGTGGAGCATCGAAATGGATACTTTAGGTACGCCCGGATCACCAGCAACATACCATGTTCGTGTTACGCAAGCCAATATAGGCTTACCCAGCACTACAAAAACAGAAGAAAACGACAATGTTCTGGTATTGTTTCCGAATCCAGCCACCGACAAAGTTCTACTAATGCTGAAAAAGGATGCGCAGGTTTCGGTAATTGACCAAAATGGAAGAGTTGTTCAGAAGCAATATTTAGAAATAGTTGGCAACGCACTACCACAACTAGATGTTTCGAAATTGCCTGTGGGCTTATACACCATAATTGCAGAGGGGGAAGACCTATTCTACCTTGGAAAATTAACCGTGGCACACTAAGCTCGAAAATAAGACTTTTAAGGTGTCCTAATTGCAGAAATTAAATCTATCCGTAGCGCCAATTACTTTCCTTCTATAATTACCGAGGTCATGGTTAACGCTCCGGCAACAGCTTTATCGTTAAATAAACGCGCCTGTTCTGTTTTGCCTTGCATAGCCAATACATACAGCAGTGGGAGATAATGCTCGGCTGTTGGAATGGCCAAATCAAAAGCAGTTCCCTGTTTACGATAATCGATGAGCGGTGCGTGGTTGTACCCAGCTATGCATTGTTTCATTTTTTCGGAAGCTTCTAAGGTCCAATCGAAAGCATAACCAATTTCGTTCAAACGATCCCAGGCTACGCGACCCAGATTGTGAACTATGTTTCCGCTACCCACAATGAGCACACCTTTTGTTCGCAAAAACGCCAGCTCGCGGGCTAAATCGTAATGTTGTTGTGGTGTCATGCGCACATCGAGACTAAGCTGCACCACCGGCACATCGGCCTTGGGATATAAATGTTTGATTACACTCCACGCACCGTGGTCGAGGCCCCAGGTATGGTCGAGTGAAATGTGTTGCGAAAGCTGCGCCTTATTTAATTCTACGGCTAATTCGGGACTACCCGGCGCCACATATTGCACATCAAACAAGGCTTTCGGGAAGCCTCCAAAATCGTGAATGGTTTTGGGTTGTGGCATGGCGGTTACCTGTGTTCCATTGGTTTCCCAATGCGCCGAAATGCACAAGATGGCCGAAGGACGTTCGATCTGGCTCGCAACCTTTCGGAAACCATCAACAAACTCATTTTCCTCAATGGCATTCATGGGGCTGCCGTGACCGAGAAACAAAACGGGCATCGTGGGCGTTGAGGAAAACCCCTCAGAAAGAGAGGCAAATGCGTTTAACTTCATGGCAAGACCTGCAAACGGGAATATGCTCAGATACTGAAGAAACTGTTTTCGCCGCATTTGATATTCATCAACATTCGCTTAAACCATCAATGACTCGATAATCTTTTCTACCGAAAGCCCTTCGGCTTCGGCCTTGTAGTTGCGAA
>CAZVHF010000073.1:0-11621 GCA_964627105.1 uncultured Chitinophaga sp.
CATCGCCTTGTACAATCAAATCAGATTTTTTCAAATTCTCAATTTGTGACAAATCGATTAAAAATATTTGTGGATTTTTTAAATCGCCCCGTATAAGTTTTATTCTGTGAGCCTTACCAGTTATTGGTATACCGCCAGAAATAGCCAAAACCTCCAACAAATTCATGTTTTGATACGGAAGCGGCACTACTCTGGCAGAACCTGCAGCTCCGCTAAACAAGATAACACGTTTGCTTAATATTTTAACTGTTACATATGGATCTACGTAATAAACTTTAAGTAAATCCTCCATAAGTAATTCTGCTTCTCGAGTAGTTAAATCGGAAAGCTTTATTCTACCTAAAATAGGCAGTTTAATTGTGCCATCATAGTCTACCGTTACAGAAACGCCTTTCACTGTGGCCATTTCTGTGTTTTCCAAAATAGATGCTCCTTTATTAGGATTAATCGAAACACTGAGTTCGTCATTCGTTGTAATCTTGTACTCTCTAATATCAGGGATTTTAGAGGCGTCGTCGAATTTGAAACTTCTTTTTGTCCTAAACATTGAAGCTTGATTTTTGCATGAACTCATAAAAGAGACAATCAACAATGTCCAAAGGAGTATAAATATATATTCTATCTTACGCGGCATGCTCCAAATATAGCGAATAACAATTATGATGGTAATAATAATTCATTGTAAAGTTCTGATATGTCTCGAATTAAGCGCGTAAAGTGGAATTTATTGCGCACATGATCCCATCCAACCTGACCAAAGTTTTTTCTCTTTTCATCGTTTTCGGTTAACTCGAGTAAGCACCGTGCGAATTCTTGAGCGTCGGATTTTGAATGACTCATTAAAGCCGTAACCCCTTCAATAACAACATTTTCAATGCCTCCTACATTGGTTGTTACGATAGGTTTGTTGGCGGCCTGTGCTTCAATTAGGCTTACCGGTGTTCCTTCATTTAGGGAAGTTAATGCTATAATATCTAATCCTGCACAGGCAACATCAATTTCTTTAATCCACGATGTGAAAGTCAGCAATGTCTTTCGCTTTTCGCTAAGCGCATCGCTGAATTCAACACCCAATTCTCTGGCCATTCCCTCAATCCGTAAGCGGTCTTCACCGTCGCCAATAATAAAAAATCGAAGCGTTTTTGTACTTTTCTCAGCTACAATTTTAAGCGATTCCAAGAAAAGCCTATGGTTTTTAATTGGAACAAGTCGACCAATGATGCCAATCGCTATTTCATGCGATTCGAGCAGATAACGTTCGCGAAAACCAGCGCGCTTCGCATCCATATTCTCGGTAAAGCGGGTCAAATCAAATCCCAAAGGAATTACACGTATTTTATCGGGCTTACAAATGCGGTGCACCAAACACAATTCGGCTTTTTGCTTTTCGCTGATGGCAATGATGGCCGAGGTTTTCCGCGCTAAATTCCGCTCGATGTTTTTGTACATCAAGGTTTTCATCTGCCCGAAATATGAATGAAAAACATGGCCGTGAAAGGTATGTACTATTGCAGGAACATTCAAATTGGCTGCCGCTAAACGTCCAATTGTGCCGGCTTTCGAAGCATGTGTATGCACAATATCGGGCTTGAAATCCTTGATTAATTGCGTCATCTTTTTGTACGCCTCGTAATCGCTGCGCAAATCAATCTCCCGCTTCATTTCGGGAATAATGATGGGCTCTAAGCCTAAATTCTTAACAATAAACTCTGAGCTGTCTTCCGTCTCATCCTTTTCACCGCCAACCAACAAGGTTTCATATTCTGGCGGCATGTAACGCGACAAATAGGCCGCATTGTAAGTTGGACCTCCAAGATTAAACCGGTTAATTATCCTCAGTACTCTCGGCATCTACACCTTAATTCGCACAAAGGTAAAATTATTTTATCCACTGCCGATACCAATTTTGAAATACCAGCAATGCCCATATTCTGGCTGTAGCATCTCCCGGATTGCCCGAATCCAGATGCTTTCTCAGTTCTATGATGGCTTCATACTGAAACAATCCCTGGCTCTCCACAAAGTTTTTTTCTAGCAATTCATCAAATATCCACGACTTTAAATCGCTGCGAAACCATTGCAACAATGGCACTTCAAATCCCTGTTTGGGCCGGTTGTACAATTCGGCAGGCAAGATTTCACGAAATGCATCCTGCACAATGCGCTTTCTGCCCAAGCCCGAAATTTTATATTCTGGTGGTAAACTCGCCGCATAATCTACTACTTCGTAATCCAAAAAAGGACTGCGCACTTCCAAACTGTTGGCCATCGACATTAAATCGACCTTAACGAGCATATCGCCGGGCAAAACCAAATGCATGTCGTTGAGCAGCATCTCGTTCATATCGCCCGTGCGGCCAATAAACCGCGTGAGGTATTTACGCCTGCTTTGGGCCTCCTGCGCATTAGCCGAAAATGCTACGAGCGAATCCAAGTAGGTGTTATCGGCATATCCACACCATGTCCAGTAGCGATCTACAGCATTCGATTTTAGCCCTTTGCTAAACTTCCGCAATTTTCGAATTAAGTTGCCACTCGCCGAATTCCGCGATGCCGGCAGTACATCCCACACTGGCCCCAGCAATCCCACCAGCGAAGCTTTGATACCCCCGTTTCTTAAATTCCATTCGCCCTCATGTTTGCGATAACCTCCAAATAATTCATCTGCACCATCACCCGAAAGTGCTACGGTAGCGTGTTTCCGGGTTTCCTTGCATAAAATATTTACTGCCAGTGCTGAGGAATCGGCAAAAGGTTCGTCGATATATTCTAGCATGCCGTGCAGATGATCAAATAAATCTTTATTCCGAAGTGAAAAAACCGTGTGGTTGGTGCCAAATTTATTCGCTACCAATTGAGCATAACGCGTTTCGTCGAACAAGGGCTCATCGGCATATCCAATCGAAAAGGTATTAAGGTTTTTCGTGTGTCGCGATGCTAGTGCAGTAACAACGGAAGAATCTATTCCGCCCGAAAGAAAACTACCAAGTGGCACATCTGAAATCATACGCCGCTCAACGGCCTGTTCCATCCTCGTGCGCAATGCCTGTTGCGCTTCCGCATACGAAGGAATGGGGTCCGCGATTTTTTCGGGAATACTGTACCATTGTTCGATGCGTACTTCTTTCCCCGAAATTTCCAGGTAATGCCCCGGCTCCAGTTTCTGAACCTGCTCGAATATGCTATGCGGCGCTGGAATGTAATTCAAGTGCAGGTAATGCAGCAGCGATGTATGATCAAGCGTTTTTTCGAAGGTATAAGCCAGCAAGGCCTTCATTTCGGATGCGAAACACAGTCCGTCATCATCCTGCATCCATACCAGTGGTTTTTCGCCATAGCGGTCGCGGGCCAGAATTACGTTACCTGTTTCGCGGTCGTAAAATGCGAAGGCGAAAAATCCATTGATTTTCGAAATGCATGATTTCCCTTCACGAATAAGCAGATTTAGCAGTACTTCTGTATCGCTTTCAGAGCGAAACCGAATTCCGGCCGACTCCAATTCCTGGCGATACGGCTTGAAATTGAAAAACTCACCATTGAAAACCAGCGTATACCGCCCACTTTCATCACTAAATGGTTGAGCTCCATTGTTACTGGTATCTATAATCGACAAACGCGCATGCCCCAGTGCAACATGGTTGTGCCGAAATACTCCGTTTCCGTCGGGCCCGCGTTGTTTAAGTTTCTGAACCGAAAGCGCTACCTCATCGAGTCGTTGCAGACCCGCATCACGAAAGGCAATGCATCCGGTTATTCCGCACATGCCGAAGTTTTAGAGGTGAATAACCTCGCCGTATGCCGCTGCAGCAGCTTCCATCACTGCTTCAGACATGGTAGGATGCGGATGCACCGTTTTGATGATTTCGTGCCCCGTTGTTTCGAGTTTGCGCGCGGCAACAGCCTCTGCAATCATCTCCGTAACATTGGCACCAATCATGTGGCAACCCAACCATTCGCCGTATTTGGCATCGAAAATTACTTTCACGAAACCATCTTTAGCACCGGCAGCCGAGGCTTTGCCTGATGCAGAGAAAGGAAATTTGCCTACTTTAATTTCATATCCGGCTTCTTTCGCTGCCTTTTCGGTCATACCAACCGAGGCAATCTCCGGACTGCAATACGTACAACCCGGAATGTTGCCGTAATTCAATGGTTCGGGATGGTGACCGGCAATTTTTTCAACGCAAATAATTCCTTCTGCCGAAGCTACGTGCGCTAATGCAGGACCTGGAACAACGTCGCCAATAGCATAAATGCCCGGAACGTTTGTTTGGTAATAGGCATCCACCAATATTTTACCCTTATCGGTTTTTACACCGAGCGTTTCCAATCCAATATTTTCGATGTTCGCAACAACTCCGGCAGCCGATAAAACTGTATCGCATTCGAGCACTTGTTCGCCCTTAGCGGTTTTTACTTTCACCTTCAACATTGCTCCGCTGCTGTCTACCGATTCAACACTTGCATTGGTCATGATTTCGATGCCTGCTTTTTTGAACGAGCGTTCGAGTTGCTTGCTCACTTCTTCATCCTCAACCGGAACAATGTTCGGCATAAATTCAACGATGATAACCTTTGTACCAATGGTGTTGTAGAAATAGGCAAACTCAACGCCAATAGCGCCCGAGCCTACTACAACCATCGATTTAGGTTGTTTGGGCAAGGTCATGGCTTCGCGGTAACCGATAATGCGCTTTCCATCCTGCTTTAGGTTGGGCAATTCGCGGCTTCGTGCGCCGGTTGCAACAATGATGTGCTTCGCCGAGTAGCTGGCTGATTTACCATCGGTCGCTTTAACATCCACTTTTTTATCGCGGGTAATCTGCGCATTCCCGAAGATAACATCCACTTTGTTTTTCTTCAATAGGTATTGTATTCCTTTGCTCATGCCATCTGCAACGCCACGGCTTCGTTTAACCATGCCATCGAAATCGGCTTCGGCACCCTGCACTTTAATGCCGTAATCGGCAGCATGCGATAAATATTCAAAAACATTGGCACTCTTTAATAAAGCTTTGGTTGGAATGCAGCCCCAGTTAAGGCAGATTCCGCCTAATTCTTCGCGTTCAACTACAGCTACTTTCATTCCGAGTTGAGCTGCGCGAATGGCCGCCACGTATCCTCCGGGGCCCGTTCCAATAACGATTAAGTCGTAATTCATAGGTTTTTAAGCAATTTGCGTTGCGAAAATAGGTAAAATTTTATCATGCATTTGCAGCCTCAACGGCTTCGCGACCGGCGTAAAATTTCCGGGATTTTACGTGGTAATGGTTGCCTTTGGCCATCACATGCACTACAAGGTGTTCAATCGAAATGGGTTGCCCGTCGCTGATGTCTGCAATGTTTGAATGGCGGATGGAGTGTCCATCGAAGATAATCACCAGTCCCGAACCGATTGCTTCCAATTCGGAACCGTGTTTTACCAAAACGCCGGTGTCTTCGCCCAAACCAATGCCGATGCAACCCGGATTAGCCGCTACAGCCTGCGCCAAACGACCAAATCGTCCGCGTTTCACGAAGTGCGAATCGATAATTACGTCTTTCATGAACGCAAGTCCGGTGGTAATTTTCACTTTCCCTTTTAGAAACGATTCATCACTTGGGCCCTCGTATATCATAGTATTCGACATAGCCATAGCGCCAGCTGATGTTCCAGCAATAATGAAGTGTTCGTTTTCATAGCGTTGTTGGATCAACTTGAAAATATCCGTACCTCCAAAAATGGTGGTCAAACGCATCTGGTTTCCACCGGTAAACATAACGCCATCGGCTTTTTCGATGCGTTCGTAGTATTCGGGAATTTGCGTGTCCTCGCGATTGCGAATGTGAATTACGTCAACATTGGTGCAACCCAAGCGTTTAAATGCCTCAACATAATTATTACCTACTTCTTCGGGGATTTCTGATGCCGTAGTAATGACTTCAACCCGGCTATCGGTACCCTTCATTTCAGAGAGTATTCGTTTTAAGATGCCATCTTCGAAGAAAGCGAGGTTGGATGGTGTATTGTAACTCGGTTCGGCGGCCGTGCCTTTGTCGACATTACCTCCGATAGAGATAAGAATTCCTTTAGGTGTATGCATGATAGTGATGCGAAATTGCAAAGGTAGGTTTTGACAGATGCTTGTTGCACAAAACCATGATTCAATTTCAACATACTTTTAACAATTTGATTTCATAGCCAAATTAGCCAGCATGTTATTTTGTTATCGATGTTGCATTCGAGAATTAATAAACCTGAACTAATTTTTATCGTAAACGTTTGGCTATACCAAATAGAATAACATATATGCTTCTCCTTTATGGTAAATCCTCAGATTGTTTGTATAAAATGATTTAAACAAAAAAGCCGAAGAAAAAATTTCTTCGGCTCTTCTATCTGGTTGTTTGCGGAATTATTTTTTCTCGCTGCAACTTTTAGCAGCTGCGCCTTTACTACAGCAAGATTTTGGAGCTGTTGAAGCGCCGGCATTCCCACTTTCGTGACTCACTTTACCTTGTTCCTGGGAACCACAGGCAGGTTTTGCAGCCTCGCCACTGCAAGATTTTGCAGAAGATGAAGAACAGCAACCTTTTTTCTCGTCTTTTTTCTTTTTGTCCTTGTCTTTATCTTTATCCTTGTCGATGCTAATACTAACAGAATTAGAAACAGCAGCCTGAACATTCAATGCTCCAAAAGTGAAAGCCGAAATGCAGATGATTGAAAGTAATTTTTTCATGGTTTAGATTTTATGTGGTAAAACTAAGCAATTTTTAGAAACGTGCAATCGCTGTAATGCCACCTTTTACAATTTCGCCCAATTTCACTTCAATTTTAGCATCAAGGGGCAATACAATGTCAACGCGCGAACCAAATTTAATGAAACCAAACTCTGCACCTTGCCTCGCAGGCTGACCTGTTTTGGCGTAAGTTACAATTCGTCGCGCAACATATCCGGCAATTTGACGCAGCAAAATGCTACGACCATTTCCTTCTACTACAACTGTGCTGCGCTCGTTTTGCGTCGACGATTTGGGATGGCTTGCAACAAGATACAAACCTTTGTGATATTTCACATAAGCAACTTTTCCGCTAATAGAATACCGGTTCACATGTACGTTTAAGGGCGTCATAAAAACCGAAACCAACATACGTTTGTCCTTGTAATATTCGTCTTCGAAAATTTCTTCTATAGCCACAATCTTTCCATCGGCCGGACAAAGTACATGATTCTCATTAAGATTTTGATCACGTTGCGGATTGCGAAAAAACTGCACCACAAATAAATACAGGAGAGAAGAAACGAGCGTTACTGATCCGGTAAGAATCGTATTGCTGACAGTTAGATGCAGTATTAGGTTAAGAGGAAACAAGGTTAGGAAAAGCATTCCCAGCATACGATAACCTTCGCGATGTATTTTCATGGAAGCAAAAATAATAGAAAAGCCATCCCCTGCATTATGCATCGGAATGGCTTTCCAAATGAGAAAAACCTTAGCCTAAAGGTGCATGTAATTCTTTTTTGCCAAAAGCTGTTCTTGCGTTTCGCGGTAGGCAGGGTCATCAACACAACAATCAACCGGACAAACAGCTGCACACTGTGGTTCGTCGTGAAAGCCTACACACTCTGTACACTTATCGGATACTATATAATACACATCCATTGCTTTTGGATTGTTTGCCGCATCGGCCTGAAACGTTCCACCAGCAGCATTTACCTCACCTTTTAAAGAAGTACCATCGGCAAAACGCCATTCGGTTCCACCTTCATAAATTGCGTTATTCGGACATTCAGGTTCGCATGCACCACAATTGATGCATTCGTCGGTTATCATTATCGCCATATCAAATCTTTTAAAGTAATTTTGCGCTACAAAACTAAAACATATTTGCGCACGCTTTGACATCTCAACAACGAATCGATGCTTTTGTTTCGCTAGGCCTTGAAATTGCCGAAGTGGTAAATGGGAATTCCAACAACTGGAACATTCGGCAGCAGCAACTCGCAGAGCTGGCCTTGCAACTACACCGCAGTAATGCCTGGTTTACGCCTGAAAATGTTACACGTGCCCTCCGGGGTATCTCACTCCTACTCGATGAAACCGAACTCCAAAATGCAGCGAGGCGTTATGCGCTTGACCCACCTACATCAAAACGCATCGGCGTTGTTATGGCGGGCAACATTCCGGCAGTAGGCTTTCACGATTTCTTAATGATCTTGCTTTGTGGACATTCCATAACTGCAAAAATTTCATCAGACGATCGCTTACTTATTCCGGCACTTGCAGCTATGCTTGTTGCCATTGAGCCGGAGTTTGCAAACCGCATTCATTTTAGCGAAGGGAAATTGGAAACCTTCGATGCAATTATTGCCACGGGAAGTAACAATTCGGCGCGATATTTTGAATATTATTTTAAGCAATATCCAAAAATTATTCGCAAGTCGCGCACATCGGTTGCCGTATTGTCGGGCCACGAAACAAGCGAAGAATTGCAAGTGCTGGCCCATGATATTTTCAGCTATTTTGGATTGGGATGTCGTAACGTAACCAAACTATATGTACCGCTTGACTTTGATTTCGTTCACTTGCTGAATAACATCGGCACATGGGAACATCTTAAGGAAAACAGCAAATACTTTAACAATTACGAATACCATCGAGCGGGAATGCTAGTAAACAATCTAGCGCATTATGATACCGGGTTTTTATTGCTTCGTGAAAATGAATCGCTATTTTCGCCCATTGCTGTGTTGCATGCCGAACGGTATGATTCTCTCGATGACATAAAGCAGAATTTACATGTCAATGCAAACGAAATTCAATGCGTGGTTTCACAACTTCAAGAAATTCCGGGTGCCATACCATTTGGGAAAGCGCAAGAGCCCGGCTTGTTTGATTTTGCTGACGGTATTGACACCGCAGCATTTCTCTGCAGTTTTAACTAATGGGATGAGGCTAACTTTATTCGCGATTTTTCTACTTACTTTTCATTTTAAAATGGAGGCACAGCACGATAGCGTTCCGGTGTTTACCGGCCGATTTAATACACTAATTACCGATAGTGAATGGTTTCGGACCTGGATTGTCGCAGATGAGCCGGAGCTTGGTGATGCATTAAAAAATCGTTTAGAAAAAAGTGATACGTCTCAGATTCGCATACAAGTATACCTTGGCACTTGGTGCAGCGACAGCAAGGAATATGTACCAAAATTTCTGCGTTTGGCTGCTATATTTGGATGGAAATACGAATTAATCGGTCTGAATCGCGAGAAGGAATGTCCGTTTGAGAAAAAAGAATGTAAAAATTGGGATATCTCCTATGTGCCAACTTTTATTGTGTTGCGCAGCGGAATTGAAATTGGACGCATTGTGGAGAACCCTCAAAAAAGCCTGGCGGAGGATCTGGACGCTATTTTTTCAAAACAATAAATGCGTTAGTTCTTAATACTATACTCATTTTCAACTAACCGAAAACCATTGTAGCCCATGCGCTCAATTTCAAATTTTATTTCCTGGGTTTTTCAACCCCTGCTGATGCCTTTATTCGGAGCATTTATCTTTGTGCATTTGCCGGTTTATGCATTTCGGCTGCTACCGGAACCCATCAAAATATACATATTAACATTCAATGCCCTGTTTACGTTAATCATGCCCGCGCTCATGATTGTATTGATGTACCGCCTCGGCATGATTGGTTCCGTTAAGCTCGACCGCCGAGAAGACCGCCGATTACCCTTATTAATCACCCTCATTTTTCACGGCTTGAATTTCTACTTCTTATATAAAGTTCACCTTCCGGCTTTATATTATCTTTTTTTACTCGGAGCCTTTTTTGCCTTGCTAACTACCGCATTTGTTACACGTTTCTGGAAAATTTCCATGCACATGACCGGAATTGGCGGTTTGTGCGGATCAATTATTCTTTGCGCAATAGTTTGGCATGTAGATTTACGGCTATTCATCGCACTACTCTTTGTTCTTGCGGGAGCAATCGGTAGTGCACGCCTCATTGTGAATGCACACACACCCACACAGGTAACGGCGGGCTTCTTAGCAGGCTTTCTGCCTCAGTTGGGAATTTTGCTTTTTATGTAGAAAAACAAAAATTTACTCTTTCACCGAATTTTCTTTTTCTTAACGATCATATGCAGCGAGAAGTTAAATGTAAAAATTGCGGAGAGTGGAGTACACTAATTGATGAAAATTCGCGCTGTATAAAGTGTTCCTGTTTACTTGCGGATGTTTCGGCGGCTGAAAAAGCAAGTATCGACCGACGCAATTCGGCAGGCGAACTTAAAATTAAGATAAACCCAAACGATCCATGGATTTTGCGTATTTTGAAGCAAACATTCAATGTGATTCAATTCGTTTTTCTGGCTATTCTGAGTTTTATTTTATGGGTAATTTTTGCGGGACCCGGTTAGGGGGTAACATAGTACTTCCGGCTCGTTGGTTTTGGATTGCCCTTACTATAGCTGTAGCGAAACGCTATTATTTTCACCGTTCAGGTATTGTATTTCTCGATAGTTACTTACTCGATTTGTTCTGTATGCCTTTAGTTCTTGAAGCCATTAGCATTTCGATGAAAATGATTTTTACACCTAGCTATAAACTTAGTAGCGTCCAAATTGCATTTGCCTTATTATCTGTTTCGTTGTTATTTGAATATTTTTTACCAAAGCATCAAACGCGTTTTCATGCCGATGGTTTTGATGTACTAGCATATAGCGTTGGAACGCTAATCTGGTGGCTTTTTTTACGAAAATAAATCCGGCTCAATCCGGCTCAACCAAACATAATTTATATGCCTGATCAATGCGTTCTGCCAAATGCTTATCCTTCTCTGTAATGGTATTTTCCTCATCGTGTGTGCATAAGTACAATTCGACAGTTTTATAGCGAATATTCATTTCGGGGTGATGGTTCATCCGCTCCGATATCATAGCTACCTTCGTTACAAAAGCAAATGCTTCAATAAAGTTTCGAAACTCGAATTGTTTGTATAATTTACCCTGTTCTGTACTCCACATGTTCCTTAAATTTACACGTCAAAAGTAGACCTTTGCACGAAGCGCGGGTGTTAAAAATGAATAAATCTACGAAAGATATGAAGCGATTGATTTTTAGTATTTTCATTTTATTTGGCTTGAAAGGATTTACACAAATTCACTGCAGCAAAGCCTGCCAACCATTCCAAAAATCAATTAGCACATTTAGAGAAAATCAACATACCGAAGACATTACTTATTTTCAGGCAAGTTGGACAGTTAATCCCGCAGAAAAATTTATTTTAGGTTATGTTACATACACGCTTACCGTTTTGCAAGCCGAATACGATTCGCTGCGACTCGATTTGAGCGATAGTTTAATTGTTGATTCAGTGCGCGGCACCGCCGGACTGCTTTCATTTGAGCACTTCGCGGATCAACTTCGGATTAATCTTTCAGAAGCCGTTTCAGAAAACCGGGCCGAAGTGGCGATCTATTACCACGGCACTCCACCTACAACCGGCTTCGGTTCATTTGTTCAAACCAACACACCATACAGTAAACCTATCATTTGGACCCTTTCGCAACCTTTCGGAGCATCAGACTGGTGGCCCTGCAAAGAAGGATTTGAGGACAAGATTGATTCGTCGG
>CAZVHF010000074.1:0-11416 GCA_964627105.1 uncultured Chitinophaga sp.
ATTGAGAGGTTTTTTGTTTTAATCACATCCTGTACCCCGTAACAAAACGTTCTGTGCCGCTTAAATCGCGAAGTATAGCAACACCACTGAAACCGGAATTTCTCATTTCAGATGCAACCTGTGCAGCACCTTTGTAGTGGCATTCGAAGGCAAGCATACCACCAATTCGCAAGTGTTTATTAGCAAGCTCGATAATACGTTTGTAAAAAAGAAGCACATCCTCATTGGGAACAAACAAAGCTTCGGGAGGTTCGAATTCGGTAACACGACTACTCATTTCATCCCGTTCTAATAGTGGTATGTATGGTGGATTCGAAACCATGAGGTCGAATGATTCGCTGAAGTAGATCGGCTCTAAAATATTTTTCCGAACAAAAGAAACATCCAAGCCTAATTCAGCAGCATTTTGGATAGACTTTTTAACTGCCGGTTCTGAAATATCAAACCCTACAATTTCTGCATAAGGATATAAATTCTTTAAAGACAAAGCAATGCAACCACTTCCACTGCATATATCCATTATTTTCGGGCGTTCCAGTTCATTAAGAAATGGAATAAGAGTGTGCACAAGCTCTTCTGTTTCGGGCCGCGGAATCAATACCGAAGAATCAACGCCTATCTGAAGATCTAAAAACCACGTATAGCCCATTATGTACTGAACCGGCATACCAATTTGCAATTGCTTTACAAACTTTGAATAAGCGAGCAGCTCACTCTCACTAACCCTCCGTTCGGGGTTCAGGTGAATTTCTAAATGCGAAAACCCGCTGATGTGTTGAACTGCCATTCTGAATAAAGTCAATCGTTCTGATGACTCATACAAAGGCGCGAGTTCTGATTCAAAATAATGTCTGATTTGCTTGAGTGAATTGCCACCGATTCGCATACTGCAAAATTGCGAAGTATCATTTGAATACCTAATTTTCGGATGTGGAAAATTACATGCGTCGCGCAATCGAACTGGCGGCAAACGGACTGGGATATGTTGCACCTAATCCGCTGGTGGGATGTGTTATAGAACATAAAGGCCGCATTATTGGAGAGGGCTGGCACCGAAATTTCGGTGGCCCGCACGCCGAGGTCAACGCCATTTTAGCGTGTGCAGATAAAGAGCTACTTAAAGAATCTACGCTATATGTTACGCTTGAGCCCTGTGCGCATTTTGGCAAAACTCCTCCCTGCAGCACATTCATCATTAAGCACGAAATTCCCCGTGTGGTAATTGCAACCGCCGACCCTTACGCCGAAGTTAGCGGGAAAGGTATTGAGGAATTGCGCAAGGCAGGTATCGAAGTAACGTTGGGAATATTGCAGGAAGAAGCAGTACAAATGAACCGGCGATTCTTAACCAATCAGCTCCGGAAAAGACCGTACATCATTCTCAAATGGGCCGAAAGCGCAGATGGGTTTATGGATATTGAACGCAAAGGTGAGAAGGGATCAATTCGAATTTCGGGCGACGATGCCCGACGTTTAACGCACCGCTGGCGCAGTGAAGAATCGGCTATTTTAGTGGGTGCCAATACAATTATTAATGATAATCCCTTACTTACCTGCAGATTTTGGGCGGGGAAAAATCCTACACGAATCGTTTTGGATCCTAATCGCAAATTAAATGGTAATGAAAATGTATTCAACAAAGAAGCCCCTACCATTTGGTGCTGCAATGAATCGTCAGGACAGTTTCAGAATTTTTTACCTAAAGCGCTAGATAGCTTAAAACACAAAGGAATTTCGAGCATCTTGGTCGAAGGGGGTAAACATACACTGGAACAATTTATTGAGATGAATTTGTGGGACGAAATGCGGGTGTTTACTTCGAACCGCAACTTAGGTAAAGGTCTAAAGGCTCCAATTCTTGCTTCGGAGACCATTCGAACCATTCAATTGGAGAACGATATCCTAAACATACATTATAATCTCCTGAATTCGTTAACCGGCTTGTTACCCGAATAAAACTGAATTTAACGAATGATCTTGATGGTTTCATTGTTGAATCGGGCTATGTATAAGCCGCAAGGATATTCCTTTAAAGAAACTTCAACATCGCCCGGGCCTATATCCTCAACTCCAATCAGTTGACCCATGGAATTAAAAATCCATATTTTATTACTGGCCTCAGCATTTTCATTTCGAATGTGGATTACCCTACTTTCGAAAACATAGTATATTGGCTTTGTTGTAGGAGGTAACAAGGTCTCATTGGCAGTAATGTTGAGGCAATTCTGCCCCTGAATGTTATTTTCAACGGCGTCAAAAATGTCCTTTTCAATCGTGTAAAATGCTGAATTACTTCCCGTCGTATATCCTGTTCCAACACCATTGGTTAAAAAAACCAAGCCTATTCTACGGGTGGTATCAAAATAGGCATCACTCACTAAGCCATAGGCTTCGCCTGTATGGCCAAACATCTGGGAGCTTCCGGGTAAAACGATATCGTTGTTTGGGGTATTTGTTATTCGATGAATTCCTAATCCCCAACTTCTGAATAATCCGAAATAATTATTACCGTTGTTTCCGTTGTAGGTCCAGCTCTGTTCAAGCATACTAGTAAGTTGCTGCCCCTGAAGCAAAATATTACTGCAATATTCCATATCGAGAAGGCACATGAAAATAAGTGCCAAATCGCGGGCCGAACATCGTAAACTGCCTTGAGGTCCGAAACGTGCTCCATTTGTTCCCGGGATATATCCTTCAAGATTAGAATAACTCGGTGGAACACCCTGAAAGTTATCAACCTGCGGAGTCCACACTCCACCTACTTTTCGATACAACACAGCCAATTGATTGATATCATCCAAATCGGCCGGGTTAAAGGATGCATCGATGCCCAATGGCTCAAAAATGTTCTCTACACAATACGTATCGAATCGAACCCCACTCACCTTTTCAACGATGGTTCCTAAAATAACATAATTCAAATTGGAATAGTTGAAATATGTTCCTGGCATAATGGCATTAAACAGCGAAGTTGAATAATAGGAACCGCCGCTAACCAATAATTGACTAAGATTAGGAATCACTGAACCATTAGATGTGGCAGCTAAAAAAGAACTATAGGTACTCCCATCGATAATGCCCGATGTGTGCGAAAGTAACATGCGCGGCGTTATAGCAATAGATGGATAACTTGGATTTTGTATGTTATAGCCTAAAATAGAATCGATGTCATCATCCAAATCCAATTCACTTTCTTGAACCAGTTGCATAACAGCTATTGCAGTAATTGTCTTTGAAATACTAGCGATTCTATACTTTGTATTAAAATCGGTTGGGATATTTCGCAGATCGTCTGATTCTCCCCAGTAAACCTCTTCTGCAAATTCGTTTTCGCAAAATACAACCAGCGAGCCGCCCATCATGTCGTATTCGGTGGCAATCTGTCCAATCGTATTAGCCAGGTTTTGACCAAAACAATTGGTTACAAGCGCTGAAAGAAAAAAAGTAAAATATAAAACCGATTTCATCTCGATACATGAATATAATAATCAACTATAAAGATATACAATAACAACCCGAACAGCTCAGCTCAAATCAACCTCACCGGCACCTTGCCGAATTAACTCGGGCATATTTCCCGTACAATCAATAATAGTAGATGGAATTAATGCACCATATCCGCCATCAACCACGAGATCTACCAAATCTTTGTAGCGCTCATGAATGAGTTCGGGGTCGGTGGTATATTCAACCAAATCGTCGACATCGTGCACCGAAGACGATATAATCGGATTGCCTAATTCGCGCACCATAGCACGACAAATTTCATTGTCGGGAATACGAATACCTATAGTGCGTTTGTTATTCTTAAATAACTTAGGAACACTGTTGTTCGCATTCAATATGAAAGTATACGGCCCAGGAAGGCACTTCTTAAGCAATTTAAATACTGGCGTATCCACAGGTCGCGAATAATCGGTAAGATGTGCCAAATCATCAAAAACAAATGAAAAATCGGCCTTCTCCGGTCGAATTCCCTTTAACTGCGCAACGCGTTCAACCGCACGATTTTTTGTTATATCGCATCCAAATGCATAAACGCCATCGGTCGGATAAATTACTACACCTCCGTCGCGCAATACCTCTATCACTTTTTTTAGTTGACGAGGATCTGGCGTAACTGGATGGATGCGAAGAAGCATAACTCAACCATTCACCTTTTTGTAATCGGCAAGAAACTTCTCAAGGCCGATATCGGTGAGCGGATGTTTCAACAAATCGGTAATAACATTCAGCGGACATGTTGCTACATCGGCACCAATTTCGGCACATTCCATCAGGTGCATCGTATGGCGTATTGAGGCTGCCAGTATTTGCGTTTCATAGCCGTAATTATCGTAAATGGTCCTTATTTTACCAATCAATTCAACGCCATACGAACTAACATCATCTAACCTTCCTAAAAAGGGCGACATATACGTAGCGCCTGCTTTTGCAGCTAGCAAAGCCTGACCAGCCGAGAAAACGAGTGTGCAGTTGGTTCGGATGCCTTTTGAAGAAAAATATTTAATAGCCTTTACGCCATCTTTAATCATTGGGACTTTAACAACAATTTGGGAATGCAGCGCCGCCAGGTTTTCGCCTTCACGAATCATCCCTTCGTAGTCTGTTGAAATAACTTCTGCACTCACATCGCCATCTACGATATTACAGATATCGATGTAATGCTGCATGATTCGATCTGTACCACTAATGCCTTCTTTTGCCATCAGTGAAGGATTGGTTGTAACACCATCCAATACACCCAGGTCTTGCGCCTCGCGTATCTGATCGAGATTTGCTGTATCAATAAAAAATTTCATAGTTCATTTCTTAATGGGCCCGAAATTAATAATCTTCTTTTGCTTTGAAGAAACAACTTATGAACCGCTCAATTTTGGTTAGTTGATAAACAGATTGCTGTAATTTACGAAACAACTATATCGATACTATTCGCTGATACAATTGCTCATAAAGAGGAACAATACGCTCACTCGAAAACCCTGCAGCAGTTTTTCGGGCTTGTGCAGAAAATTGTAACCTTAACTCCTCGTTCAGCAATAGTTTAAGGGCACTGGCGGCCATCTCATCAACATCGCCAACACGGCTTAAATAGCCAGAATATCCATGTTTATTCACCTCCGGTATTCCGCCTGTATTCGTAGAAATTACCGGAACTCCCGATGCAAGTGCTTCTAGTGCCGACAAGCCAAAACTCTCTGATTCGGAGGTTAGTAAGAACAAATCTGAGACACATAAAATCTGCTCAATGGCTTTTGTTTTTCCAAGAAAAATCACATCCTGAAAAACACCGATTTCACGAGCAAGATTTTCGACCTGGGCGCGATCGGGGCCGTCGCCTGCCAAAAGTAATTTGCTTGGCACTTCACGCCGAACCTTTTCAAAGACCTTAACACAATCGGCTATTCGCTTAACAGGGCGGAAATTTGAAATATGGGTCAATATCTTCTCCCCGTTTGGAGCATAAATACTTCTATGGCATTTTCCCGATGGATTCTCGTAATTGTTTAGCTCAATGAAGTTGGGAATCACATCAATAGATCGATTTACTTCAAAATAGCGCAGCGTATCTGCACGCAAACTTTCTGAAACAGCTGTTACAGCATCGCTGTGGTTAATGGCAAATTCAATGACAGGTTTGTAGGACGGATCGCGACCAACGAGTGTAATATCAGTACCATGTAAGGTTGTAATATATGGAACGCGTTTGCCCTTTGTGCGCAAAATTTCGCGCGCCATAAAAGCGGCCGATGCATGCGGAATGGCATAATGCACGTGCAGCAAATCGAGGTTATGATGCAGGGCCACATCGACCAGTTTTGATGTTAGCGAAATCTCATATGGAAGAAATTCAAAAAGGGGATAATTGGTTACCGGAACTTCATGATAAAATAAATTTCCGGAGAAACGGTCGAGGCGAAAAGGCTGACTGTATGAAATAAAGTGTACCTGATGCCCTTTATTGGCCAATTCCAATCCCAGCTCTGTAGCCACAACGCCCGATCCACCAAATGTTGGATAACATACAATTCCTATCTTCATTCCAGTGTTTTTATGCAAAGTGTTTGACGACTGAAATTCATCACCGCCTTATGTCGCATGAGCAATTCAGAACCAATGATACCATGTATTGGTGGTAAGCCGAACTTGAAATAGGTCTTATTCACATAAGCTAAATCTACAGCAATAGCATCAAAGGTAGCAATTGGAATTCTTCCGAACTTAAGTCCGATAATTTCGACTTCTCGACTGTTAGCAAGTTGATCCTGAAAGCCTACAGTAATAACATCACCCGGATGAAAGTAAATATCCGGAAACCGTTTCAGCAAAGCCTCTTCGTCGAAAACAGTACGCGAGGCACCGGTATCGATTAAAAACCGAAGCTTTTTACGCCGAATGGACCCATCCAAAAACAATTGGCATCCGCCGTCGCTGAGCTCAACAGATGCCAATTGAAGTGTTTGTTGCATGGCAATGCCTTAAACAGAGGCCGATTTCACCATGCCGTCGTAAACATCCATCACTTCTTTCACCGCTGCGGCACTTTGATTAACAAGTTCCATTTCGGCAGCGTTTAGCTTCAATTCGATGATTTCTTCGATACCGTTTTTACCAAGTTTTACTGGTACTCCCAAGTAAATATTCTTCAAACCATATTCACCATTGAGCAAGGCACAGCAAGGGAAAATTCGTTTCTGATCGCGCACAATGGCTTCAACCATTTGGGCGGCTGCAGCTCCGGGAGCGTACCAAGCCGAAGTTCCCATAAGATTTACCAACTCTCCACCACCTTTCTTGGTGCGGTCGATAATGGCATCTAATTTAGCAGAATCGATTAATTCAGTAACAGGAATCCCTGAAACGGTTGTATAGCGTGGCAGTGGAACCATGGTATCGCCGTGTCCACCGAGCAACATGGCTTGAATATCCTTCGGAGAAACATTGAGCGCCTCGGCCAAAAATGCACGGTAGCGTGCAGTATCTAAAATACCGGCCATACCAAATACTTTACGCGAATCAACTTTAGCAGTTAAATACGCTACATAGGTCATTACATCGAGTGGATTCGAAACCACGATGATAATGGCATTGGGAGAATATTTAATTACATTATCGGTAACCGATTTCACGATTCCGGCATTGGTCGCGATTAAATCGTCGCGGCTCATACCCGGCTTACGCGGAAGTCCGGATGTAATCACCACCACTTCTGAGTTGGCCGTTTGAGAATAATCGTTGGTATAGCCAACAATACGTGAATCGTAAAGATTTATCGGAGCTGTTTGCCACATGTCGAGCGATTTGCCTTCTGCCAATCCTTCCTTAATGTCGAGCAACACGACCTGATTAGCTAATTCTTTTTCGGCAATTACGTTTGCGCAGGTTGCCCCAACATTTCCTGCGCCGATTACGGTGATTTTCATGGATGTGATTTTGGATGGTTGTTAAGAAATGCGGCGCTAAATTAGGAATTCATTCGTTGCGATAAGCAATTCAATCCACTACTTTTGTGAATTATGGCATTGAGCAAATCGCTTTACAAACGTATTTTCCTGCTTTCGGCAATTTTAGTAGTTGTTGAATTCATCTATATCGCTGTTCGCAGAGAGTTTGTTGAGATTGATGCCGGGTTTCTGCAGGCCATCGAACTGGTGCTCACTTTAATTGTAACCCTGCTTGCCAGTACTGTTATTCTTCGGCTTACAGGAAATAAAGTCTGGACAATGTTTGAGAAAGAAATGGAGCTCGAACAGAGGATAATCATCTCCAAGCTTTATGCGATATCGCTTTATTCGCTAGCCTTAATCATCACATTTTGGAAGGCCGGACTTTCGCTCGGCAACATCACTTTATTCGTCGGATTACTCGCTTCTGGATTTGCGTTTGCTATCCGCGATATCTTGCTCTCATTTTTTGCTTGGTTCATCATCTTAAACAAAAAGCCCTTCCAGATGGGCGATTATATTAAGATTGGCGATGATACGGGCTTGGTTACACGCATCGGAACGTTCTTTTTTACGCTTGAACAGGCCAGAAAACCTGAATACGTGAAGGTACCAAATAGCATCGTCCTAAGTAAAAGTTTGCGAAACCTCGGTGAAGGTCAATTTGTTCAAGAACTGCTCTTTACACTCAAATCGATTCCTACATCCTATGAAAGCGATTGCACAGAAATCAGCAATTATATCAAATCTCGCACATCGCACCCGCAATTAATTCGAATCGGTTTGATTACAGACTTGAATGCTGTTCAACTAAAAGTAGAATACACCACATCGTTCGAACAAGAGCACCTCAAAAGTGCAATAACTGCGTTTGTTTGTCAGCGACTCGAACATGATCTCAAGTTCGGAAATCAACATTAACATCTAAAAATGTAAGAAATAGATGTTGGTTTCTTTTGCATGTAACTGTATACATGTGTTTTAAGAAAACAACAACCAATTCATTTGATGTTTGATTCTTGACATTTCTTGTTTGTAACTTTTAGCATTGTTCAAGTACTTTGTTATCCTTCAAAATTTAATTTTAACCTAACCATTCGGAATTTATCAATTCCAAAAACTTTATGAAAAAAGAAAGTCCGGCAAAAATTTTTATAGTAGAAGATGAGCCCTTCTTTGCCAACCTCATCAATTACGATTTAGAGGCTAATTATTACGACGGAATTAAAATTTATTTCAGCGGTGAAGAAGCTGTTGCTAATTTACACCTGAAGCCTCGTGTGGTTATCTTAGACCATCAGCTTCCTGGTATGTCGGGCTTAGAGGTTTTGGATAAAATTAAAGACATCGATCCCGATATTCATGTTATTTTCTTATCAGGAACAGGTCCGGCTATCGCAATTTCGGCTTATAAACTGGGTGCTACCGACTTTATTGTAAAGGATGAAAATGCCTTTAATGAAGTTCGCAATCTTTTGAAGAAGATTTTTCAGGAAGAAAAAGCCTAATCTCAACGCGTTTTTACCACCCGGTAACTATTTTCGAATCCAGCCGATTTAATGTTTACCATGTAAATGCCGGGATTCAGGTGATTAGTTTCAATGTGCAGTTGCGATTCTTCGCTTTGACTAACTTGGATTTCCTTCTGGTAAACCGGTTGTCCTACGAAGTTATATATATTCAATTGTATGTTTTGACCGGCAGAACCTTCTGTAAGTAAAACATTTAGGTGTTCTCTGAATGGATTTGGCCACATACGCGCGTTCACCGCTTTGTTAACAATTGTTTCCTCGGCATTCGATTCACGTAAATTCATATTTGGATTTGAACAAGCCGAATGAAGCGCTTCAACACCATCAACATCAAATCCATCCGACGATTCCGTGAAGAAACTCGCTGGTGAACGATCAGTAATTCGCAGATAATGTAATCCATTCAAACCCGCAGAGGCAAAATCAAGCGTTCCATCGAGACAAATCTCTCCAAGTACAGTCCAGGTCAAGCCATCGAGCGATCCTTCAAAATAGGCTTTTTCGGGATAGGATGAACAATTCTGCTGACCAAAAGATGTCTCTACAACGCGTAAATCGGCCCCATCACCATCAAAAATCACAAAATCAAATTTCAAAATCATCGAACCATTAAAGCCCAGTGTCGTGAAATTGATTCCCAGATCATCATCCTGTGGCTCACCAAGCGCCTGATTTGGATTTGTTCGTGAAGCATGAATGGCTGTACCATTTTTACGTGTACCCTGATTATAGGCAATCACCGATTGCGCAGAACCATAAACCATGGTTGAAGGTGTTGTATTTTGGGAAGCGCCATTTAAACAAATAATGCCATCTACATCATATCCATCTGCTAAGTCGCCATTGTATGGATGATTCAGCGGACTTATATCGTGAAGCCGAATAAATTGAGCCCAAGCTAAAGAACCCAAATCGAATGACGCGTCCTGACAGCCTTCGCCGAGGTAAACCCAACGGCAACCGTCTTGTGATGCAAATGCCTGAACTTTTTCGGGATAACGCGTGCACGATTGGCTTCCAAAGGTAGATTCAACAACCTGTACATCATTTCCAGCTCCATTTGCTATTGGGTGCTGAAACTTCAAAATCAACTCACCACCAAATCCAAGGGAAACAAAATTCAACCCGTCGATATGCTGAGGCTGTCCTAATGCAAGCTGTGCATTGCGACGCTCGAGCGGAATAATAGAACCATCGATGCGCTTTTTGGGTGTATAGGAAACTACTTCGGTTGCAAAACAAGAACTTGGGGTTCCCGGAGCAGGAACAATAGTAGAATTTGCCGCACGGGAGCTATCGGGATTTGTGAAATAGAAAAGTCCAGATAGCCCAACAATTAATGCAATACCAATTAAGGCAATTGGCAACAACTTTAGTTTGAATTTTAAGCGGACCTCGTTTTTGTTTCTTAAGCGTAGTTTTTTCCCATTCATGGTGTCTTTGTCAAATACTTTATCCGCAAACATTTCGAATAAACAGATGAAAAGGTTACACGATAAAAATTGTTAGCGCGTAAGAAATTATGAATAAAACAGAAGATGCCCCGCTAATTGGCCATTAAAATTATAATTGGCTATATCTCGAAATACCCAATAAAAAAAGGGCTTCCAAATGGAAGCCCTTTTGCAAAACCTAATTAAATCCTTATTGCTTTACAACTTTAGCAACCTCGCGGCCTGTGTTAGTTTCAACAGCAATGAAGTAAACACCAGACTGAAGACCTGAGAAGTTTACGTAGTGATTTGTAACTGCAGAAGCAGCTATGCTCACTTTTTCTGTTTTAACTACCTGACCCAGGAAGTTTGTAATTACAAGGTTTGCTGTATTGTCTAACTCGCCTGCAGAAATTGCAACGATTGTTTCATCTTGGAAAGGATTAGGGAATACTTCCAATCCAACAACTTCGTTTGGAGTTGTTACATTATCACTGAAACGACCAGTTGCTGTTGGAGCGCAAAGGCTGTTGATTACAACCACACCATCAACATCATAACCATCAGCAGAACCTCCGAATGAAGAAGCAGCAGAACGATCGGTAATGCGTAGGTACTGAATAGCACCAGCAGCGCTGATATCAATTTGACCATCGAGGCAAACTTCGCCAAGGCTTGTCCAGTTTACACCATCCAATGAACCTTCTACTTCTGCTTTTTCTGGGTAAGAAGCACAAGATGGGTTACCGAAAGAAGTTTCAGTAATCATCAAGTCGTTTGCTGCAGGGTTATCAAAAATAACATAGTTGTATTTCAATACGATTGAACCACCAAAGCCTAAAGAAACAAAGTTGATTACATCGGTTCCTTGTGGAGCACCAAGTGCGTTAGCAGCATTTGTGCGGGAAGCCGTGATAGGCGTTCCGTTTTTACGAAGACCTTGCGTATAAGACACAACCTCATCAGCACCAACTGTTACAGCAGCAGGAACTGGGTTTTCTTCGTA
>CAZVHF010000075.1:0-11122 GCA_964627105.1 uncultured Chitinophaga sp.
TAGTCTTGAAACCCGCGTTCCTTTATTGGATTATCGAATTGTTGAATTTGCCCTAAATCTCGATGAATCGCTCAAGATAAAAAATGGAGATACCAAATATCTGCTCAAGCGCGTATTGAATAAATATGTTTCGGGCGATCTCTTTTCGCGTCCTAAATGGGGTTTCAGTATTCCACTCGATCGTTGGATGCAGAACGAGCTGAGCTTTCTGATTGACCGTTATGCTTCAAAACAAGCATGTGAGACATTTGGTTTGATAAATTATGCAGTATTAAAGCAATATGTCGACAGTTACCGTAACGGTACAACTTATAACTACAATCGCATATGGCAAATAATTGTGCTACATCGTTTATTGGAACGAATAAACCTGAAGGCCTAATTGAACAAGGGTAAATTCGATTGATTTAGGCTTCTGTTATAGGCCTGATATGCAATTCTCCATCTTAGAGTGGCTTCCTGATTTAGATGGTCTAGTATTGGTCTGCGATCGGTTAATACAATGGCATCTTCTACATGCAGACTGTCGTGAGGAATAAACCTTTGCTGCATATATAAGGGAATTTTTTCATCATACACACCAATGGAATTCGACGCTACGTAAATCATGTTGCTGCGTTCTTCGACAGTGTCGGTGGGATAAAGCTCAACATAAAGCCCCATGGCACGCATTGTTTTGTACAGCGATCGGGTACCTTTACCAATTTCGCCTTTATAATAACCATTTGCATTAATTAGGATAATGCCTCCGGGATTTAAAATTTGCATGGTTTGTTCAATGCTCTCGGCAGTAAAAACGTGAGCAGGCGTTTCTTCGCCACGAAACAAATCAAATAGAATCAGGTCGTATTTTTTTGTACATGTATTTAGAAAATGGCGTGCATCGTCGCGAATTACATTGATTTTTTCTTCCAAATTGAAATAACTGCGTGAAACATCTATTATACGCTGATCAATTTCGACAGCATCTACCAGCATTCCTTTTCGAAATGCATCCCGCGCCAAAACGCCACCTCCAAGGCCCAAAATTAAAACGCGTGAGTTGTTTTGGAGGCTATCCAAAACATCGCTTACCGAATTGAAATAATCGAAATCGTTGAACTTACCATTCTGTGGATTATAAGAAGTTTGAATAATTCGGTTAACGAACAGCGTACGTTCTGTTTGAATTGAATCGTTCCGTTTAACGGGCAACTCAGCAACTAAAACCTGCCCGAGAATGCCTTCTTCCTGAAACAAAACCTTGAATTCTTCCTGGTTTGCTTGTTTCAAAAAATATGCTCCTGTAATCGTTAAAAGAAATATCATTCCAACGATGCCTGGTTTTTTCCAGCCGTGCTTGAATATTAGTACAGCTGGAATTAAGCCGAGAACAAATCCGGTAAGGATAGAAGGAAAGATTAGTCCGAATTTAGGAATAACGTAAAATCCGTATAAGAACGTAAATAGTATTCCACCTGTTGTTGATATGGTGTATATTATTCCTGCTCGTTTGCCCGCCGATTCAATGCTGTGGTCGAGGTTTGCAACCATCAGCGGAGAGACCATTCCCATACAGGTTACAGGTGGGAGGATGATAATTAATGCAGCCAGTATTACACCCTGTCTGAAAGAAAAGAGATGTGCGTAGCCCAAAACAAATTGTGCTGTGAAAGGCAGAAGCATCAGAAAAAGACCTGCTGCAATAAGCACTGTCAACACAATTTTATCGCGTTTCTCATGCAGCGACAAACTCCCTCCCTGATAATATCCCAAGGCCAGCGAAGCAAGTGTAACCCCCAATACAGCCGACCAAACAAATATTGAAGAGCCAAAGTAGGGTGCCAGCATTTTAGCACTTAGTAGCTCACAGGCCATTAACGAACCACCTTCGATAAATGAAAGTGCTAATAGAATTTTATTGTGCTTCGACCAATTCATTTTTCGTTAATTCATTTGATTCGGATTCTGCTGCTTCGAATTCGCCCTTAGGCCGGTCTAAAATGTAGAGCATCGAAAGGAAGAATGGTATAGCAGGAATCTTGTAGCGCACCAAAGCTCCAAAATTTGCCGTAGTTAAGCCCAATGCAAAAGAGAAGAAAATGGAAAATACAAAACACAAGGTTAATACCGGATTACCAAAGATCCGAGGGAAAAACTTCAATCCATTTTTAAAAAATACCCGAAGAAGCATAAAAAACAAAAATGTGTTTTCTAAAGCCGAAAAAAGCATAACCGGGTTACTGGCATCCCATAGATAAGGCCTAAATAAACCAGCCATTACTGCTGCCGGAAATTTACTTAGCAATCCACCTACAGAACCATCTATTTGACCAATATCGAAAGAGTTTTTTCCATAGGCTTCCCGAGTTAAATCATTTTTTGTAACAACGGCTTTGTTTACAGCCTTATCGATTGAACCATATTCGCCCAGTGACTCGCTGAATGTAACAAAAATTACAGTACTCACAGCCACACCGGTTAGAATAATACCCGGACCCAATATCAGCCTAAAAAAACCACTTTTAATTTTTAAAATTCGATGATACGTGATCCACAATGTAATTCCGGGCAGAAAGGCAACAAAAATGTAAGGTTTAATACTTATGATAATTAATGAACTTAAGATTAAAATAAGTAGATACCTCAGTGGCCGTTTTGGCTTTATAATTACGTTATATACAGCGTAAATCATCCAACATGCGCAAGAAAATGTAACGGTGTCTTTTAAAATTGAAGAGCCCCAAAAAATTACCGATGGCATATATAAGATGGCAATGGCAAATTTCTTTTCCATGCCTGGAAACAATTCATTAAACAGCAGAAATAGTTTGAAAATTCCACCGTACGATAGCCAAGCAAATATCAACCCTGTGGTTAAAAAATTATTTCCTGAGAGCCAAACAAAAAGACTACAAAGGCGAACGATAGTAAAACTTTGACCATCCCTCCAATAATCGGGGCAGCATAGACCGTTATCAAAAAAATATGCAATGTTTTCGTGGGTACGATTGTCTGCTAATACCGAAAAATATACGTTGGGATTTAATGTCTGCATTTTAGCCAAAAATTGTGCAGACCAGAAATATCCTATGTTGTCACCACCCTTATAGTAATACAGGAAAATTAAGCTTACCATAATACTGGCTCCAAGCTTAAAAACAAGTCCCCGAGTGTAGTACGAATACAATTTGTTTTCGCTAATCTTTGCTGACTGGACTCTTGACCCAAGAATGTAGAAAACAATAAAGTATATGGGTACCAGAATAAAATCAAGCTCCGAGAAAATATCGTCAATCATCTTCTAACCTCGTTTCAATTATATTTGGCCATTGACAAATGTAATGTGAATGTCAAACAAAAGGAATAAAATTCTTTATTTATCCTACGATGGAATGACAGACCCTCTTGGCCAGTCACAAGTTATTCCATATTTGAGTGGCCTTGCAGAATCGGGGTACTCCATTCATCTGATTAGTTTTGAAAAACATGAACGATTCAGTAAGGGGAAAAATCAAATTGAAGCCATCCTCACTGCTTCTGGTATTCAATGGCATCCGCTGCCTTACACAGCTAAGCCTCCTGTGATTTCGACATTAAAAGATGTTAAAGGAATGGAGTCGCTTGCGACAAAGCTCATACGAGATGAGCACATTGTACTGGTTCATTGCCGTAGTTACATATCTGCCCTCGTTGGTCTGAAAATGAAACAAAAATTTGCTGTCAAGTTTCTTTTCGATATGCGCGGATTCTGGGCCGATGAGCGAGTAGATGGTAACATTTGGAAACTTCGTAATCCAATATTTAAAACCATTTACTCTTTCTTCAAACGCAAAGAAATTCAATTCCTGAACAATGCCGATGCGATTGTTTCGCTAACACACAATGCCGCAAAAGAGATTAAAAATTGGAAGCATTTCAAAGGAGCTTCCATCGATGTAATTCCGTGTTGTGCCGATTTGAGTTTATTTCAATCTAAATCGATTACACCCAATCAAAAATTTCAGATAAAAAATCAACTCGGAATTCCTACTGGTGCATTCGTACTTTCGTATTTGGGATCACTGGGTACATGGTATATGCTTGACGAGATGCTCGATTTCTTCAAGGTATTGATAGAGTACAAAATCAACGCAGTATTTCTGTTCATAACCGCCGATAGGCCCGAAGAAATCTACGCCCGTGCAAGCGATAAAGGCATTTCTCCCTCGGCTATTGTAGTAAAATCTGCTTCCCGCAATGAGGTGCCTGCGTTTGCGTCAGTGAGCGATTTATCCATATTCTTTATTCGACCGAGTTTTTCCAAAAAAGCATCCTCACCAACGAAAATGGGTGAACTTATGGCTGGAGGAATTCCTCTAGTTGTAAATGCTGGCGTTGGCGATGTGGAGCAAATTATGCAGGATGGTGGCAATGGTCGTGTAATCATGGAATTTACGGAGGCCGAATACCATCGTGTATGTCGAGAACTGGATTCGATTCTTTCCGAAGATCCGGAACGTACTATTCAGTGTGCCCAAAAATGGTACTCGCTCGAACAAGGCACAAACCACTATAAATTAATTTACCAACGCTTACTGGCTTAATCAAGAAATTTAGTTTTGTGCCCATGCATCCTGATTTGCTGATTGGACTTGTCGCATTCTTCGCATCGTTGTTAACCTTTTTCAGCGGATTTGGGCTAGGGACATTGCTCTTGCCGGTATTTGCCTTGTTTTATGATGTAAAATCTGCTGTACTGCTTACGGCATGTGTTCATTTGTTAAACAACCTATTCAAGTTTACCTTGGTATATCGTTCAATAGATTGGCGCAAAGCCCTTTCATTTTCATTGTTTGCGCTACCCGCAAGTTTATTAGGCGCTTGGTTGTTGGGGCTTTTAGATAAAAACCATCTTTTTTGTACCGTATTTCAACTTGGTTCATTGCAACTAGAACTTTCACCAATCAAGCTTAGCCTCGGGTTTATGATGGTTGTATTTGGTCTTTGGGAGTTTTATCCCCATTCACAGAAAATTACTATTTCTGAAAGGTGGTTTGGACTCGTTGCTTTTTTATCTGGATTGATTGGTGGTTACAGCGGTCACCAGGGAGCCCTACGAACAATAGTACTATCCCAAGCAAAACTCCAAAAGCAGGTTTTTGTTGCCACCGGTGTTTGCATTGCCTGCTTTGTTGATTTGGTCCGAATTCCAATCTATTTCAGCGAAAATTCACTGCAGTCGATCCCAATCCAGGCAATTTTACCGGCAGTTGTCCCCGCTTTTGCAGGTGCATGGATAGGGAATCAATTTTTAAAGAAAATAGAGGTTGAATGGCTAAAATGGCTTGTGGGTATCTACCTTATTGCCATGGGTGCATTAATAAGTATGGGTGTAGTTTAATATTATTTCAGCAAATTCCAGTTTACTAGCTTTATACGGTGAAGAAAATACCTAATTGATACGTTTAGAACACCTAAACCATATACACTGCTACGCTTGAAGTTAATGGAGGATGCCTCTTCAAAATATTTTGTAGGACAAGTAACTTCGGCGATTTCGTAGCCTTTTGCAAAAACCTGTGCAATCATTTGATTGTCGAAAATAAAATCGTCAGAATTTTTGTGCAGCGGTAGACTGCGGATAACTTCAGCCGAAAAGGCCCGATAACCCGTATGGTACTCAGATAACTTTTGATTCATTAACAGGTTTTGTGTAAAGGTCAGAAAGCGATTGGCAATATATTTATATGTGGGCATACCGCCTTTGATAGCTCCTTTACCTAAAATGCGAGAACCAAACACGACCGGATACAATTCGTTGCCGATGATGGATACCATCGCATGAATGAGTAGGGGAGTGTACTGGTAGTCGGGATGTACCATTACCACAATGTCGGCTTTCAGCTCCAACGCCTTTGTGTAGCAGGTTTTTTGATTGCCCCCGTACCCTTTGTTTTTCTCATGCCTAATTACATGATGAACGCCAATATTTCGTGCTAGCTCACTGGTATTGTCGCTGCTGTGATCGTCTACCAAAATGAGTTCATCAACAATGTCCATCGGAATTTCGGCGATGGTTTTTTCGAGCGTCATTGCAGCATTGTAGGCTGGCAAAACAACTACAACTTTTTTATTCCGAAACATGCTGCAAACTTAGTCGATTTCGTTGAAAGCTTAATGTGCTGATAAGTAGTAGTATGATAAAAAAAAAGCTTGAATAACTTGGAAACTTAGACCTATTTTGTATTATAGCCATTCAATACCGCAAATTATGAGCGAATACCATAAAATAGAATTGGAGTATATTCTGCGCTGCTCTCCCAGTGTATTGTATTCTTTTTTAACAGAACCCAGCGGACTATCGGAGTGGTTCTGCGACAATGTAAATATCAAAGCAGATATAATGACTTTCATCTGGAACAAAGATTCGGAACAACGCGCCAAGAAAACTGGTTCGCGCGATAATTCATATGTTCGCTACCGTTGGCTCGATAGTCCCGAAAGTGTATATTTCGAATTCCGTATTCAGGTCGATGACATAACCGGCGAAACGGCACTCATGATTACCGACTTCGCTGAGGATGGTGATGAAGATGAAATAAAACTCTCGTGGGATAGTGCCATCCAAAAATTACATCGCGTCATTGGGTCCTGATCGCTATCTTCGCCACCGCAAGGTTTCGGTTTGAAAAAGATTGATTTATTTATACTGCGTTCGTATTTAGGTCCGTTTATACTGACTTTCTTCATTGCTGTTTTTATTCTACTAATGCAGTTCGTGTGGAAGTACATCGACGATTTGGTAGGGAAAGGTCTTGAATGGTCTATTATTCTAGAACTTCTCGGACTCGTATCATTAACAACTTTTTCGCTTGCGCTTCCGCTTGCCATACTGTTTTCTTCATTAATGGCCTTTGGTAATTTGGGAGAATATATGGAATTAACCGCATTAAAGGCTTCCGGAATTTCGCTTCAGCGCATCATGCGGCCTGTCTTTGTCTTCTGCCTCCTGATGAGTATTGCTGCGTTCTATTTCTCTAACAACATACTCCCAATTGCCAACCTGAAGATGAAAACCTTGTTGGCAGACATCACTCAAAAGCGACCTGAGCTAAACATAAAGCCCGGTGTATTTAACGAAGATATCGATAAGTATGTAATCAGAATTGGTAGTAAAACTTCTGATGGGAAGGAACTGAGCGATATCATGATTTATGATCATTCGCGCGAAAATGGCAATAAACGGCTCATCGTTGCCGAACGAGGCACCATGGGCCAATCGTCTGACAAGCGCTACCTCGAATTGCGGCTTTTTAATGGCTACACCTACAATGAGTCTGAGCCCTCACAACGTCGTAGAGGAAGATCGTTTCCATTTCTGCGAGAGCAATTTAAAGAGGACCTCATACGTTTCGATCTATCTATTTTTCAAATGGCTAAGACCGATGAACGTTTATATAAAAAGAATTACCAAATGCTGAACCTGGCTCAGCTTGAAGCCGAAACAGATACACTTGAAAATGAATTGATTCGCGACCGTTCGTATTTACCTACGATTTTATTTCGTAGTCCATTCTTTGATCTCGAAAAGTCTTATTCAACCGAGCTTTCTAGAAAGGAAAAACAGCGTATAACAAATAAAATAAATCCTCCAATTTCAATTGCTGATACCACCAAAAGAGATACAGGCGAGAATCATTTACGCAATCGCATTAAAATCATGCAGGCCATGAGCGGCGCTCCGGTTGATTCCTTACCGAATGGCACTGAGGCCGATTTGGTATCGGATGCAAATGGAATTATTCCATTAAGAGATCGAAAAGATGTGATGCGTAATTTTTCGAAAGCCGAACAATTACGTATTATGGAACAAGCTACAAATGGATTGCGCAGTTCAAAAAGCTCGCTCGATTTTTCAATTCAATCATTCGATCTTGAGGAAGAACGCATTTACCGCCACCAAATCGAGTGGCATCGTAAATTTACGCTTTCGTTTGCCTGTTTAGTATTGTTTTTCATTGGCGCCCCATTAGGTGCAATTGTGAAACGAGGCGGATTGGGAATGCCCGTGGTTTTTTCACTCATCTTTTTCGTGGCATATCACATGGTTTCCATTACGGGCGAGAAGTTGGCGCGTGAAGCAGTTGCAACACCATTTTGGGGAATGTGGCTTTCGTCTGCCGTATTGCTGCCAATCGGCATATTTCTCACATTCAAAGCTACTCGCGATTCAGTTTTGTTCGACCGCGAAGTTTATTTACGTTTCCTTCGAAAAATTTTCTCTCGCTCTCAACGCTCACTTCAAGTTTGAAAATCCTTCAGATTTCACAAAAAAATCTCAGTCCGCCTTTCGATGGGGGGAAAATTGCCATGCGGGCAATGGCCGATGGATTACGCAAAGCCGGACATGTTGTGGATCAGTGGGTACTCGATACCCCAAGGCAGCCCATTATAACAAACGAAAACACCGCTCATCCAGACACCCTGTTTACAGGTAAACTCGATACCCGAATTAACATTTTTGCCGCACTAAAGAATTTCTTTTTTTCGAATTCATCCTACAACATAGAACGCTTCTATAACAAGGCAATAGCAGATGAAATTGCCCGAATAATTAGGCAAAATAAATATGATATTGTCCAAACTGAGAGCATTTTTGCTCTCGCATTAATTGCTCCTGTTTTGGACAAATTGTCTATGCCGGTTGTGTTACGTGCCCACAACGCCGAACACCTTATTTGGGAACGTATGGCTCAAAGTGCTTCCAATCCTGTTGTTTCGCTATATCTTAATAAAATGAGTAAGCGTTTGCGAAACGATGAACTGAGCTTGCTATCGCGGGTTAATGCTCTGGTCGCCATTTCAGATACAGACCATAATTTGTTTAAATCTCTTGGCTTTAAAGGAAAATCTGTAGTAGCGGGAATACCTGCTATGCGCTTAATAAATGCAGAGGCAATCGCGCCCACAAATATTAACCGTCTTTTTCACCTTGGATCAATGGACTGGCTGCCAAATCAGGAAGGTGTATTGTGGTTCCTCGAAGCGGTTTGGCCCAAATTGTCGGCGTGTTTTCCGGAAACGAAATTAACGCTTGCCGGGAAAGGCATGCCCGATTCGATTCGAAAACGTGCTGGCAGCAACATGGTTGTCGAGAATGTCGAAAATGCTGCCGATTTTATGCTCTCGCATGGACTCATGATTGTTCCCCTTCGAAGTGGTGGTGGAATTCGGGCTAAGATTATAGAAGGACTAGGATTGGGGCGTGTTATTCTTACTACTTCGGTGGGTGCCGAAGGAATTCCAATAAAACATGGCGAACATGCATTTATTTGCGATACAGCCAATGAATTTATTGAAGCGATGTATTTTATCCACCAACATCCGGAAGCTGTTGAGCAAGTTTCGAAAAATGCACGTACCTTCGCACGTGAAAATTATAGTTTGGAGAAAATTACCCAACCTGTAATTGATCTGTATTACGAACTCACGCAGGCTTGAAAATACTCGTCCTTTTATCTCGTTTTCCGTTGCCGGCCGATAAAGGTGACAAGCTCCGCGCTTGGCAACAAATTCAGGGACTTGCAGAAAAACATCAAATATTTGTTTTTTGCACCAGTGATGAAAAAATTGATGAGGCATCGCTTCGCCAATTGAAATCTTGTTGCGAAGATGTATGGGTAAAACGAATCGCGAAACCGGGAATTGTTACCCGTATAGGTTCGGCCTTTTTATCCGATCTTCCATTTCAGGTAGCTTATTTTAGCAGCAGCTCTGCTATAAGAGAATTTAACTGGTATTGTCGACAAGTGCAGCCCGATTTGGTGTACTGTCAGTTGGCGCGCATGGCCGAATATGTGAAAGAACTTCCGCCAGAAAAACTCGCACTCGATTACCAAGATGCATTTTCAAAAGGGCTCGAACGTCGTGTTTCTCTTGAGTCGTCATGGAAAAAACGACTTGTTGAATCGGAATTTATCCGCTTGCGGGCTTATGAGTCAAAAATTTTCGAACGTTTTGGAAAGAAATTTATCATTTCAGAGCAAGACCAAGGATATATCCAACATCCATCGCGAAAAGAGATTGTGATTCTTCCAAATGGAGTCGATGTTGATCACTACCGTCCTGAGCCATCAGCCAAAACTATTGATTTACTTTTTACTGGAAACATGCAATACGAACCTAACGTAAATTGCATTTTGTATTTGGTGAAAAAGGTTTTCCCTTTATTGAAAGAGGAATTTCCACACTTGCAACTAGTTGCTGCCGGAAAAAATCCAACTTCTGAGCTGCGAAACCTAAAATCGGGAAATTTACAATTAACCGGCTGGATTGATGATCTTCGTAAATATTACCGCACTGCGCGGCTCTTTGTAGCACCTATGCAGATTGGAATTGGTATGCAGAATAAAATTCTCGAAGCTATGTCGATGGGCTTGCCCGTAATAACCAGTTCGCTTGCAAATAATGCGATTGGAGCAAAACATGGCAAAGAAATTTGGATAGCCGATTCGCCCGAAAAAGTGGCTGAAGGAATTTCGTATTTACTGAATAATACCGAACTCGCGCTTCGTTTAGGACAAAGTGCACGCGAACTGATGCTGAAGAAATATAGCTGGAGTCATCAGAATGCAGCACTTATAAAAGAACTCGAACAATTTCACGGTTCAGCCGTTGGGAAGGTTCAAATAAGAAAGTAAGCATGAAAACGCAGTTAGACCGAATCGAAGACGCACTTGAAGCAATACGCCAAGGAAAAGCAATAATCGTTGTAGACGACGAAAACCGCGAAAATGAAGGCGATTTTATCTGTGCTGCCCGCCACGCCACTCCCGAAATGGTTAATTTTATGAGCAAGCAGGGACGAGGTTTGATATGTGTAGCGTTAACAGAGCAGCGTTGCGATGAACTCGATTTGCATATGATGGTAAATCAGAACACCTCATCGCACGAAACAGCTTTTACCGTTTCCATCGATTTACTGGGTTTCGGTTGCACATCAGGCATCTCGGCACACGATCGTTCCAAAACATTGCTTGCATTGGTCGATTCTACCATGCAACCCTCCAATTTTGCACGTCCCGGACATATCTTCCCGCTCAAGGCAAAGAATGGCGGTGTGTTGCGTCGCGCCGGCCATACCGAAGCCGCTGCCGACCTT
>CAZVHF010000076.1:0-10812 GCA_964627105.1 uncultured Chitinophaga sp.
TCTATCTTCTCAAGCGTGTTCATCAACACCACCGCCTCCACCCACCAATACTTGTTTGGATACGTTAAGATTTCCACTACCCTCAGCAGAAGTATTATATGGAAACGATACAATTGGCTTTGTTTGTGGAACGAATACCTACCTTGATTCTGCTAAGGCCGATAAATTCACCGCCATAGCACCATACACCAAAGTTAAGGGTGGTATGTTCAAATTTGCAGTTGCTGAGGCCAACGGCTTGAACAATTACCAAGTAACATTTAGGCTTTACGACGATAATGGTACTGGTGGGCTCCCGGGTACTATTTTGGCAAGCACTACTATTCCAATCTCTACCATAGCCGCCAATGTAAATTCGAATGCATATACTACGGTTCAATTTGCAAGTCCAATAACAGTTTCAGGTAGTTTTTACCTTGGTTATGTAGTAAATCCCGGTTCGGGTGTTGTTTTATCGCTATACTCAACCGAGAATGGCACAAGTGGCGCCAATACAGCGTACGAACAATTCAGTGATGGAACATGGTTTTCATTTGATACCGAGCCCGATAGTTGGGGATTGGCTGTAACACAAACCATCAGCGCAATTATGCAAAGCACCAATATTCCAGCGACTCCACAGATCACCAACAATGGAGGCGTTCTAAGTGTGGGTGCGGTTACCGGAACTGTTCAATGGTATTTGAATAATTCCGCAATTTCGGGAGCCACGGCAACATCATTCACACCAAATACACCAGGATCATATACTGTAATCGTTACAAATCAAGGTTGTTCGGCTGCATCTGCACCATTTAATTTAAGTTCGGTCGGAGTTGAGTCACTCATCTCTGCCAAAACGCATGTATTTCCGAATCCAACAACGGGCGATTTTACGGTATTGACCTCTATTGCAGGTTCGATGGATGAACTTCGAATTGTTCTGTTTGATTTGAGTGGAAAGGAAGTTTATGTACGCAGTTTCAGTGGAATAGCCCCAGGTGTTCCGATTCAGATTTCAACCGAAGGTTTGGCAAGCGGAATCTATCAATTGATGCTTGTTACGTCTATCGAAAAACAATTCACCAAAATTGCCGTTTCGCGGTAAACCAGATTTTATGATTCGTAAAGCCCTGATATTTCTTTGTCTGATGTATCAGGGCTTTTTCGTTGAAGCATCTGCCGGTGACCGGTTTCTAAATGGTGGAGATTCGGTTTACATTAAGCCATTTTCAAATCGGCCACAATTAACCTTTGAATTTGCAAGACGTACGCAGCAATTCGATTTGGTAAACCCTGCAAATCAAAGGCAAATTGTATCCTATCAACCCAATACACGCGTTAATTTTCTGGGTACACTTGATTACCGTTGGCTGAGTTTATCGCTTGGAATTTTCTCGTTCGGGGCTGCAGAACACAAAAAGAAAGGCGAGACCGAGCAATTCGCACTTCGGTTTAGTATCAACGGTAGGCGTATCTGGAATTCCAACGTGTTTCAACTTTTCCAAGGCTATTACTTATCCAATCCACAAAACAACATTCCTAACTGGAATTCTCAAGCCGAGATATACCCGCAACGACCTGATATATTAACATTTACATGGTTCAGTAATTTATACTACTGTTTTAGCCCTCAGCGTTTTTCATACCGAGCTGCACTCTGGCAACTCGAACAGCAGAAACAAAGCGGAGGTAGTTTCATTGCCGGATTATCGTATCGCTTCAATCTGATTTCAAGCGACGAAAGCCAATCCATGATACCGAGCGTATTGTCTGCCGATTTTCAACCACAAAACAGAGCTGTAGCGCTTCGGCAATCTACATTCACCTTTCATGGAGGTTATGTGCATTCGTTTGTAAACTCAAAAGATCTGTTTTTAACTCTTTATTTTTTACCCGGAATTGCCATCGAGAGTGGAGCCTATCTTCCGGAGGATAAAATCCTACGCATTTTCAACTCAGAAGGAGCATTCGCAACCGAGTTTAGATTCATTACGGGCTACAATGGCGACACCTGGTTCGGTGGCTTATCACTGCATTCCATTGCTTTTGCCGGAAACAGAAGCGGCGAGTTGTGGGTAAATACCAGTATGGGATCTGTGCGACTGTTTTGTGGCTATCGCTTCAGAGAAATTGATAGAACGAAAACACCTCGTTTTTTGCGCGCAATCGGACTTTAATAGGCGCGTTCGTTTACCTTGTTATAATAATTGATAAAGGCGCGGTTTACCACTTTGTTTCCACCCGGAGTAGGGTAGTTGCCCGAGAAATACCAGTCGCCGGTATGTCCGGGACAAGCCTGATGCAGATTTTCAAGGCTCTGGAAGATTATTTCAACTTCGGCCTGGATATTTTCGGGCTTCACCAAGGATGCAATTCTGGCAGAAAGCTCTTCGGGTGTAAATGCATCGTAAATGCGCTGTACCACGTTACGGATTTCCTCTTTCGGGAAGCTATCCTGTGCAATGCATTGCTCGTAAACTTCTTCAACGATGTAGCCTGTGCCGTGTTCTTCGTGAAGCGAGATAGCCGCCTGAAACGCAATGAAATCGCCCAGTTTCGCCATGTCAATTCCGTAACAATCGGGGTAACGAATTTGCGGAGCCGAACTCACAATGATGATTTTCTTTGGTCCCAAACGATCTAAAATCTTCAGAATGCTTTGCTTCAGGGTTGTTCCGCGAACAATCGAATCATCCAAAATGACCAATGTATCAATACCCTTTCTCACCACGCCATAGGTTACATCGTACACATGCGCTACCATCTCATCGCGATGCAAATCATCGGTAATGAACGTTCTTATTTTCGCATCCTTAATCGCGATTTTCTCAGTACGCACACGCAAATCGAGTATGGCATCGAGTTGCTCTGGCGAGGCTTTTTCGCCCAGCTCGAGTATCTGTTTTTTCTTTTCGCGGTTAAGCCAATCGTTCAAACCATGAACAAGTCCGAAAAATGCGGTTTCTGCTGTATTCGGAATGTAGGAAAATACCGTATCGGCAATGTTGTAGTTGATGGCTTTCAGAATGGCAGGGCTCAACAATTGTCCGAGTTTTTTACGTTCCTGATAAATTTCTGCATCAGAGCCGCGCGAGAAGTAGATACGCTCGAAAGAACAGGCCGTTCGTTCAACAGCCTCACGGATAACTTCCTCCTTAACACTTCCATTTTTCTTGATAATTAGCGCAGAACCCGGTGTTAATTCCCGAACAGCATCATACGAAATATTGAATGCTGTTTGAAGAACCGGTCGTTCGGATGTAACCGCCACAAATTCATCGTTCTGAAAATAGTAGCACGGACGGATACCACCCGGATCGCGCACCACGAACGCATCACCATGTCCCATCATACCGGTTACCACATAACCGCCGTCGAAGCGTTTGGTGGCTTGCCGCAGGATTTCGCCAATATCGAGATCGCGGGCTATGAGCTCCGAAATTTCGGCATTGCTGTGGCCCTGGCGTTTGAATTCCCGAAACAAGCGCTCGTTTTCGACATCCAGAAAATGACCAATTTTTTCAAGAACCGTCACCGTATCGGCCATTTCTTTGGGATGTTGGCCCAAATCAACCAATTGCTTGAATTGCTCGTCAACATTGGTAAGGTTGAAATTACCGGCTACTACCAGGTTGCGCGACATCCAATTGTTTTGACGCAGGAACGGATGACAATTCTCGATGCTGTTTTTCCCGAATGTACCGTAACGCAAATGCCCCATCAGCAATTCGCCGATAAAGGGGTGATTGGCTTTCAGGTATTCGGTGTCTTTGAATTTCTCGGGATCGTCGCGGCGAATTTCTTCGTAATACGAATTGAGCTTTTCAAAAATATCCTTGAGCGGTTGGGCCGCATTTGAACGATACCTTCCTATGTAACGATGACCGGGTGGAACATCGAACTTGATGCACGCAACGCCAGCTCCGTCTTGTCCACGGTTGTGTTGCTTTTCCATCAGTAAATTAAGCTTGTTGATAGCGTATCGGGCCGAGCCGTATTTTTGGCGGTAATAATCAAGAGGCTTTAAAAGCCTGATGAGTACGATTCCGCATTCGTGCTTAATTTGTTCGCTCATGTTGATTGGCTGGACGCTTCAAAGGTATTCAAACCAACTGAATTCAAAGAAGTGATTATTGGCAATTATCTATTTTCTTTCCCCTTAATTGAATACATCAGTGCCAACCCTAAACGCAATTGACTGATGTTAAAATCGCGCGAGCTTTGGCCTGTTTCTAAAGGAAATATGGGGTTGTTAACTGTGCTAGTTGAACTTATTCGATACGTATTTTGCAGCGGCATGACGTAATTACACTGAAAAGAGAAGTACCAGTTTTTCCACAAATGATTTACCCACAAGGCGCCCAGTGTAGCATTTGTAGTGTAATCAGAAGCACCAGCAAATTCGGCTGATGTAGTTTGGCTAATGTCACCAACAAGTGGAAGCGAAAGAATCGAATCTGTTCGGGAAAACAGGGTATAGGAATCTACGCGGTTCAATCCTATTTCGGCACCAGCCGTTAATAGCAAATGCTGGTTTGTTTTTCGAAAGGGATTGTAAACCACCTTTATAGCCAATGTCGGCGATTGAAGTCGTATGGTTTCCGAATCGCTGAAGTCGCGTGTAATAGTTAATATCTGTTGCGAATAATTGAATTCGGCGCGATAGGTAAACATCGATTTTAAGCTTCCCGTTGCTGCCAGGCCAAAACTTGCCCCTGCACCCAGTCCTAAGTTTACTTGTGGTGCAACAGAGGCAGAGCCTCCCACCACGGTTAGTGGATTCGATGTATTAAGTGTCGAAAATGCATCTTCCAGATTGGGATTGAAGTTCTGTAGCGGAATAATTCCGGAACTGCCGATTTCTATAAAACCACGACTTTCTTTTGTTGATTGCGCAGGTGACACACGGCAAGCCATGAGGCTAAAAACACAAATTCCTGCATGAATCAGGTTTTTGTGAATCGATGCAGGAATCTGAATCATAAACTACATTTTAATCGATTGTGCCGAAATCGAAATTTTCAAGAAACTTCGTGGTGTAGTTCCCTTCGACAAAATCGGGGTGTTCCATGAGTTTTTTGTGGAAAGGAATGGTCGTTTTAATTCCGTCGATGACAAATTCATGCAAAGCCCGTTTCATCTTGGCGATTGCTTCCTCGCGGGTTTGCGCAATGGTGATGAGTTTGGCTATCATCGAATCGTAGTTCGGCGGAATGGTATATCCGGCGTAGGCGTGCGTGTCGAGACGAACGCCATGTCCGCCCGGCGCATGAAATGTGGTAATCGTTCCCGGCGAAGGACGGAAGTTGTTTTTAATATCTTCTGCATTGATGCGGCACTCGATGGCGTGCATCATCGGATAATAATTCTTTCCCGAAATTGGAACGCCGGCTGCAACTTTAATCTGTTCGCGAATCAAATCGTAGTCAATTACTTCTTCCGTAATGGGATGTTCCACCTGAATACGCGTATTCATTTCCATAAAATAGAAATTCCGGTGCTTATCAACCAAGAATTCAACCGTGCCGCAACCTTCGTAGTTAACGGCTTTTGCAGCTTTAACGGCAGCATCGCCCATTTCGTCGCGCAATTCCTGCGTCATAAACGGCGATGGCGTTTCTTCGACCAATTTCTGATGACGACGTTGCACCGAACAGTCGCGCTCACTTAAATGAACCACACGTCCGTATTGATCGCCGATAACCTGAATTTCGATGTGACGGGGTTCTTCGATGTATTTTTCCATATACATCCCGTCGTTTCCGAAGGCGGCAGCTGCTTCCTGACGGGCCGAATCCCAGGCGTTTTCTAAATCTTCTTCCTTCCAAACAATACGCATCCCACGCCCACCGCCACCGGCAGTAGCCTTTAGAATAACGGGATATTTAATTTTTTTAGCGATGCGCTTGGCTTCAACGATAGAATCGAGCAATCCGTCTGAACCCGGAATGGTTGGAACACCCGCTATTTTCATTGTTTCCTTAGCCATCGACTTGTCGCCCATTTTCTCGATTTGCTCTGGTGTAGCACCAATGAACTTAATGCCGTGATCGGAGCATATTTTCGAAAAGCGGGCGTTTTCAGAAAGAAAGCCATAGCCCGGATGAATGGCATCGGCATTGGTAATTTCGGCCGCCGAAATGATATTCGGGATATTAAGGTACGAATCGCGGCTTGTTGGCGGACCAATACAAACAGCTTCATCGGCAAAACGCACGTGAAGGCTTTCTTTATCGGCAGTTGAGTAAACAGCCACCGTTTTAATGCCCATTTCATGTGCTGTCCGGATTACACGTAGTGCAATTTCTCCCCGGTTCGCAATAAGAATTTTCTTAAACACGATACTCAGATTTATGCTTGAGGCAAGATTGCCTGTTAAGCTGGTTCAACTAAGAAGAGAGGCTGATCGTATTCCACCGGACTGGCATCATCCACCAAAACTTTTACGATGCGTCCTTTTACATCGCTTTCGATTTCGTTGAATAATTTCATGGCTTCGATGATGCAAATAACCTTGCCGGAATTCACTTCATCACCAACACTAACAAAAGCTGGTTTATCGGGGCCAGCAGAGCGGTAGAACGTACCAATCATGGGCGATTTGATGGTTACCAGATTCCCAGCAGGTTCTTCTTTGGCTGTTGGCTGAGCTGCAACTGGGGTAGGAGCAGGTGTTGGCATAGCCGGCGCCGCAGCATGGATAACTTGTGGTTCTGCAGGTACCTGATACACGATGGTTTCTTTTCCTGCTTTGTTTTGCTCGGTTTTTACGATTAGCTTTATACCATCGGTCTCAAGAGTTACTTCGCTTACGCCCGATTTTGCTACAAATTTGATTAAATCCTGGATTTCCCGGATGTCCATATTCAGTGGTTTTAATGTTGGCGGTAAAAATAGAAAATTATCGTTCCAAACAATTGGTTAAGAATTGTAGGCCCATTTAAGCCAAATGGCTCCCCAGGTAAAACCTCCACCAAAAGCGGCAAGAATGAGGTTATCCCCTTTTTTCAACTGTTTTTCCCACTCCCACAAACAAAGTGGAAGTGTTCCATTGGTGGTGTTCCCAAATTTCTGAATGTTTATCATCACTTTTTCGCGACCAACACCCATACGTTCGGCGGTGGCGTCGATGATCCGCAAATTGGCTTGGTGTGGAACCAGCCATTGAATGTCGTCGGCATTTAAGTGATTACGTTCCATGACATTGGCTGCTGCCTCGGCCATATTGGTAACGGCAAAACGAAACACCTGCTTTCCTTCCTGGTAAACGAAGTGTTCACGGGCATCAATAGAAGCATGCGACGCCGGTTTAACCGATCCTCCGGCTTTCTGATGCAGGAATGTTCTTCCCGAACCATCGGTATGCAATACAGCATCCATTACACCACATTCCTCGGTAGTTGGTTCTAATAACACGGCACCTCCACCATCGCCAAAAATAACGCAGGTAGCCCGGTCGGTGTAATCGATTATAGACGACATTTTATCGGCACCCACCACAATGACCTTCTTGTGAGTACCCGATTCAATAAACTTGGAAGCTGTATTCAGTCCGAAAAGGAATCCGCTGCAAGCCGCCCCCAAATCGTATCCCCAGGCGTTTTTTAATCCTGCCTTGTCGCAAAGAATGTTAGCAGAAGCCGGGAATACCAAATCGGGGGTAACTGTGCAAAATATAAGTAGCTCAATTTCTTCTGGTTTAGTCCCGGTTTTTTCAAGTAATCCTTGAACGGCTGGCAATGCGATATCGGTAACACCCAATCCTTCACCTTTAAGAATGCGGCGTTCACTAATTCCGGTGCGGGTTAAAATCCATTCATCGTTGGTGTCGACTAATTGCTCCAAATCTTTGTTCGATAACACATCTTCGGGCACATATCCCATAACTCCGGTAATGGCAGCGCGGATTTTAGTCATGTTGCAAAACAGCTTTTATTTTTTCGGTCAATCCGGCTCTTTCAACATCGTAAGCCAGTTTGATCATGTTTTAAATGGCGATTTTATTGGAGATTCCGTGACCCACGATAACGGTCGAGTTTACACCCAAAATAGGCGTCCCACCATAATTTTCGTAGTTAAAGCGGTTGAGGTAAGGATCTGAAATATCGCGCTTTCGAATAAGCCAGTAAAACGCTTCAGCTTGTTTGAGCATGACATTTCCGGTAAACCCATCGCATACCATAACATCGGCTTTTTGATTAAACAAATCGCGTCCTTCAATATTTCCAATGAAATTAATTTCGGATGCTTCATTGAGCAACTGATGCGTAGCAAGGGCCAGTTGATTGCCTTTTTCGGGTTCTTCTCCGATATTAATTAAGCCAACTTTTGGATTTTCGATTCCCAATACGTTAGTGGCGTACATCGAACCGAGGTAAGCAAACTGAACCAACAATTCGGGTTTGCAGTCGGCATTTGAACCCACATCGAGCAGAATTCCGTAACCACCTTTCTCTTTTGGCATAAGCGACATGATACAGGGCCTCTGCACACCTTCGATGGTGCCAATCGATAATACCGATCCCACCAGCATGGCTCCGGTATTACCTGCACTCGCAAACGCCTGGATTTTTCCTTCTCTGAGAAGTTGAAACCCTATGGCGATACTGGAGTCAGTTTTCTGGGTAAATGCCCGTGCAGGATGATCGCCCATTTCAATCACGCTGGGGGCATCTACAATAGTAAATGCGTCGGCACTTGAACCTTGCGCCGAAAATTCCTCGCGGATGATGCGTTCGTTTCCGATGAGCACAAGATTAGCCTTCGACTTAAGTTCTTCGGCAGCTAAAAGCACACCTTGAACTGTTGCCGCGGGAGCAAAATCGCCCCCCATCATATCAATACCGATATGCATTTATCTACTGCGGTAGAAATACAGTATCAATAATAGATTACGCGCTAACTTTAGCTGGAACGACCATTTTGCCTTTGTAATACAGGGCGCCGTCTACGTAATAAGCACGGTGATACAGGTGTATGGTTCCGGTAGTTTGGCATTTTGCCAAGGTAGGAGCCTCTGCTTTGTAGTGTGTACGGCGTTTGTCGCGGCGGGTTTTCGAAATTTTTCGTTTAGGATGTGCCATAGTTCAAAATGTAATCTGGTTTAACCGTTTTATTTGGGGTTTTTCAGTTCGTTTAGTTTCGCCCAGCGCGGATCAATTTCGGTTGCTTCGTCGCTCACCGAATATTCATCGAGCCTCGCGAGGGTTGCTTTGTCGCAAATACTTTCATCGCCGGTGGCCTCACAAGGAACGAGGCGCAAAGGTAAAGAAAGTGCAATGTATTCGTAAAGGTATTGTGCGATATTGAATTCATGCTCTCCGCGTGGAAGTACAACAAGATCTTCATCTTCTGATGGTTCATCGCCCAACTTAATAATCAAGCGCTCTTTACCTTCAACGGGGAACGGATACGTTACAGCACAGCGGTCGCACACAGTTTCAACACTTCCCTCGAAGCTGATTTGCAAGGTAATCATAGAAGGCTGCTTACTCAGCAAAACTTGCACAGTTACATTCCCTGCAGGCACAACAGCATTTGGAATTGAAGAAAAAAACTGATCTCCAATCACAAATTCAAACGCATGCTCCCCGTCTGAAAGCCCTGCGAACTGTATGCTAAACTGCTGAAAATAATCTGTTGCCACGATGATTTTCTAAAGGTCGGCAAAGATAGCGGAATTTTCCATTGATGCGCAGTGATGTGCAAAAAAATAGGCCTTGGTTAAATTAGGCGATTCTTGAATGGTGGTATCACGAACACTTTAGTGAATTAGTATAAATTTCCCAGTGATTGCGTTCTTGAACTCGATAGCTCTATAAATATAAATTCCTGGAGTTTGCATATTTAAGTCAATCGAAGCAAAGCCATTTTTTGCATCTAAATCGACGATTAGTTTGCCTTGGAGTGTGTAAATTTCAATACTTCTAAGGTTTTGGGAGCTAAATTGAACTTTGCCATTTTCGGATTGTGCCAATTGTATCTTTTCTTGACTTACAAAATTGGCTTCCAATGGATTACAATACCCCGAGTACAGTGTATCCCCGTTCAGTTCAAAATAATTTAACGAATAGCTGCATTCAGGACAGCCGTTCCTGCATACTGGGGCATTGAAGCCCGAACTTGGTCCAACGCCTTCGATAAAGTAATACGCAAGTGGATATTGAGAAGGACTAATTATCCAGCGTTTTCGGAGTTCATTTCCTATACATACGGTATCGTGCGTCATCAATGAGGGGGCGCTGAGGCCACAAACCGGATTCTGAACTGCATCCGTAATGGGTGAAAAATTACTTAATTCAAAGTTGTATAAGATGGACTCTTGATTGCCGGTTCTGACTATGAATTTTCTGTTTTCCTCTCGTATCAGGCATGCCAAAGAAATGGTCGAATTGGTATCAGTTAGCTGGTATGGATTACCTAAACTATCATATTCGGTATGATTGTAAAAACAATCAACGTTGCTATGTAGCTTAGAATATGTCGTATCATTTACTAAAGAATCGCCTTCAATGTAATATACCGTGCGGCAATGAGAATTTGCATTAAATCCCGTCCAACTGTACGATTGTGTCCAACGCGCAGTCGGGTTTAAGTATGATTGTCCATTCGCATAGCTTGAGCATGCGTACAGTAAGAAAAATGCAAATTGATATCGAATGGTCATGTTCAATTTCTTGGAACGAAATTAAGCGAATCATTGCAATGACACGCAGATTTGTTCACTGAACTCGGATTCTATTGTTTTATAAAGTAAGCAGTGTTTATTTTCTAATTTTGCACTCTTAGCAAGATTTGTAATGTCTAATCGGAATCTACTTTTTTTAACTA
>CAZVHF010000077.1:0-10595 GCA_964627105.1 uncultured Chitinophaga sp.
CATTGACTTACCGCCAATATCGACCAATGGCTTCCCCGGAAACCGTGAACTGGCAAAGCGTGCAGGAATTATCCCAATAATCATGAAGTGCAAATGTACCAAAATGCTAAGAAACAAAGTTTCGGGCATTTGGTGCGCCAGATGGATTTGTTTGAAGTCTATGCAATGCTTGAAAGGAATCGGGCATTGCTGCAAATGCATTCCGATAGGCCAATAGCTCAAGTTCTAGTTGCTGCAGACGCATTTCATACAGTTTTGCCTCTTCGAGTCGAATTCGGAGCTTCTTTTCGAGCAATAACTCATGGGGCTGAACTTGCAAGATTTTGGCAATTTCAATTACACGTTGCATTCGCGCCTGATATGTACCCGATTCGAGACGGCTGTAATTGGATGTGTGAATCCCCAATGAGAACGCCATATATTCTTGCGATAAACCCCGTTTTAGGCGGAATTCTCTGATGTTCTGACCGAAAAAATCCATAGCGGTACGATTTTATTGCAAGATAAACGCGAGTAAACCAAATGAAAAATTCTGTTCGTAATTTTTTTGCGTTAGCGCGCAAATGTTTTGCGATTATCGCAAAAGGATAATTTACAAGTCGTTTTAGGTTTGCAATTCCATACGAAAGGAGGTAACCATGACTTAAGCGCAAATAGTATCGTTCTGCATTGTAATCCTGTCGGGTATAAACTGCTCCTGTTTTATGCAGTTTCCATTCAATACAATTCAAACAACCATGAAAACTCTTTCAATTCTTTCTTTCATTTTACTTAACTTTTTACAACTGCAGGCCAATGCCCGTTCGTACGTTTCGGCAGCGCCTTGCACAGTAGGAGTATGCATTTACGTATCGGGCGAAATTGGCATCAAAACGCAAGGCTGTAAAAAAATCGGTCTGACATGCCTCGAGATCAGCTTTGGTGTTACTACCGACATGCGAAATTTTAACAACCCACCTACACCAGGAAAAACCGCATTGATACTAACAAAAATTAGCAATACTCAACTTGAAGTAGTATTTCGCTCATCCGAAACCGGGCCTATGGTAATTGATATGCCAGTTGCTCTCGGGGCCACCATAAGTCGGGCGCTGGGTTCAAGCTCCATTACGATAAAACCAGGAACCTACAGTACGGTTAAGCGGGCCGATGGATCATTGAGTGCAATTGTGAGCATTAATTAATAATTTGCCGGATAACAGGCGCTCTGTTGTCCGGCTTAATTTCAACTGTATGAAAACGAAACTATACCTACTACTTCTTCTATTTTGCCTTTCTGTTCAATCGTGTAAAAAAATCTTGTATACCATTCACGATGTACGCAAAGTTGAGCCACAATCGAATGAATCGCTGTTAAATTTCTGTGCGTCCAAAAAGATTGAGGTGAGCAATTTGAGGCGTGTAAACCAAGATGTGCTGGATAGCAATCTATTAAAGCATTTAAACAAGCATTATGTATTCGACGCGCAAGGTAAATTTGTAGATTATGCCTCTTCATTCGAAAATCCACGTTGCAAGGGTAATCTCCTGGAATTACTTAAAACACCCACTGCCATTGAAAGCTACCCGCGCAAAACCACATTAATTCTCGATGATATTTTAAAACATACTACCGAGGTTATACCATCACAGCCAAACGTACTTTCTGTCGAAAACCCTGAGGGCAGCTACACCATTGTGATGTTTTGGAATACATTCAGCGGAAATCCCAACCATAAAAAGGCTTACAGCGATTTGCGCGATGCAATAAAGGCTTGCCCTGAAGGAATGTTTCGCCTGCAACTTATCAATCAGGACTTTCATCAGGGTACAACACCCTCAATTCAATGGAGATAAACACCTACAAAGTGCCTAAACGCATTTTGGGAATAATATTCGGAGCAATGCTACCAATTTGCACAGTTGCTCAAGATGTCGATCCTTGCAGGTTTAATCGAATATCAGACTTGGTTAAAGACAACACACTAATTAGCGACGACACAGTAAAAACAGCAAGTAAGTTCGGGTTCATTGAATTTGAATTCAAACCTGATTTTAATTTCAGCTACGCCAAAGCGCCTTCGAAAAGCTGCAAATTAGTGGCGAATACCACAAACCGAATGCTTTGGAGTTATACTGTAAAAAAGACAAAGGTTGAGTTATTGGCCGAACAGAGACTGGGAGGCACTCTTGCGCCCGATAGCCAAAGAACCCTGTCGAACGATGAACTGCGAATTCAATTAAATTTTATTTGTGAAGCGAAAAAATCGATGCGCCCAGCGCCGGCCCTGCAAACCGAAGTAAAAACAGCGCTATTTTCAACCAACAACTCGGTCCCAAAAAGCAATCAGGCGGCCCCTGTCAGAGGCTTTCTGCTGCCTGCAATGGCTGTTTTAAGCACAGGACTTAAAGCCGAAAAACCGGGTATAGGCAGCATCGCATGCGGCATTGCAGGACTAAAAATCGACTGGCTTCGAAAAAATGGCATTAATGGCGATATATTAAGTGCATTCCCAAACCTCATATCGCCCATGTACAGAAATGTTAATGGGGGCATACATTTCAGCACACAATGGAACTGTGCCTTAGGTAAAAATGTAAAACTTGAGCATAATAGCCGCGTGTTTAAACCACTATTTCCGAACATACAAAAACCCGATATTGAGCTCCGGCATGCGCTCGTTTTTACGCATGCAAAGGGATTTCAAACAAGTCTTCGCCAATCATACTCCATTAGCCAAAGCCTTGGAACACCTGCCGATTTTAGCGGAGAAGTGGTTATGGGCTTATTGTTCATCAAACAGGTAGGTAAAAAGCAATAAGCGAATCTTTCCAGTCTTTACAGGCCATTGGATAAGAAATTCGTTGTGAATTGTATATCATTCACGACATTTGCTTATGTCCTTCACTTGCCGCTTCTTTAAAAGCAATCTCCCTTTTCGCTATCCCTTCACCATTTCGGGCGGGCGTACCAAAACCGAGCAGTTGGCGCTGGTAATAAGTCTAAGCGATGGAGAAACCGAAGGCTTTGGTGAAGCCCCATCGATTAGTTATTATGGCATTTCGGTCGAAGATATGGTGCACGATCTGGCCGAGGTTTTCCCGAAAATAGCGCACCTGACGGACCTGCATCCCGAGGAATTTTATGCAGAAATTTTAGAACAACTGCCCAACAATTCCTTTCTGCGGTGCGCGCTCGATATGGCCTTTTGGGATTATTTCGGGAAACGCGCCGGCAAACCGCTGTTTGAATTATTCGGTACTACCTGGAGCAATACCTTACCAATTACCGATTACACACTCGGATTGGATACCCCCGAAAAAATGCGTGAAAAGATGCGCGAAAACCCCTGGCCCATTTACAAGATTAAGCTTGGGCAGGAAAATGACCTCGAATTACTGCATGCAATGCGCCAAGAAAGCAATGCGCCGTTTCGCGTAGATGCCAATGGTGGATGGGACCAGCGAACCGCAAAGCAGCGTCTGATGGAACTGCAGCAATTGAACATTGAGCTGATAGAACAGCCCCTCAAACCGGGCGAAGAACACCTTATGCCGGCGTTGTATGAGGCCTCTGAAATTCGGTTATTTGCCGACGAAAGTTGCGTATCTGAAGCCGACGTTGCACCGTGTGCCGGCCGATTTCATGGAATCAACATTAAACTTACGAAGTGCGGCGGAATAACGCCCGCTTTGCGTATGATACAAGAGGCGCGCAAACTTGGATTAAATATCATGATGGGCAGCATGAACGAAAGCAGCATTGGCAGCGCAGCGATTGCACATTTTTTACCACAACTCGATTATGTGGATGTGGATGGCCCCTTACTTCTATTGCATGATCTTGCATCGGGCATAAATTTTACAAAAGGTAAAATTGAAATCTCGAATAAGGCCGGATTGGGCATTACGGTCTTAAGCCCAACACCATTTGGATTATTAGAAGGTTATTTTCCATAAAAAAAATAATTGTCTTACTATTATATAGGTTTTTGACGCTATCTATAGATTTATATTTTTAATTTTATTTTATTATTTAAAATTTCAGAATTATTTTTTGATACTATTTTTTAATTTCGCGACAAAATAGGTAAATATTTTAGACATGAGCCTTGAGTCACGAAAAACAAACGATTTAACCGGGATACATCCTTTCAAACCGGCTCAGGAAGAGCAAGAATTTTGGAACCCTATTTTCAATCACCTCAGCAGCACCGCCGATTTGATGGGGCTTTACCTGCTTACAATTCAAGCCAACGTTGCGGGCGTAGAGTCCATTGCATATTATACCGTAAATCGAGACAAGGCATTATCTGCGGCCCAAATGGAGACCGTGATGACCACATTTGCCAATGAAATTAGAAAAGCTGCAACCCAAAAACATGTTGATTTCGAAGCGGAAGGCTTGTTTTTTAAAGCCTATAAATTGGATAATTGCAGCGAATGGTTGTTGTTGTGTTCGGATACAAAAGAGGTCTTCGACAATCAAAAGCATGAAATTGTATTGGCCCTTCTACCCAGTTTATCGACCTTTATCAATTACTCCAATCAAAATAAGCAGTACCATGTAAACCAGTCGCTATTGCAAGCACTTTCTGCCATAAACACAGAATTTACAACTCCTTCGAGCAACAAACGGCAACTATTTAAGCAAATGTTGGCGAACATGCTTTCGGTAACCGGCAGCGAATATGGATTTATTGGCGAAATTTTACACCGCGAAGGGCAGCCCTATTTAAAAACCTATGCGATAACCGATATTTCGTGGGACGAGCAAACACGTGCTTTGTATCAGAAATACGAACAGGTTGGAATGGAATTTACCAATCTGAATACCTTGTTTGGCTATACGATTAAAACCGGCGAACATGTTATTTCAAATGATCCGGCCAACGACAGCAAGCGCGGTGGATTGCCTCGAGGTCATCCGCCATTGAATCACTATTTGGGTATTCCATTGCACGATAAAGAAAACACATTGGTAGGAATGCTTGGCATTGCCAATAAAAAGGGTGGATATTCTGAAGACGACATTCGCTTTTTGGAACCTATCGTTTCGCTTGCCTCGGCTTTTATTTCATCCATCAAATCAACGGAGGCAAAGGACCAAATGTCGGGCTACCTGAATACATACAAGGACGCCCTGAACGCGCATTCGATTCTGGCTGTTACCGATAGCTTGGGCACCATCACCTTTGTAAATCAGCGCTTCTGCGATGTATCAAAATATTCGTCTGAGGAACTTATCGGACAAAATCACCGCATCGTGAATTCCGGCTACCACCCGAAAAGTTTTTTCGAAAACCTCTGGAAGACGATCAACAGTGGTAAAAAATGGCAAGGCGAAATTAAAAACAAAGCCAAAGACGGATCATTTTATTGGGTCGATACGACGATTGTCCCTTTTATGGATGAGACCAATAAACCGTATCAATTCATTTCGATTCGCAACGACATTACCCAGCTAAAAGAGCAGGAACAGGAACTTCAGAATTTCTTTCGATTGTCGTTGCAGCTTATGTGCATTGCCGATACGGAGGGAAATTTCAAAAAAGTGAGTTCATCGTTTGAAAATTTGCTTGGATATTCTGAGGAGGAACTGCTCTCGATTCCATTTTTAAATTTGATTCATCCGGAAGATATCGAAAAGACAAAATCTGTTATTGCCTTCATGTTAAGCGGGGGGAAATCAACGGGATTTCAAAACAGGTATTATAAAAAGGATGGAAGTACGGTAATTCTTTCATGGACCGCCTCCATCAATCCCGAAGACCACCTTATTTATGCAACGGCAATCGACATTACCGAGAGTGATGTGCTTCAGAACAAACTCATTGAATCGCGGTTGGAAGTTGAGAAAGCAAAAGAGAAGGATAAGTTTTTGGCGAATATGAGCCACGAAATCCGCACTCCGCTCAACGCCATCATCGGCTTTACCGATTTACTCAGTGAAACCGAAATGACGCATCAACAGCGCGCTCACGTCGATATCATCTCATCGGCCTTAAAAAATCTGAACGTAATCATAAACGACATTCTCGACATTTCGAAACTCGAAAGCGGGAAACTCGAGTTGGAAAAACGTGAATTCAATCTCGAGCATTTGGCCAAGCAGGTCATTCAAATGCACTCAGCTCGGGCCAAGTCGAAAAACATCAAACTGATGTTGAATTACGATAGCGAAATACCAACAAGTATCGTTGGCGACGAAACCCGCTTGTCTCAGATTTTAACCAATTTGATTTCGAATGCCATTAAATTCACGGCAGAAGGGTTTGTTGAGTTACGGATTATCGAAAAAAGCCGAAGCGATCGCCGAAGCACAATTTCGTTTGCTGTAAAAGACAGTGGCATTGGTATAGAAAAGGCCAACATCCGAAAGATTTTCGAGCGTTTCAGTCAGGCCGAAGATTATACGACACGCGTATACGGCGGCACCGGACTGGGGCTTAACATTGTTAAGTCGCTTGTGGAACTGCATCACGGCAAATTGGATGTTTCGAGCGAACCCGGCAAAGGCTCAGAATTTACTGCTGAGATAACCTACACCTTTGTTGACCCTGATGATGTGCAAGACACTAAGCGCAAAGCCAAAAAGTCGGGAATTGAATCGCTGGAGGGAAGAAAAATCCTGTTGGTCGAAGACAATGAGCATAACCAGATCCTTGCCCAGACCTTTTTGCAAAGGCGAGGCGCGGTTGTAGAAATTGCGGGCAATGGCAAAATTGCGCTTAACTTACTTCAAAAAGAAAATTCGTTCGATTTAATATTGATGGATATTCAAATGCCCATTATGGATGGTTTGCAAACTACCCGGCAGATTCGCACCAAGCTAAAAATCGAAACACCTATAATTGGCTGTTCGGCGCACGCTTTGGCATCTGAACGAAATTTGTGTCTCGAAACAGGCATGAATGATTACATTACCAAGCCGTATACTGAAGCGGAATTGGTAAACTCTGTTGCATTTATGCTCGAACATGGAATTGGCAAGGCCCATACCGAAGCCGCTCACAAAAGTGTAAACCCCGATCATTTTGAATTGGTTTTTGAAGAAATCAAACGCGAATTCGGTCCGGATGCGAAAACACAATTGCTCCATGCAATGATTTACCGTGTTCCGAATGATATTCATGGAATCGATACCATGATGGAAACCAATGATTTCAATCAACTTGCCGAGCTACTTCACAATTTGGCCGGCTCGTTCGGAAGTTTGCGCATGTACGAAGGACTCGAAATTGCACGGGAATTTGAAAATGCAGTAAAGAAAAACAACAAGGCATTTGCAGTTGATGCGCAAAAGCGGCTTAAAGACTACCTTGAGCGATTTATGTTATACACCACACAACTGAACGCTTAATTTCGAGTGCTAATAACATTGTTAGCACTCTGCTCTTTGAGCGTTTAGCCTGCTTGGGCTCTTTCGTTAATTTAGAGCCATTGAGTGTATATTGAAAAATGAAACACGAAGACTTTTTCAGGTTGATTTGTGGCGATGCCTTTGTTTGGACCGACCAGGAAACCTGTTCAGAGAACGCCCACGACGAAACCGAAGATTTGCAATATATGCCTGCTTGGGTTGTAGCTCCTGCCAATGCCGAAGAAATAAGCCAGCTGTTGAAATACTGCAATTCGGAACACATTCCAGTAACAACCCGCGGTGGCGGTACCGGTTTGAGCGGTGGGGCTTTGCCGGTTCGCGGCGGGTTGGTTATACGCATGCATCGATTCAACCGCATACTTGAAATCGATGAACAAAATCTTCAGGCTCGGATACAACCGGGCGTAATTACACAGGTTTTCCAGGAAACTGTTATTGAAAAAGGATTGTATTATCCACCCGATCCCTCGAGCAGGGGTTCGTGTTTTATTGGAGGTAATTTAGCACATAATTCGGGGGGGCCACGCGCTGTGAAGTATGGCGTTACACGCGATTATGTACTCGACCTCGAGGTGGTTCTGGCCGATGGAACAATTATAAGAACCGGTGCGCGGGTGTTGAAAAACTCGACGGGCTACAACTTAACCCAGCTAATGGTTGGCAGCGAAGGAACGCTTGGCATCATCACCGAAGTGGTGTTCAAACTTATCCCCTACCCTACACTAAACAAAGTGCTTTTAGCTCCATTTCGGTCGCCTAAGGATGCCTGTGCAGCAGTTTCGGCCATTTTCAGAGCCGGCGTAATTCCATCGGCACTCGAATTTATGGAACGCGATGCCATCGAATGGACCTTGCGTTTCCGCGACGATATTGCATTGCAGATTGGTCCCGACGAACAGGCGCACTTACTCATTGAGGTAGATGGAAACCATGAGGAGCAGATCATGCGCGACATTGAAACGATAGTGCCGGTGCTCGAAACGTTTGGTTGTATGGATATTCACTTCGCCGAATCGGAGGCCCAGAAAGCCGATCTCTGGAAATTGCGCCGCAGTGTTGCCGAAGCAGTGAAATCGAATTCGACATACAAGGAAGAGGATACCGTGGTACCGCGCGCAGCTTTGCCCGAACTGCTGGAAGGTGTAAAATTAATCGGTGCGAAATACGGATTCAAATCGGTGTGTTATGGACATGCCGGCGATGGTAACCTGCATGTAAACATCATAAGGGGCGAATTGAGCGAAACGCAGTGGAAGCAAGACATTACGAAAGGAATCCGCGAGATATTCACCTTGGTAGTATCGCTTGGCGGCACACTAAGTGGTGAGCACGGAATCGGGCTAGTGCAGCAACCTTATATGGACATTCGTTTCTCGGAAATACAGTTAAATTTGATGCGGCAGATCAAGGGAGTATTTGATCCGAACAACATCCTGAATCCGGGTAAGATATTTAATGTTAACCTGTAAATCAATTTTCGGATTAACCAATAACCTGTAAACTTTTTCAGGACGATCCGATTGCTTAACTCTGATAATGTGCTGTTTGAGAGTGGTCGCGAAGGGGTCCGCCACTCCTCCTCCCCGGAATTAAGTTACGACATCTTAGTGGCGCTAGTCGTTTCAAAATCGTGAAACGGATAATTATTACCAACACAGCTGTTCATTTCTCGGTTGGAAAAAGACCTTTGGATTGTGAATACCTTTTCCGGAAATTTAAGCAGGGCGGGGACACGTGTTTCCCAGGTTATCGATCTCCAAATTGGATATACCCTATTTGGGGTTATGTAAATAAGAACATCTTAAACAGAACTTGATACCATAAAAAAAGCCGCTCATAGGCGGCTTTATTAGATATAACGCAAATGAAAACTAGTTTCTGATGATTCGGCTGGTTACCACACGGCCATTCTCCTGCACATAAACAAAGTACAAGCCGGCAGGAACATCCTGCATGTTCAGTTTTGTTTGTTCGAATGAACGAACTTCAACTTTTCCGTAGCTTTTTACAACGCGGCCCTGAATGTCGCGCAATTCAATAATTGGATTCGCATATACGAGCGGATCAATCAATAAATTAGCTGCATCAGTAACCGGATTAGGAGAAACAACCACTTCGTTTTGCCACAGTGTAGGACGATTTACTACCTGTACATCAGAGTAAGTGTATGCCCCATTGAAATCAACCTGCTTAAGGCGATAGTATGAAATTCCCTGCAATGGCTGTTCATCGGTTAAGGAGTAGTTCAAAATAGCATTGCTGTTTCCTGCACCTTTTACACGACCAACCTCGCTGAAGTTCACAGCATCGGCACTTGCTTCAACCACAAAGTAATCGTTGTTGGTTTCGGATGCAGTGCTCCAATTTACAAGTACCTCATCGTTAACATTGGTTGCGCTAAAATCGATAAGTGTTATCGGAAGCGGGTTTTCGGAAGTACTTGATGAAAGTGAGAACGGACTGAAGCTTGAAATTGAACCAGAAGAAGTTAGGCTACCTGCAACGGTATTTCCAGATGTACCGCCATTTCCGTGATCTCTCCAGGCCGAACCATCCCAACGTGCTACGCGCAAATCAGATAGGTTTGTAACGCCACAGCTTGTTGTATTCCAGGTTAAAGTAACTACTGCTGCCGATGTGCCTGCATTGCGATTCAATGTCCAGTATTCGCAGTGACTGAGGTGATCCAAGGAAGCGTCTTTGCTTGAGTGCGGGTATGAACCATCCGAATCGGCAAAGAAGAAAGTTCCGGTAAATGCTGATCCTGTTGTAGCAGGAGCAGAGATTCCAATAGGACGATACACACCACTTTTCCCGATTGGGAAGGTAAAGGCATCGTTACCTTCTTTCTTCACAGGCCCTTGAACGTGGCTGCTGCTAGACGCCCCGCTTACGGTGGCATTATCGAGCACGGTTAACAAGTTGGTTGAGGAAGAAAGGATAAGTCCGGATGTTAGGGTTAAATTGTTGCTAATGATAATTGGAACCATTAACGTAACTCGATTCGAAGCTTTATTTATGGTCATGTTGCCAAAATCTGGCACTGCAGAAGCATCGCCACTAATACTCTGGTTCGTGATTCCATCAAATGTTACTCTGCCATTGCTTGCCGCAAAGCTAACGGCTGTTGAGGATCCCGTGGTAGAAATGCTCTTTGCAAATGTGCAATTCACATTGTGCGCAGGGAAAAGTGTAAAGGCATTCGTTTGACGGAAGCTTACGTCTTCATTAA
>CAZVHF010000078.1:0-10577 GCA_964627105.1 uncultured Chitinophaga sp.
AAATGCCCGGGCATGTAGTTCGGGTAGCGAATCATATGCATGCGGCGCACTTCGGCGGTGAGTAATTTGCGGAAGGCTTCAATATTTTCCTTGGCTGTAGCCGAAATAAAAATCGCCGGATCGTTATGCCGAGCCATCCAGCTGCGTTTCCATTCGTCGAGCGAAATGTTCTCGCGGGTCATCGGACTTAAATCCGAATCTTCTTTGGGTGTATAGCGAAACGCATCGATTTTATTAAACACCATCACTGTAGGTTTGTCGAGGCATCCAATGTCTTTCAACGTTTCGTTTACTGCGCGAATGTGATCTTCGAATGATGGGTGCGAAATATCGACTACGTGAACCAGCAGATCGGCTTCACGCACTTCGTCTAATGTCGATTTAAACGACTCGATAAGCTGTGTAGGCAGTTTTCGGATAAATCCAACCGTGTCTGATAACAAAAATGGTATCTGGTCCAACACCACTTTGCGCACGGTGGTATCGAGCGTGGCAAACAACTTATTCTCGGCAAAAACCTCACTCTTGCTGATGAGGTTCATGATGGTACTTTTCCCCACATTCGTATACCCAACCAATGCAACGCGCACCAATTCGCCCCGGTTTTTACGTTGGGTGGCCATTTGCTTGTCGATATGGCGAAGCTTCTCTTTGAGCAAGGCAATTTTATCCTGTATGATTCGGCGGTCGGTCTCAATTTGTGTTTCGCCCGGACCGCGCATCCCGATACCTCCTTTTTGCCGTTCGAGGTGGGTCCACATGCGGGTGAGGCGCGGCAGGATGTATTGATATTGCGCCAGTTCGACCTGAGTTTTGGCATGCGAGGTGCGCGCCCTTGATGCAAAAATGTCGAGAATTAGGCTGTTGCGGTCGAGCACTTTAATTTTAACTGCTTTTTCGAGGTTACGCAGTTGCGAAGGACTGAGTTCGTCGTCGAAAATCAGTACATCAATCGCATTGCCTTCGATGAAGTCGATGATTTCCTGAAGTTTCCCCGAACCCACAAAACTGCGCGAATCGGGATGATCGAGTTTTTGCGTGAAACGTTTGATGGGCACTGCTCCGGCTGTTTCTGCCAAAAATGCCAATTCGTCGAGGTATTCGGCCAAAAGCTGCTCGTTCTGGTTCCGGGTAACTAAACCCACCAGCACGGCGCGTTCCTGTTCTTTTCGTTTGGGTTGATCCTGCTTCAAGTTGATGTAATCCTTGGAGCAAAGCTAAAAGAATGCAAGCGAAATCAGACTGATAAAAGTTCGGATTTCATTTCAGGCATTTTTGCGGTTGCGAGCCATTCTTCTTCACAAATGGACGCCCAGGCATTGAGGTAGTCAATCACATCCTGTTTTCGATTATGACTTAATGTTCCGCGACCAACACGCATCAGCACGCGGTGGTCGTCGAGGCGTTCGAGGTTGATTAAATCTTGTACCGAAAATCCGGCGTCTTCCATGATGGAAATAATTTCATCCATCGGCAAACCCGATCCGGGGCAATATTCGCGCAACTGATCGCGCCAGTCGCCCGGTTTCTGCAAGGCCGATTTGTGAATTTCTTGAGCTTGTTTACCACTGATTTCTTGCGCGAGGTAGCCACAATTGCAGAAGCCCATATGGCCCCACTGGTAATGATTTTCGGATTGAAGTTTTAGAGCTGCAGCACGCAGACTTACAATTACCGATTCCAATTTCGAATGATTCACGCTTCAGAATTTTAAACGATAAATTTAAAACAAGTGATACAAAAACTTGTTTACTTGCAACGTAAAATTGAGTGGATTATGGAGCGGATACCAATTTTCCCATTAAGCGCTGTGGTTTTCCCTGGCGAATTTTTCAACCTGCATATCTTTGAACCTCGCTATAAACAACTAATTCAGGATATTGAACTTGGAAATTCTTCATTCGGCATTCCGTATATCGACAATGTAATACCCGGTAAATATGGTTCTGAGGTGCGGCTGCATAAAGTGTTGAATCGCTATCCCACAGGCGAAATGGATATTACTGTAGAAGGAATTGGTATTTTCGAAATCAAATCCTACACAAATTCATTAGAGGGGAAACTTTACAGTGAGGGATTGGTTGAAAAGCGGATAGAAAGCACTCCGCATGAGCCGAGTTCAAATCTTGGATTGTTGCTGCATGAATACCTCAGTTTAGGACAAAAACCAAATCAAATTGAGCAAACCGAATTTTTACTTTTGTCGTATGAAGCTGCAATTATATTGGGCTTACATCCTGAAAAGAAATATAGGCTTATTCAACTCGAAAGCGAACAAAAGAGGCAAGTTTGGTTGAGCAATGAGTTAAAGTTATTGATCCAATCGCGCAAGATGGAATTGCAACTCGACAGGAAGTTTATCTTAAATTGATAAAATATTTTCTACTTCTCACTTGATTCTTTAAAACAGATTTACGTACTTTGCAGCCCTTTTAAAAAATCAGGATTATGTCTAAGATTTGTCAACTCACAGGAAAGAAAGCTATTTCGGGCAATAACGTATCGTTTTCAAACCGGAAGACCCGCCGCAGATTTAATCCAAATCTCGTAACGAAGAAGTTCTTTATTCCAGAAGAAGATGCATGGATTACCATTCGTTTGTCTACTTCTGCATTGCGTACCATCAACAAGATAGGAATTACAGAAGCCCTTCGTCGTATCGATAAAAAAGGAATTCTTTAGGATTAGTTTAAGCTTTACACTATACGACGCCGGATATTCCGGCGTTTTTTGTTTATTTTGAGTTATGCGTTACATCCTTTTAGTTTGCCAACTTTTTACTGTTGTAACACTTTTTTCGAAGCCCGATTTGCGGTCACTCCGGTTTATTATGGAACCCGATTTTGCCACGCAGTCTGTAATTGCATCCGTTGAACAAATCTGGCACTGCTCCTCGCCCGGCGATACCTTTTCAATTCGTTTGCGCGCGCCTTTGAAATACGATAGCATTGGCATCCCGGCATCCATCTCCTATTCCCAAAAAGGGAATACGCTGTTTTGCAAAGCGAATGTTAGTGGACGTTTCAAACTGTATTTCGCATACTCGGGGACGCCAAAAGAAGCTAAAAATCCTCCTTGGGATGGCGGTATGGTTTGGCGCAGCGATGGGAATGGAAATCCGTGGCTGGGTGTATGCTGCCAGGGCCTAGGCGCTTCGACTTGGTGGCCTGCTCCACCCGATCATCTGCAGGAGGCCGATAGTGTTCAGTTTACCTGCATCTATCCGGCAAGCCTATTTTTCAAAGGCAATGGGAAATTGTTGGATGATACCGTGGACGGAGTATACCGAAGAACTACCTGGCAAACGACCTATCCCATCAACCTGTACAACATTACAGTAAACATTGCCGATTATGCTCATTATTCGGAGCGAATGAAGCGTGCTGATGGCTCTGAACTGACCATTGATTATTATCCGCTGCGTTCAAATCTTGAAGCAGCTAAAAAGCAATTCGTCCAAACCATACCGATGCTTCAGTGCTTTGAAAAATCATTTGGCCGCTACCCCTGCGAACGGGATGGTTTTTCGGTAGTCGAGACCTTCTATGCCGGCATGGAGCATCAGGGAGCCATTGCTTATGGAAATGGTTATAAGGATGGATACCGCAGCGATGATTATTCGGGCGTAGGCATTTGGTTCGACTTTATTCTGATTCACGAAAGCGCACACGAGTGGTGGGGCAATTCGCTCACTGCTGCAACACCGGCCGATTTTTGGTTTCAGGAAGCATTCTGCACCTATGCCGAAATGAAATACGTGCAATGTCGCTTTGGAGATGCAGCTGCCACAAAATACATCGACGCAAAAAAACGCTTAGTCGAAAATAAAGCCGCGATTTTGAGTGGAAAAGAAGAGGCCGAAATTGATATGTATGCGAAAGGTGCCCTCATGCTTCATTCCTTAAGTAGATTCGCTTCCAGTGAACAGACCTGGGATTCATTACTACTTACCTTCGCTCAAGAACATAAGTTTACGAAATTAAGCACTGCTAGCATCGTGGCTTGGTTCTGTAAAAAAATGGATGGAGTAAAACCTGCATTCTTCGATTGTTATCTAAAATATGTTGAACCGCCCGAGTTATGGGTAAAAACAACGAAGGATAAAACCGGCTATACAGTTTCACTTCGCGTGCTGAAGGCCAACAAAGACTTTAAACTACCGGTTAGGATTATGCATGGAAGCGAATCGAAAACGTGTTTTATAGGCTCAGAAACCGAAACTTTCACTTTCACTGGAAACACAGCGCCACTCCTTGATAACACTTTCTCATATTATAAACTCACTATCGCGAAATAGTACGCGAACGCCTAGCGGCGTATGGTTTGGCTACGATCGGGACCAACCGATACAATAGCCACAGGAACTTCGAGTTCACGTTCAAGAAATTCAATATAACTTTTAAGGCTATGAGGGAGTTTTTCGTAAGAATTGATTCCCGTTAAATCCTCGCTCCAGCCTGGAATTTCAGTGTAAACAGGCTGAACAAATTCAGGATGAATATCGAAGGGCAAATCGCGTGTATTTCCTTCGGCCGTTTTATATGCTGTGCAGGCGTAAAGAATATCAAATCCGCTAAGCACATCGGCTTTGGTCATGATTAATTTGGTTACGCCATTGAGCATGATGGAATAGCGTAGTGCTGGTAAATCAATCCAACCACAACGCCTTGGCCGACCTGTTGTAGCGCCAAATTCACGTCCGGTTTGTCTTATTTTTTCACCTATTTCGTTATCAAGTTCGGTTGGGAATGGGCCGCTGCCAACGCGGGTGCAATAGGCCTTAAAGATGCCATATACCTCACCAATTTGCGATGGGGCAATTCCAAGTCCTGTGCATGCTCCGGCTGCGATTGTATTGGAAGAGGTAACGAAAGGATAGGAACCAAAATCGATATCGAGCATAGAACCCTGGGCTCCTTCGGCCAAGATTTTTTTACCCGATTTAGCCAAGGCATTGAGCACATGTTCACTGTCGATATGTTCAAACTTTTTAAGGTTTTCGATACCCTCAAAAAACGCCGGCTCAAGTTCTTTCAGGTTATGCTCATAGCCATAATTAGATAGCATTTCGAGGTGTTTGGCAACCAGAAAACTATAGCGCTCATTGAAATCGCTTCGTGTAATATCGCCAACGCGCAATCCGTTTCGGCCGGTTTTATCCATGTAGGTTGGACCAATTCCCTTCAAGGTCGACCCAATTTTGGCTTGGCCTTTAGCGGTTTCAGAAGCCGCGTCCAGAAGGCGATGGGTTGGTAAAATTAGGTGTGCCTTTTTCGAAATTTTTAAGTTCGAAGCAGCGTCAACTCCCAATGCTGTAAGCGCATCGGTTTCTTTCTTGAAGATAACAGGGTCGATTACCACACCATTGCCAACGATATTCAAACAATCATTATGAAAGATGCCGGAAGGAATGGTATGCAAAACATGTTTAATTCCGTTAAACTCAAGACTGTGGCCGGCGTTAGGCCCACCCTGAAAACGTGCTACCACCGGATATTCGGGCGTTAATACATCCACAATTTTTCCTTTTCCTTCATCGCCCCATTGCAGGCCCAGCAGAATATCGATTGCCATTTAGTTTTGTGTAGAATTATCTCCAAATGAATTCAATGCATCTGCAAGGTTTTCGGCTGTTGCAAACACGTGATCCAAACGGGTTATGGTTAAAAGTGATTTGAGTTTTTCTGTAACATTCATTAGCACAACATCGCCGCCATTTTTGCGACTGCGGGTCAAGATACTCAGTATAACACCCAATCCTGAACTGCTCAGAAATTTGAGTTGTGAAAAATCGAGAATGAAATGTATGCAGCCATTATCAATCTGTCCATCAACATCGTCAAGTAAATCAGCTGCTTCGTATTTCTCCATGAGGTTACCTTCCAATGAAATTAATGCGGCAACGGGAGTTTGATTTTTTATGGAATAGGTAAATGACATAACTACGATTTCATATGTTCACACGTACCCGATTCAGAGAGCCTATTGCATTTGCCATAGAACGTTAACGCATGCGATTTTATAGAAAAATTAAGCAGCTCTCCGGTCATTTTTTGGATTTGCTGAATACGCGGATCGCAAAACTCGAAAACTAATTCGCAATCGGAACAGATTAAATGATCGTGCTGTTTGTATTTATAGGATTTCTCGAAATGAGCCTGACTCTTCCCAAACTGGTGCCTGGTAACCAAATTAGCTTGTAACAATAACTCGATGGTGTTGTACAAGGTTGCTCTGCTCACCCTGTATTTTTTATTCTTCATGTAAACATACAACGATTCAATATCGAAATGCCCATCGTGCGAATAAATTTCTTCGAGTATCGCGAAGCGTTCGGGCGTCTTTCTATGCCCTTGTTGCTGAAGAAACTCAGCAAATAAAACGCGTACCGAATCTTTGGTGTCTTGATCAGACATAAATCATTTCAAAAGGCAAAAGTAAATAAACACGTAGAATGATGCTCATTTATCCTCAGTGTCAGAAAAGTTTCTAGGAATTGATTTTCAGAAGCATCCAAGAATACTGTCCGAATAACCGCTTATAAATTTATACAAACTTCTCAACAATTAATTCGAATCAACGCGCATCACGGAGGTAACACCCTTAACTCCTTTGATTTTCTCCATCAATTCGGTAAGGTGATTGGTATCCTGCACAAACACCATGATATTGCCCTCGAACACACCATCCATTGAGTCGAAACTGATGGAACGCATGTTCACATTTAACTCATTCGAAATAATTCGAGTGATGTTGTTCACGATCCCCACATCATCAATCCCGTTTACCCGAATGCCGGCCATGAATGCCAGTTGTTGCTGACTTGTCCAGCGCGCTTTTACGATACGGTATGCATAATTCGACATTAAATCGATGGCATTGGGGCAATTGGTTTTATGAATCTTAATGCCTTCATCGACCGTTACAAAGCCAAATACCTCATCGCCGGGAATGGGGTTGCAGCATTGCGCCAGCTTATAATCGATCTTGTCCATATCGTCGCCGATAACCAGCATATCGCTTTGGCCACGAATTTCTTTGACGATGTTCTCGAACGAAGTTGCCGATTTCTTTGAGCCAGTGGCGCTACTGCGCGAAAATCTACTTTTTAAGAGACTATACCAGCTCGAGCTCTTCTCGCCACGTGCAATTTTTGCCAGGTTGTCGAGTTTGATCAACCCCTCACCAATGCCGAAATACAGATCGAGTGGACTTTGCATTTTATAATGCCGCACGATGTTGTAAATAATATTCTGGTCGGCATTAATCTTCAAGTGTTTTAGTTGCTTTTCGAGAATTTCTTTGCCTTGCTCGGCCACAACGCGTTTTTCCTCCTTCAGCGCATATTTGATTCCACTGCGCGCTTTTGCCGTAACGACAAATTTGAGCCATTCTTCTTTTGGCTTTTGCTTAACAGATGATAGTATTTCTATTTGGTCGCCACTCTTCAATTTGTGCGAAAGCGGGACCAGTTTGTTGTTAACCTTGGCGCCAATGCACGACATGCCCACTTCGGAGTGAATATCGAATGCAAAATCGAGTGCACAGGCTCCTGCCGGAAGCGTTTTCAGCTCGCCTTTGGGTGTAAAGACAAATATTTCCTCCGAAAACAGATTGAGTTTGAAATCGTTAATGAACTCCAGTGCATTAGCATCGGTGTTCTCCATCATTTCACGAATGCGGCCCAACCAGTCGTCGATTGAACTTTCATAATCGTTCTTTTCCTTGTATTTCCAGTGGGCGGCGTATCCTTTCTCGGCAATTTCATCCATGCGGCGCGATCGGATCTGGACCTCCACCCATTTACCCGTAGGACTCATTACGGTAGTATGCAGCGATTCATACCCATTGGCACGGGGCGTCGAAATCCAGTCGCGCAGTCGGTCAGGGTTAGGCTGGTAAATGTCTGTGATGATAGAATATACGCGCCAGCAATCAGACTTTTCGGCCTCTTCGGGTGTATCAATGATAATTCGGATGGCAAAGATGTCGAAGATTTCTTCGAAGGGTATTCCTTTGATCTTGATTTTGTTGTAAATGGAGTAGATAGACTTCGACCGACCTTTGATGTCGAACTCCAATCCTGCCTGCATGAGCCGGGTACGTATTGGATAGATGAAGCGCGAAATAAAGCGTTTGCGAACCTCTTCGGTATTTTTGAGCTTGGTGGTAATTTCTTCGAAGACTTCGGGCTGGGTGTATTTGAGGCCCAGGTCTTCCATTTCAGTTTTGATGTTGTACAAACCAAGTCGATGCGCCAATGGTGCATATAGAAAGAGTGTTTCGGAGGCAATCTTCAATTGTTTGTCGCGCGCCATGCTGTCGAGTGTTCGCATGTTGTGCAGTCGGTCGGCAAGTTTAATCAGGATTACCCGTACATCGTCGCTCAGCGTAAGCAATACTTTTCTGAAATTCTCGGCCTGAATGGAACTGCTTTGATCGAATACATTTTCGATTTTTGTGAGACCATCGATGATTTTACTTTCGGTTTCACCGAACATACGCCGAATGTCGTCGAGCGTAACCTCCGTATCTTCTACTGTATCGTGAAGCAACGCACAAATAACGCCTGTAACACCAAGTCCGATTTCGCTGGCCACAATTTGCGCAACGGCAATGGGATGATAAATATATGGCTCGCCCGACTTGCGTCGCATATCTTTGTGCGCATCGAGTGCCAGATCGAACGCTTTTCGCAATAAAATACGCTCAGGCTTGCTTGCTTTGTCGCCAAGTGAGCGTAAAAGATTGGTATAACGTCGCAGAATCTCGCGTTTTTCGGCTTCTAAATCAATGGCAATGGCCGTCATAGGTGTAAATCAATTGCAGATGCTAATTTACACCGCAGAATGCAAAGGAAATTTTTAAAAGCAAGGAGTTTTTAACGGATGAATTGTTGGTTAAAATTTAGGTGGAAGCTCCTAAAGTCATTTTGTTTTAAATGTATGTCCTTTGCTTTAGCAATCGAAACGTAGAAGCCTCAGGGCACCTTATTTTTTGTCAACATCCTCCATCTGCATATCCAAACGCTTCAGTTCATTCATGCGGGCTTTAAGTGTATAAACATACCGGTCGGCTTGACGTAAATTATACACATCCGATGCTTTACGCGCCCAGGTGAGTGCCTCTTCATAATTTCCAATAAACTCGGCCGCTACCGCTCGGTTGTATGTAGCACGTTTTGCCACTTTGGTGCGTGGAGAACGCGAAAGCCGCTCCCAAATTGCAGCAGCTCCTTCCCAGTCGCCTCTGCGCGCCATTTTCTTGGCTTTCTTCATTTGTCCCGAGCCGCTCGCTCTACCATAAATTTCGCGAACATAGTTTACCCACGAAGGCGAAATGCGTGTTCCATAAGCATCGCCACCTTCGAAAGCCGTTCGCATAATTGCATCAACCGGAAATAATAATGCCCTGCGCGCAAGGTCGGCAGTATTACCCGTAGCATTGAATCCGCGTTCGGCCAACATGGTGTGCTGGTCGATAATACTTCCCGTTTGGCCATTGTACAACCTCCAACTCATGTTTATGCGCACCCGTTCAATAGCTTCAAAAAAATTCTCGATTACTTCTTTTCCTTCAACCGTTCGTTTGCGTTGTCTTGGCTCGGTAATTACCATGATATCCGAATCGAAACCTTCAATGGCGATAACCGCATCGGCCTGGTATTTCTGGCACAAGTTTTTTATTTCGTTCACATCCAGAGGAGGGGGTAAAATGCCGGTTCCGGTTCCATATAGCATATCGTTTGCAATTGATACCCGGTATTTCGGACCATCCATCAATCTGCCCTGCAATGATGCCAATGCCTGTTCAACGCCGCGTTTATCGGCAAAAAGCATCTCGCCCGTAAAAATTCCTTCAACAATATTCAACCACTGATTCTGGCGGTTTGCTTTGTAGCGGTTAACCAATACAACAGATTGAATTTCCTTCGGAAGACTAACATCGGCCGGTCTCAGACCATTGTATGTTACAGTAGTTCGACATGAACTCATCAACAATGCCATAACTATGGCAACTAGTAGTATTCTCATATCCCGCGAATTTATAGATTTTAAATGTGTCTTACCAAGCATCGTGCCCGCACAATTACCCTACCTTTTCACTCAATTCCAGCCATCGTATGGTCTTTTCCTCAAGCAATTCACTGATTTTTTTTAGCTCTCCCCCCAGGCGATTCAATTCCATGTGGTCTGAAATACCACTATTTAGTTCGTTGGTTAATTGCTGTATTTTTTCTTCTAGTTTTGGGATTTCGGCATCAAGCTGGTTGAATTCGTGCACTTCCTTAAAGGACGGTTTAGTGCCTGTTTTCGGCTTTTCGATTGAAACTGCATTCTCTTGCTTCGGGGCTTGATTTGTTGCCTTTTCCTTTTCACTCAGCTCACTGCGATAATCGGTGTAATTGCCATTGTAGTCGCGAATTATTCCGTTTCCTTCAAAAATAAAGAGATGATCGGCCAGCGTATCCATGAAATAGCGGTCATGCGAAACAATCAACACACAACCCGTGTAGCTTTCTAGAAATTCCTGCAGGATGTTCAAGGTTTGGATGTCGAGATCGTTGGTGGGCTCAT
>CAZVHF010000079.1:0-10292 GCA_964627105.1 uncultured Chitinophaga sp.
TCATTTCGAATGTAACCGGTGCACAGGAAGTTTGTCCGGTTAACAACACCCACAAAGTGCTGAGTTTTTTACCCTTGAGCCATATTTTCGAACGAATGCTCACGTATTTGTATCTCTATGTGGGTGCTGGCATTTATTACGCCGAAAGCCTTGAAACCATTGGTGAGAATCTAAAAGAAGTAAAGCCGTTTGCATTTTCAACTGTACCCCGTCTGCTCGAAAAAGTCTACGATAAGATTGTAGCCAAAGGTGATGAACTGACCGGCATCAAACGCAAGCTCTTTTTCTGGGCGCTCGATTTAGGGCATCGCTTTGAGCTCGATGGAAAAAACGGCTGGTGGTACGAACAGCAATTGAAACTGGCAAACAAGCTTATATTCAGCAAATGGCGTGAAGCGCTGGGCGGAAATGTAGGCGTTATTGTTTCGGGTGCAGCAGCGTTGCAACCGCGCTTGGGTAGAGTTTTTACAGCTGCCGGCATCAATGTGCTCGAAGGCTATGGATTAACCGAAACATCGCCGGTTATTACTGTAAACCGCCTCGATAAAGGCATGCGCGGATTTGGCTCAGTGGGTGTTACCATTCGCGATGTGGAAGTAAAAATTGCCGACGACGGCGAAATCCTGTGTAAAGGTCCCAATGTAATGAAAGGCTATTACAAACGCCAGGATGCCACCGATGAGGTAATGAAAGACGGCTGGTTTCATACCGGCGACATCGGGAAATTCGACAATGGTCTCTTATACATCACCGACCGCAAGAAAGAAATGTTCAAGACCTCGGGAGGAAAATACATTGCACCGCAACCGATGGAGAACAAGTTCAAGGAATCGAGTTTCATAGAACAAATTATGGTGATTGGCGAAAACCGAAAGCATCCTGCTGCACTGATTATTCCTGCGTTTCCTGCTATGTTGCTAAAACTTCAAGCTGAAGGAATTTCAGAAAAAAATCCTGATATCCTCATTAAGCACCCTCGCGTTAACGAAATCATTCAATCGGAGGTAGATCGATTAAACGCAAACTTCGGAAGTTATGAGGGCGTTAAAAAATTTGCACTGCTGGCCAAAGAATGGTCGGTTGACGGAGGAGAAATGACTCCCAAATTATCGCTTAAACGACGCGTTATCATGGAAAAATACGCTTCCGAAATAGAGCAGATATATTCCGAATAACAAACTGCGTTATTCATTTTTGTAGTGGTAAAATGGAGGCTATCTCAAATTTTGTTGATTACCTGCGTTACGAAAAACGATTTTCGGAGCATACCGTAATTGCCTACCAAAACGACCTCAAGCAATTTACCGCGTTTCTTTCTGCCGAAGGCGACTCCCTTGCATTAAATGAAATCGTAGCCGTTCAGATTCGCTCGTGGCTGGTTAAAATGCTCGAAGAAGGTATTGATCCGCGGAGTGTAAACCGAAAAATAACCGCACTCAAAACCTTTTTTAAATACGCACTCAAAAATAGGTGGATAGAGATAAACCCCATGTTAAAGGTGGTTTCGCCCAAGGTAGCCAAGAAACTTCCGGTTTACGTGGCTGCCGAACGCCTCGACTTTTTACTCGACCGCGCCGAATTTCCGGCAGGTTTTGAGGGCCAACGCGATCACCTCATCATCGAGTTGCTTTATGGAACAGGAATGCGTCGTGCCGAATTGCTTGGGTTGGCCGTTGAAGATGTCGATTTTAGAAACAAGCAGCTAAAGGTTACCGGTAAACGCAACAAGCAACGCATCATTCCGCTGTTCGACCATTTGCTTGTACAGATAGAAACCTATCTTAGGGAGCGGGAACGTATAAATCTGCACGATTCATCAATGCTGTTTCTCGATGCGAAGGGACAAAATCTCTACCCCGAAAAAATTTACCGCATTGTGCGCAAATACCTCAGCTTCATTAGCACGCAGTCGAAACGCAGTCCACATGTATTGCGTCACAGCTTTGCAACCGAAATGCTTAATAAAGGCGCCGATTTAAACTCAATCAAAGAAATTTTAGGCCACGCCAATCTAAGCGCTACGCAGGTGTATACACACAATTCGATCGAGAAATTACGCGAGGTGTATAAGAAGGCGCATCCGCGTGGGGAATAATTACTTCACCTTTCCAAACCGCAATGCGCTCGAAATAGGATAATGATCGCTCAGTTTTTTGGGGATAATCCGGAAGAAGAGCGGCGTAAAAAACTCGGATGAGTACAAAATATAATCAATGCGCAAAAAAGGAATCATGCCGATATAGGTCGTTCCCATGCCCGATCCGGCTTCGTGGAAGGCATCGTTTAGATTTTTTGCAATCTGATGGTAGGTGTATGAATTGGGCGTGTCGTTGAAATCGCCGCACAAGATAATTGGATGCGGACACGATTCCAGGTGCTTTCGAATTTCGTCGGTTTGTCGCGCTCTGCGAATAAAAGCCCTGCGCATGCGCTCGATGATTAGCTGCGGACCATCGAGGTTGGTCTGGTCTTCGTTGCCGGTGAAGGTTTTTAGCGCCTCGTAATCTTTCTTGCGGAAACGAATCGATTCGAGGTGGAGGTTATACACACGCACCGTATCGCCATACATGCGCACATCGGTAAATATGGAAATATTGTCGGTGCTGTCTTTAAATGGAATAATTCCGCGGTTCACAATCGGATAGCGCGATAAGGTTGCTATGCCCCAATGATTCACCTCCTTAACGGTGGCGGTATTTTCGACATGCTTAAACCGGGCCGGCTGAATGTGAACCAGCGTGTCGAGCGTGTTGAACTTCTTGGTGTCGTCGTAAAAAAACTCCTGGAAACAAATGATATCGGCCTGTTCCTTTCGGATTACATCCATGATTTTATTCCGCGTTCGTTTGTTATCGGTCCAGTTGTACAGGTCGAACAAACGTACATTGTACGAAAGTATATGCACAGCCGAATCGGCAGTTTTGTATTCAAGTATTGTTTCGCGCGAGGTAGGTTTATTAAACTGATAGATGGTGCTTATTTTCCCAATTCCAAGCAGAAGCAAAGCCCCCGAAATAAGTGCACGCCGCCAGCGCACCACCAACCAATAGAATACAAATAGCACATTTAACAAATAGAGAAAGGGAAATCCTAGTCCCATGAAGGCCAGCATCCAGAAATGCTCGGGCGAAATATACAAGGCAAGGTAGGAAAACAACAGCCCTACACCAGCTGCGATATTCAACCCGAAAATAAATTTCCCCAAAAAGGAATTTCCTTTTGCCAACATAACGAACAGCAAATTTAACCAATAATCATTGCCTCGGCTACCATGCATGATGGTTCACAATTATTCGTAGTACATTTACAGCGTGCTTCGTTTGGCTTTAATTGCGTTGTTTTTATCATCGATTCTGCACGCACAGCAGGATTCGGTGTTGCATACCATATTCTTTACCGGCGATACTGGGAAAGACACCATTCCTTCGGAAGCCTTATTTCTGCTGGCATTTGAAGCAATCGATAACCCCAAAAGTTCGGTGGTGCTTCTGGGCGACAACGTTTATCCGGCGGGCATCGAAAAAGGTTCGGGTAAAACGCGTTCGGAGCGCATACTCACAGCGCAACTCGAACTCTTCAGCACGTACCAAGGAAATTTATCCATCATTCCGGGTAACCACGACTGGTCGGCCGGAAAAGCCTCGGGATTACATGCTGTGAAGCGACAGGCTGAACTGGCAAACAACTTTACACGAGGTAATTCAATCCTGAAAAATTCTGGCGCTGTTTACTTTGCAAAACCAGGCTTGCCGGGACCCGAGTTGCGGGAATTGCATCCTAAAGTTTCGCTCATCCTCCTCGACACGCAATGGTGGCTGCAGCATGGGGTGTTGCGCAAAGTTGATCACAATGAAAAAAGTATTCAGGAAACTTCGGCTTCAGCGCTCGAAGAGCTCGAAAAACTTCTGAGTGAAGCCGAACTACAGAAAAAATTTGTTGTCGTTGCGGGGCATCATCCGGTTTTTACAAACGGAAAGCATGGGCAACGCAAAGAACCTTTCCGATTTTTATTTACCTACACCCCACTTCGGATTTTTGGATTATTGGGACTCGATCGGTATTTCGTGCAGGACCTTCACCACAGGCGTTACAACAAATTAAGGCGTGAGGTGCGGAAAATATTAAGCCGACATCCTCAAAGCATTTACATTTCGGGCCATGAGCACAACATGCAGTACTTTTCGGAACAACAAACACATTATTTCGTAAGTGGAAGCGGCGCTAAGCTGAACCCTATTTTACGCTACCGCTATCCGGCACATTTCATGGACGACCAGCAAACTGGTTTTTTTAAGCTGATGTTTTATGCATCGGGCAAGGCTGAGGTGCAGGCGTTTGGAGTTCGCGATCGGGGAGAGTTTTGGTCGAAAGTGCTATTTTATAAATAACTTTCTGAGGTTAATTTTTCAAAGCAATTCTCCATCCTCGAATTTTAACGCTAATTTGCAGCCTGCTTGAAACAGCAGATTCGGTAAAACACCATGCAGGAATTCTGGGATTTAATCCAACAGTTTTTTACGTTTTTCCAGCCCGAAAACATCATTCGTTATGGCGGACTGATTTTTCTGCTTTCGGTTGTTTTTATTGAAAACGGATTGTTCTTCGGCTTCTTCCTGCCTGGCGATTCGCTCATGTTTACCGCAGGGCTTTTAACTGCGACCGGTGTATTGAATCATCCTTTTTCGTTGGTGTTAGGTGGAATTTTCTCGGCAGCTGTGCTGGGGAGTTCCTTCGGTTACTATTTTGGAAGTAAAGCCGGTAGAAACCTATATAAACGCAAAGACACTTTTTTCTTCCGTAAAAACCACATTGCCATTGCAGAGCAGTATTATCAGCATTATGGAATCAGGACGCTTGTAATTGGACGTTTTCTTCCTGTTGTGCGAACCTTTGCACCCATAGTAGCAGGAATTGTTAAAATGCCATTCGCGACCTTCATGCTGGCCAATGTTGGAGGTGCTGCAGCATGGGTGGGCTCGCTTGTAAGCCTGGGATATTTTTTAGGCAGAGTTTGGCCAGATGCCGAACATTACCTTGGGTACATCATATTCGGTTTAATTATAATCACGGCAATTCCCGTGGTTCGCACCTATCTTAAAGCAAGAGCCGGAAAAAACAAGCCCTCGATTTAAGTTGGTTTAGCTATTTTGTGTGCTACACAATTCGAATGAACATTTATCCGTTCATAATTAAAATTTAAACCAATCAGCACTGCATATCGACCACGTAATTTTACTCATTGAAAACGTGTATCCATGCGAAAACCGGCTATCCTGCTGTTTTGTCTGATTCATGCTGTGTTAAACGCCCAACAATCGCCCATTTGGTGGGATCAGGGTGTTGAATACCGCGGTGCAACCGAATTGTTCGACAAAGAAAAATATGCTGCTGCTCAGAAGAAATACGACTATTTCCTGAGCCAGTCTCAACCCCAAAACAACGAATCTGCTAAATCGGCACAATACTATGCTGCGCTTTGTGCGGTAGAGCTGTTTAATCCTGATGCCGAATTTTTACTCACCAAATTCATTGCCGAGCATCCCGAAAGTCCGCTAGTTAAAGATGCTTGGTACCAATTGGGCCGCTTCTTTTTTCGCGATAAAAAATACAAGAAGGCCGAACAGTGGTTCCGCCAAGTTGATCCCGAGATGCTAGCTGAAGCCGACCAGGATGAATTCCACTTCAAGCTGGGCTACACTTATTTCAAGCTCGACAATTATGATCGCGCATTGGCCGAACTTGCCTTGGTTAAGGATGGAAATTCAGATTATTCCTCAACAGCTACGTATTACTACGCCCACATCCAGTATCACCAAGAAAATTTTGAATCGGCCCTGGAGCATTTCAACAAACTGAGTCAGGATGAGACCTTCGGACGCATCGTTCCATTTTACATCTCCCAGATATACTTCCTTCAAAAAAAATTCGACAAAGTAATTACTTACGCGCAGACTGTACTCGACACGACACAGAGCAAACGCAAGCCCGAAATTGCCCGCTTAATCGGCGAATCGTACTACAACACCGACCGCTACAAGGAAGCCCTCCCCTACCTCGAAAGGTATCGCGACGAAAGCAAAAGCGATTTGAGTCGCGACGATTACTATCAATTGGGTTTTACGTATTTCAAAACCGGAGCCTTCGAAAAGGCCATTGAACCCTTCGAAAAAGCTTGTGGGAATGAAGATGCGCTTGGGCAAAATGCCTGGTATCATTTGGGCTATTGCCAACTAAAAACCGGGCAGAAAAAATTCGCCCGAAACTCTTGGGGCGAAGCTGCCAAAACTTCGTTCGATACGCTACTGAAGGAACAAGCGCTATTCGACTATGCTAAACTGGCCTATGAACTGGGATACGATCCTTACGACGAAGCCGTTCGCGCACTTCAGGATTACATGAATGCCTATCCGAACAGCAAGCGCATGGATGAAGCGAATTCGTTTTTGGCCAGCATTTACATGTCGACTAAAAACTACCGCGTGGCGCTGCAGTCGCTCGACCGTATTAAAAACAAGAACAAAGCTCTTAAGGAAGCCTACCAGCGAGTGGCCTATTTTCGTGCACTTGAGTTGCTGAACGATAAAAACAACAATGAAGCCATTGCGCATTTCGACCGCTCGCTGGGCTATCCAGAAAACAAGGAATTAACTGCACTGGCAAATTACTGGAAGGCTGAAGCGCTTTATCGCTCGGGCAAATATGCCGAATCAGTAAAAGGATATGAGTCGTTTATATATGGTTTGAATGCCTTCAACCAAAAAATATTTAACCGCGCCAATTACAATTTGGGATATGCCTATTTTAAGCAGAAAGACTACAGCAATGCATTGGTTTGGTATCGAAAATATACCGCAAAATATGCTGCTGAAGAGGTAAAAATTGCCGCAGATGCTTTTGTGCGCAGCGGCGATTGTTTCTTTATGAAAGGCGATTATGGCGGTGCGATGGACAGCTACGAGAAAGCGATTCAGCTCAAACAGGCCGAAACCGATTATGCACTTTACCAGAAAGGAATGGCGCAGATGGTAAGTGGGAAATCTGAAGCACAAATCAAAACGCACCGTCAGATTTTAAGCGATTACCCTCGCTCGGCATTTGTAGATGATGCGAAATGGGAGATTGCCCGTACGCTCGAAAATCAGGCGCGTTATGAGGAGGCTTACGAAACGTACAACGGTATTTTACTGAATCATCCCTCATCGTCGTTTATACCTATGGCCAAATTGCAGATGGCCGGTATTCGCTACAACCAGAACCGCGATGATGAAGCAAAAGCTTTGTATATGGAGGTAATTGATTCGTATCCTGGCACGCCGCAATTTCGCGATGCCCAGATTGGATTGAAACGCATTTATACCGAAAGCGGAAACGTTATTGAGTTTCAGGAGCTGGCGAAGGAAAAAGGAATGGAGCAGCTGAAAAACACCACACTCGACTCAACAGCCTGGGAATCGGCCGAAACCATTTACCTGAAAGAAGGCAATTGCGAGAAGTCGATTCCGCAATTTGATGCATACCTTAAAAACTTCCCAACCGGTATATTCAGTTTAAAAGCTTTGGGCTTGAAAGGCGAATGCGAGATGAAGCTGAAACGTATTGACGAAGCGGCCGAAACGTATACGAAAATAGCGCAACGCCCCCAGAACGAATATTCGGCAGAAGCGAATCTCATGCTTGGCATCTACAAACGCCAAAAAGAGCAACCCGAAGAGGCCATCACCTATTTCAAAGCACTGGAGAATTCGGCCGAAAATGCCGACCACACTTTACAGGCACGCAGCAACATCATGCGGCTTTCGCAACAAATTGGCGATAAATCGACCGCTGTAAATTATGCCCGCAAAGTATTGGAAACCGAGAAGGCCAACGATGATTTGAAACAGGAAGCGCGCATCATCATAGCACGCTCATTGTTTGATGCAGGCGACGAAAACGCGGCCATGACTGAATTCAATAAACTGAAAAAATCGAACTCCGAAATTGGAGCAGAGGCGCGTTACTATATTGCACAAATTCATCACAACAAAGGTGATTACAAACGCTGCGAGAAAGCCGTTTTTGAACTTGTCGATGAAATGCCTTCGTATGATTACTGGCTTGCCAAAGGGTTCATACTTTTGGCCGATAATTACGTTAAACTGGGCAATCTTTTTCAAGCGAAACGTACACTCGAAAGCGTAATCGAAAACCACGAAGGAGAGGAATTACGGGAACTGGCCAAGAAACGACTCGAAAGCCTCCGCTTGCAGGAACAAGAGCCGGCAACGCCTTCGGAACCGGGCGATCCGGGCGAAATTCGAATGAACCGCGGCGGCGAAGATTCGCTGTTCGAACCTAGCAATGCCAATCCTGAAGAAGAAGGAGGAAAAGATGAATAAGATCCGCAACATATTCGGAACAATGCTCCTCATGAGCGTCTGCACAAACAGTTTTGCTCAGCCCGGCCATACCTCGATGGACATCATCGGCACATACCGTCCGCGCATTCCCGATGTGCAAAAAGTGAGCGAGGAGGCTGTAATTCAAGATAGTGCGAAGAATAAAGTCGCGATCGACTATGAATTATACAGCCGCAAGCATGCTACGATTTTCGAGGTCGACCCGATAAAGGCGGCCAACATGCGCGGCGAATTGCTCAAGAAAATTTATCCGGGTTACGCCAAGGCCGGGTTTGGAACCTATATGACGCCATACGCTGAGGTCTTTTACAATTCAACGCGTTCGAAGAAATTGTCGGGCGGGGTGCATTTCAGGCATTTATCGTCGGACGGCAAAATTGCTGAAGTTCCGTACTCAGGTTTTAGTCAAAACCTATTGGCATTGAACGGCAAATCGTTCATCAAAAAAACGGCCTTAACAGGTGGAATAAATTACGACCGTCGCGTGTTGCGTTATTATGGAATCAACACCATCGATCTTGCAGACACCAACTCGGTTTGGTTCGATTTCGACGTCAACAAAAACTCCATCAAACAACGCTACCAACTGGTGGGAGCAAACGCCTCGATACACGATTTGTATCCGGTCGATTCGCAGGCAACGAAATTCAGAACCGGTATTTCGTATTACAACTTTCGCGACATCAACAATGCCGAAGAAAACAATGTGAATGTGAATGGCGACGTATCGTTTTACTACCGCGATTTTGACCTGTTTGTGAAAGGCAACATCGATTATTACAAGAACAACAACGATTCGATTGAAAGCAGCAATACACTGCTAAGTTTGCGTCCGGGCATACGATTTAAGCAAGATAAATGGCGCCTCAATGCGGGCATATCGCTTTTTTCGGGCATGGGCGACACGAAAATGTTTCGCATTGCGCCAGAGCTCGATTTCGACTTGAAGCTTTACGAGAATTTCATCATCTTAAACCTTGGAACCGATACGCGCTACGAACGTGCTTCGTACAAACAATTAACAGATGAAAATCCATTCCTCATCAACACAGTTGAAATGCGTAACGTATGGAAGCCCTTCCGCTGGTATGCCGGCCTGCGTGGCTCGGTGAGCTCACGCTTGTCGTTTAACCTGCGGGCCAGTTATGTGCAGCTAACCGACCAGTATTTCTACGTAAACGATACGAGTTATGGCAATTGGAATAAAATGAACGTGGTGTACGACAATCCTTCGCTGGTCGAATTTACGGGAGAGTTGGCCTGGCAAAAGCATTCTAAGCTTAGGCTTTCAGCACGTGTCGATTATCTCGGATATTCAGCAAGCGGCGAGGCCCGCGCATGGCATGTTCCTTCCTTGCGCATGAACCTCAGCGGGAAATACAACCTGAAAGACAAAATTTGGATTACTGCCACAGTGCTTGGCTTGAATCGCCAATTTGCGCGCACCTTTGTTTACGATACCACCGGAGTTTCGAGTGTACGTGAGGAGCGCCTAAAAGGCATTGCCGACATTAATCTGGGCGCCGAGTACCGCTACAACAAGCGAATGGGCTTGTTTATCCAACTAAACAACATTTTAAATGTGCGGTACAGCCGTTTCTTGAATTATCCAACGCAACGGTTCAGTGCCTTGGGTGGTGTTAGTTTTTCGTTTTAATAATTGTTGCTATTACGGTAACCGCAGTAAAAAAGATCGTTTCTGAATTGGCGACAATTAATATTACTATATGAGGCTATTTCAATTCCCTTTCGCGGGCTTAACACAAATCATAGTTTGGTGTTTTTCCCCACTCTTATCCTTCGGCGCATAAGTCAATCCGCGAACAATAAGTATTACTGCGGTTAGTAAGGTGGCAATTTGGGTAAAATATCTTAGTTTATTTCGGAATGGCC
>CAZVHF010000079.1:10302-10561 GCA_964627105.1 uncultured Chitinophaga sp.
ATTCCGGAAAAAAGGGAAACACTGAACATGGCGGGCAAAGTACCCAACCCGAACACCACCATGAACAACGCTCCATTAATTGAAGTTCCTCCTGCAATTGCAGCAGTAATAGCGGCATAAACCATCCCGCAGGGCAAAATTCCATTTAACATTCCGAGAAATAACCAGGATGTTTCTCCATCGCGGCGTAGCATTTGTCCCATGCGCAGCTGTACGCCCGACCAAAAATGTTGTATTTGTTTGAATCTTTGAAGCAAAG
>CAZVHF010000080.1:0-10554 GCA_964627105.1 uncultured Chitinophaga sp.
CACGTTGGGGAAAAGCGGTTCCGAAGCCCACCTTTTGCTCGACGAACAGGCCCTTGCCTCCATCAATGCAACGTTTTATAAAATAAACCGCGGTGGCGACATTACGCACCACGGACCAGGGCAGTTGGTGGTATATCCCGTTTTTGATCTTGAAAATTTCTTTACCGACATCCACTTGTACCTTAGGCAACTGGAGGAAGCTGTTATTTTAACCCTCGCCGATTGGGGCATCACAGCCGGGCGCTACGAAGGATACACAGGGGTTTGGATTGACAGCGACAAACCAACAGCCCGTAAAATTTGCGCCATGGGGGTAAAGTGCGGTCGATGGATAACTATGCACGGTCTGGCACTGAATGTTACAAACGATTTATCCTTCTTCAGTCACATTGTGCCTTGTGGAATTACCGATAAGGCGGTAACCAGTGTGGCAAATGAACTTGGTAATTCGGATATATCGCTTCAGCAAATCGAAGAACGCTTGTTATTTCATTTGAGTAAGCTGTTTGGCTTCACTATACTATCTTAAATTTCGCTGGCACAGGGTTTGATTCCGGATCGAAAAACGAGGCCATGAATAAGCTCCTTTTTTCAGCCGTATTAATCTTCCTGATTCAACTGCAAACCGAAGCACAGAAACTGCTTCCCTACAAAGCATTTAAACGCGGAGAAACGTTAAAGTACAGGGTGCATTATGGAATTATTGATGCCGGTGAGGCAACAATATCTGTAGCCCAAGATGCCGTTAAGTTTGGCAATAAGCCTACCTTTCACCTGGTTGGAACCGGTAAGTCGGCAAGTGCATTCGACTGGTTCTTCAAGGTACGCGATCGTTACGATTCGTTCGTCGACGAAACCACACTTTTACCCCAATACTTCATGCGCAAGGTCGATGAGGGTGGCTTCATCATCAACCAGGAATACCTCTTCAATCATCAGAATAAGAATGTGTTGGTGCAGCGAAACGGAACAGATGTTCCACGCAATGCCGTCAATAAACTCTTCGACATTCCAAATCTAACACACGACATTCTCTCGGCATTTTACTTTGCCCGTAATGCTGATTTTGGCACGATAGAAGCCGGTAAAATGCTATCGGTTATGACCTTTTTCGACGAGGAACTCTTTCCATTGAATCTCAAAATAATCGGCCGCGAAACGCTCAATACCAGGGCCGGAAAAATTCGGTGCATCAAATTGAGGCCGGTTATTCAGGAAGGCCGGGTTTTTAAAGATGAGGAGGACTTAACCATGTGGGTGTCTGATGACCTCAATCGAGTTCCTGTTCGCTTGCAGGCCGAGGTGGTGGTAGGTTCAATTAAGATGGACCTCAAAGAATTTGCGAACCTCGCCCATCCACTCGCATTGGTGAAATAAAATTCCAAACCCAGGTTTGTTTATATACACGCCGGAGTAACTTAGCTCCGGCTTTTTTATGACATCACGAAAAACAATAATTTTTATTCTCTTCCTTTTTCCACTTTTGGCTATTTCGCAGGTTGAAATGAATAGTGATGCCGGGAAGAAATCGGGACATCGCGCATTCAACCGGGCGCTGGCGAAAGGCCAAAGCAGCAAGGCGGCACGAATCCTGAAACGGAAGTTATACCGCTACGACCGACGCAAGGTGTTTTCGGGCGATTTCGACAAATCGGGGATTGCTGTGCATAAAACAATGAATTGGTTGAAAAAACAACCAAACATTCAGACGCTTGTTGCCGACAGCTGCGGGGTTCATATATGCATTTGGCCCGGATGGGCAGATTATGCTATGATAGCGAAAAGCAATTCAGGTTTGGTAGAATATGGTTTTACGGTGCAACTCGGTAGAACCGGACGCTTGAGCTATTATGCAGGAAGCTGGTGGCGGCATCGTCCGAAATTTCTGTATTTCAAGCCTGTTGAAGGACGAATGGCTTCTTTTGCAAACAATTGCAGGTTGGAACAAGAAAACCAACGCCGCATGCTCAACGACAACCGCCTGCGATTTAGCGCAGATCCGGGGCGTTTAAACTGGTCGATTGTTGATGCACCTCAATTTGAAGATTCCGAGAAAAACACCTTGCGTTTCAAACTTGAGTTCGAAAACCTCGGATTAGACACCTTGCGTTTGGCGTACCCGATTCATCAAAATGCTGGTGAAAAACTTCTTTATGTGCGCTTTCACGATGCGATAAAACCCAGAAGTTTTGTTGAATCACGCCATATCGAACTGATTCTCGATGGGAATACTATTGGCCCCGATACGCTGGTTCTTGCTCCCGGAGCACGCCACAGCGAATGGCACAGCTTCAACGATTTATTGAATGGCGACCGAGACTTAAGGGCATCGCACCGCATAGATTCCCTTCCTGAGGGGAGTTACCGTGTCGAAATTATCTATAATCCTCCCAAAGCTGTTTCGAACGACTCAACCTTATGGCGACCTTCTTGCGATAGTATTTCGGCATGGTTGCCTTACATGTGGAAGTACGCGACACCAGAAGGCCAAGATGATGTAACAATCATTGGCAGTGTTGTGGATGGTCCTTCTGAATACGAAAGCAGTTTCGGCTTCAAAAGCAAGTATATCGGCTTGGTAAAGGTTATTGAAACGAGCGATTCTTCGCTGGTTCGCCCCGGAGAAATTATCGCATGGAAGTTTGGCACAGCGTATTACCGAACGCTAAAAGGGCGACCTATTGCGCTCGAGCCCTTTCAGACGCATGGCAATAGGGTAAGGTTGAGTCTCAACGCCGGGCTTCCGCGCGAAAAAACTCGAATTGCAGGCTATATACTTTGGGCAATCTCTGATGGGAACAAGCCCTTGGAGCTACTAAATGATGAATAAGAATGATGTTTCACTTATTCAAAAAGCATAAGAACGGTTTTTATATCAGTTAAATTTGCCATGCTATGTATGGCAGCTAAAATTAATTATATGTTTTTCAAGCGGAAGAAACTACAATGGTATATGATTTTTGGTTCGGTCGATAAAGCAAAGGAACTTGTGCCATTAAACCGGACTGCCCGGGTAGATGTAGATGGAAAAATGCTTTGTCTTGCACGCACCGAATCAGGGTTTTTTGCCACAGACGAAAAATGTCCGCACCAGAATTTACCACTCACACATGGTGGTATTTGCGAAAATGGTAAGTTGGTTTGTCCGTTTCACCGTTACGCCTGGGACTTAAAAACTGGTCGTGAAGTAGAACGTCGCGAAGTTAACATTCATCTCTATCCGGTCGAAGAGCGGGCCGAAGGATTATTCGTGGGAATAGAACGCTGATGTGGCTCAACGGTAGGCCGGACAGTCATTTAGTCCTTTATAGCCCGATTTTTTACCACCTTTCTTGCTTTTACCCTTGCCCTTTCCTTTTTTATTACATGCCGGATTTTTGTACACCGCCAATTTGAGATGAAAATAGATATCCATGCCATAAACATTGGATCGGAACAGAAAAGGCATTGCTCTGTCGGAGCCAAGTATAATGTTATTGTTTAGTCGAACCTGAAGGCCGAGTTGAGGGTAACGAAAATCCCAAAGGGAAAGGGGTACTGAGAGTTCAAACCTTCGTCGTTCATAGCGCGGAACTACGGCAAGTAGTGAGCCTCGTCGAACAGAATTGCCGATACGGGGGCCGAATGTGGCAGTTCCATTCACATAAAAGTAGTTTTCAAAATTGTAATCGAACTGGAAAGATGCAGCCAAAGGCAACCAGGTCGAAAAGGCCTTACTCGCCTTTACTTTTCCCTGTGGATTAAAGCGTTCCTGAATTAGCGAATCAACCCCCTCGTAAGCAGTTACTCCGGTTGAGTCATATTTGAACCAACTCGAACTTACATCGATGAATTCTTGTTTTGATGCGTCTTTCTTAAATCGTAACAAGCCCAGATCTAACAAAGAGGCTCCCGCTTTCCATTTGTAGTCCATTTTTTTACAGCCACTGCGTTTCGAGTTCGGATAATATCTGCTTACATCACCAAGCATTTGCTTGTATTCGGCCCCAATGTCAAAACCGATTCCAGATCCTGCGCCAAATGAGGGGATTGCCTGCTGAATACTTCCTGAAAACTTGTAGAATTCCAGCAATAGACTGTCGCGCACTTCGTAGTTCAGCGTTTTTGCATCTACGCCAATTGTGTTAATGCCTGTAAGGTAGCGTACAGTTGCTGCGGCACTAATTTGAGTTCTTTTAGACTGGCTGAAAATATATCCGTAGTGTAAACCATATTCTAGCCATGTTAGCGAATTCACAAAATTATTCTCAAGGTTGTAACGTTTAGCTAACTGTGGTTCATATTTAAAGCCTTCGATAATGTGAATCGCCATTGGGAGCTCTATTTTCGCAGAGGTGTAGCTTCGTGCGCGGGTAATTAATCCGAATGAGTGTTTGCCCACACTGAGGTGAATCGATGGGCCTGTTATATTTAGCAGTACCTGAGCTCTTTTTGCTGAAGCTTTTTCGTTGAAGGTAAGATCGGGAAACCCCGTTTTAATGTTCTTCCACAAGAAAAAGTTTTCACGATCATAAAACACAAAATTATTATGTACGAATAGGTCAAGCCCAACAAGGTTAATATCTAGAAAAAGCTTAGAGTCGCAGCCTTTAGCAGGATTCAGAAACAAGCCCTGCGCCCCAGAGTAATTGGAGGCTGTATAGCCAATTTCTTCCTGCGCATACAGATGAGAAGATGTGCCATGCGTCAAAAACAAAAGTAAGAACAGGCCTCTTAGATAGCACAGAAATGGGTATTTGTAGAATACGGCCACGGTTGTGAAACAGTTTGCAATTAACCCAATTTTGGTAAATTGGTTTCTGTTTAGAACGCAAATGTAGGCGCTTTGATTGTTGGGCAATCGGGTTGGTAAAATTTATTGTTAGGAGTTGCATACTACAGGGGCTTGCGTTATTTCTGCTATTTCTATATGAAGGCTAATGGCCAAAGTGCGTTGAGGCGAAGCCGTGGAGCCTGATGCAGTTCTCGCAACAATCATCGAAATATTGAGATTACCTCAAAAATAATCACTCCAAAACGCGATAAACTTTTTGCCAAGTGCTTTTTTATGGTGAATGCACCAAGTAGTAAAACGCACTCCCGCCAGGGATTGCAGGGAAAAGCCCGCAGGACGTTGAGGCAAAGCCGATACGGCCGAGGACTTGTACCGAAAAGCCCGCTCGTGGCGGCCCAATAAGAAACCTAAATGCGTTGAATTATACCAGACTGCGGTCAATAAGCTTGAAGCCTTTGCCGTGCACGTTGAGGATTTCGATGTTGGGATCGTCGTGCAGGTATTTGCGCAAACGGGCAATGTACACATCCATGCTGCGCGCGTTAAAATAATTGTCTTCAGACCAAATGGCGCGCAAGGCAAAGTTGCGCTCGAGCGTATCGTTTTTGTGCTGGCAAAGCAGCTTGAGCAACTCCACTTCCTTAGAGGTAAGCTTGTGCACATTGCCGTTGTGGATGAGTTGGTTGAGCATCGGATTAAACCGATACGTACCGATGCTGAATTCCTGCTCGGCGCTCGTGCCATCGCTTCGTTCGGTACGCTTGAGGATGGCCTTGATGCGCATAAGGAGCTCTTCCATGCTGAATGGCTTGGTGATGTAATCGTCGCCCCCCACCTTGAAGCCTTCGATGGTGTCTTCTTTCATCGATTTGGCGGTGAGGAAAACAATCGGCACTTCCTTGTTGTGGTTCCGTACCTCGCGGGCCAAAGTGAAGCCGTCCATTACAGGCATCATCACATCAAACAAGCATAAATTCCATTTTTCGCGCAAAAAAACCTTAAAGGCTTCCTCGCCATTGGAGCACAAATGGGTATGGTAACCTTTGGCTTCGAGGTACTCGCGTATAATTGAACCCAGATTAGGGTCGTCTTCGGCTATTAAAATTTTCATAAAATTTTTTTTCGCGCCGTTTCAAAAATCATGCGCAAGAAATTAACTGACAATTCTGCACTTTATTGTGCCGAGGGTTGATTGTAAGGGAGATATACCGAAAATGTACTGCCAACTTCGGGCTCACTTTCGAGCTTGATTTGCCCATGGTGCATCTCGACAATGACTTTCACGTAGCTGAGACCAAGTCCAAATCCTTTTACATTGTGAATGTTGCCGGTGGGAACGCGGTAGAGTTTCTCGAAGATTTTTTTCTGCTGATCGCGCGATATGCCAATGCCGTTGTCGCTCACCGCCAGAACAAATTGCCCGTTCTGTTCGCGGGTTTCGATTTTAATTTCGGGCGATTCGGGGGTGTACTTCAGGGCATTGTCGACCAGGTTAAACACCACATTGGTGAGGTGCACCGTATCGGCTTCGATTTCATGTCGCACGGCCTTGAGTTGCAGGTCGATTTTTACCTTGCGCTTTTCGATGTGCATGCGCATGCTTTTTAACACGCGTTCGATGATTTGATGCACATCAACTGGTGCAATTTGCAGTTTAAAGTCTGATTTTTCTAGCAGGGCACTCTGCAACACATTTTCGACCAATTGTGCCAAACGTTTATTTTCTTCAGCAATCATGCGCGAATAATTCTCAACCAAACGTGGGGTCTTGGCCATATCGGCATCGTTGAGCGCTTCGCAGGCCAAGGAGATGGTCGAGATGGGTGTCTTGAGCTCGTGCGTCATGTTGTTGATGAAATCGTTCTTGATGTCGGAAAGGCGTTTCTGGCGTATTACCGTACCAATGGTGTAGTAAAACGTGCCGATGATGATGAGTATGAAGAATGCCGAAGTGGCGAACATCAAGCGCAGGTTGCTGAATACGTAGCTGCTCTGCTCCGGGAAATAGAGCATGAGGTAATCGGGATGGTAAAAAATATCGTGCGGAAACAGGCGCATTCTGAAGCGCGTTTTCATCAACTCGTGGGTAAAATCGGTTGGGTGGTCGACAAACATCTTGTTGTTGGTGAAGTCGTACAGACCAAATTCAAAGGGCGTTTTGATGCCTGCCAATTCGAACTCGGCGCGCAATAGCGAATCGATCGTTTTAGGGTTAACCCGATCTTCAACTCCGGTGCGCATGTTGAGGTCGAACAATTCCTTAAACACATCGGTAACGAGCCCCGATTTTTTCATAAGCCGCTCAAGTCGTTGGTCGCCCGATTTATTGAATGAGTTGACCGAGCCTGCTACATCAGAAAAGACATTTCCACCATCGGTTTGCTTTGATTTACGCACTTTGCGGAATTGCTTACCTGATGCAGAGTCGCTGAAATTCTCTTCGATAACCTCAACCGATCCATCGGCGTTGAGCTGACGAAATTCGGCTTGCAGCTCGCCCGGACTAACTTCGTTCCAAAATACAAGGCCTGAGGTGGTGGTATCTTTTCGGTTGATGTTCTGACGAATCAGCGAATCAATGCCCATAAAGAAGGTTTTGCCCTGCCGCGATGCATCGAATTTCTTCCGCACGTTTTGTGCAACCTCTTGTTTTTCGATGTGCTCAACCACGTTCGACATAACAGTATTTACGGTACTTTCGAAGCGTTGCCGCTCGAGGGTTACAGCATTGTCGATCCAGTAAATCTGGATGCCAATGAGTCCGGCCAGGGCCAGCACCATCAGTACAATGATGAGTCGTATGTTGCTGCGGTTAATCACGTGTTTTGTAAAGGGCCGATGCAAGTTCGGCAAATTCGGGCACAGAAAGTTGTTCGGCCCGCAGGTTTAGCCAGGCCTGTTCCGCTCCATTGCCCGGAAGCATCGGTTTTAATGCGTTGCGCAGTGTTTTGCGGCGCTGGTTGAAGGCAAGCTTAACGACCTGGATGAAAAACTTTTCGGGAACGGGAAGCAGCACATTTTCCTTGCGTCGCAAGCGAATTACGGCCGACTTTACTTTCGGTGGTGGCTGAAATACATGTTCATGCACCGTGAAAAGGTATTCGATGTCGTAATAAGTTTGTAGAATAACGCTTAGAATTCCGTACACTTTATTGCCGTGCGGGGATGCGATGCGTTCGGCAACTTCTTTCTGAAACATACCACAAACTTCGCTCACCAGCGAACGGTGTTCGAGGCAGTGAAAGAGAATCTGCGACGAGATGTTGTAGGGGAAATTACCAATTACAGCACCATCGGTATCGAGGTAACGGCTTAAATCCATGCGCAGAAAATCGCCGGGCAGGATCCGATCTTTGGCTTGTGGAAAATTGGTTTCGAGGTAGGCCACCGATTCGCGATCGATTTCGGCCAGCCACAAATCGAAAGGCTTTTGCAGTAAAAATTGTGTGAGCACGCCCATACCGGGACCTACTTCAATTACTTTTCGGTCTTCGGTAACACGGAGGCTATCGGCAATGGAAGCAGCGATGTTGAGGTCGGTGAGGAAGTGCTGCCCAAGCTGTTTTTTAGCCCTTACCTGTTGTTGATGCTGTTTCACACCCATTCGAGCAAGGTTCTGAAGGCCACAAAGCGGTCGCGGTAGCGTGCGGTATGTTCGGCCTGAAGTGCAGGTGCAAATTCGGCACGGTAGCGCTCATAATGCTCCATACTTGGGGCGGTGTATTGGATGGAATAGGTGAAGCCTTCGCCCGCTTCGGTGCTCAACACGCGTAAAAAGCGGTTTTCGGTAAACATGCCTGTAGCCAGCACATCGGGAATGTGTTTGGATTTCATCCACTGAAGCCAGTCTTCGTGTATGGAAGGGTCGATGTTTACCGTAACGTTGTATAGAATCATATTAAAATTTATTGCACCGTATCGCCACGCAGGGTTCTGAACCGGTTTCGCGCTTCAACAACATAAAGTGAGCCCGGAAAGGTGGTGATGAGTTCTTTGTACAAATCCATGGCTTTATCTTTCTGCTGCAGGCGGTAATCGTAAATACCGGCCAGCAGCATCAGGGCATTGTCGCCTAAAATTTCTTCGCGGTAGCTGAGCAGAATTTTTTCGAGTTGCTCGCAGGCTCTTGTTACCTCGCCTTGTTGCAGCAAAATCTGGGCGCGTTTATACAGCAAATCGTCGTTGAGTGTACTTTCTGGAAAAACGGTTTCTAACGAATCGAGGATAGCGAGTGCCGCTTTGGTGTTGTGCTGAAATCCGGCCAGATCGGCCCGGGCAAACATGCGCAGCGCCTCGCCGGTTGTATCGAAATTGAGGTTGTCGCCGATGAGCATACTCAATTCGAGCGCATCGTTGGCGATTAGTTTTGACGTAGCGGCTTTCAACACATCGAGTTGGGCTTTCGACCATTCGAAATCGCCTTTGTAATAGGCCAAGCGGGCGTTTCTAAACTTGGCTTCCTGACCGAGTGTGTCGCTCCGCATGGCTTTTTCGACCTGCGAATAGAGCAGCGTCGATTCCCAGATTTCGCCAACGAGTAACTGAATTTCGGCCATTTCGAGTTTTGTCTCGTTTAGGGTGCGCGGTGCAAGTCCTGCCTGCGGCTCAATGAGTGCTTCGAGCAACGAAAGTGCCTCGACCGATTTATTCTGGAAAAATGCCATGAGGTGCGCCAGCCGAATTCCCACCTGCGCCGAAATTTCTCCGACGCCCAGTTCTTCGTATGTAGATCGCAATTCGCGCTCGGTTGCTATAATGGCTTCGGGCGAAGGATCGGGCGATTTCATGAGGTTTTTATACAGCGCCAGACCATATTCCTTGCGGGCAAACATGTAATTTTCGGAGTTCTTTCCTTTTTCGATGACGTATTGGTAGGCCTTTTTAGCCGTTTCGATTTGTTCGTTGCTCGCAGCGAGTCTTGCCAGTTCGAGCACACGGGCGCCGTTTTCGCGATTTCGTTTATCGATGGCTTTTACCTGAATCAGTGCGCCTTCGAAATCTTTGCGCTGAATAAGGTACCAGATAAACATTTCGCTGAGCGCGAGATTGTCGGGATTCTTTTGGATTTCCTGCAGAAGTTTAATACGGATTTTTTCGGCAATGGCCCCATCGGCATCGTTCGCCAGCATATCCTGTATGTTCTCCTGAATTGCTTCGGTGTAGTCGAAAGTTTGTGTGGTGAGGAGGCTGAGGTATTCTTCCAAAACCTTTTCGACATCACCTTTTTTACCATACAAACGGGCCAACTCCATGCTGAAGGAATACAAGCGAATGGTTGATTTTCGCGCGTTGACGTAGGCGGTAATTGCGAGATCAACTTTTCCTCTTGCTTCCAAAGCCAATGCGAGCGATTTTACCCGGTCGTCTTCCTGCGTTTCGAATTGCTTGATGAGTTTATCGTAAGCCTTTCGCGCTTTGGATTCATCGCCGGCCTGCTCGCTAATCCAGATTTGATCGACGAGATACGATGCATTGCCCGGATTTTTGCGCAGTTGGCGGGATGCCAGTTTATCGGCTTGTTTAAAATCCTTGAGCTGCAAATAGCATTGCAGCAGCTGGGAATAATAAAAGTTAACCGGCTTGGATTCATACAGTTTTTCATACAAATCGGCTGCTTTGAGCCATTCGCCGTTGCCGTAGAATTGCGATGCCAGCTGTTCTTCGGTGCTTTGTTCCTGCTCGCCGGGACCGCTGCCGGGTTGACCATGAAGTGCCAATCCTGTAAGCAATAAAAAACCGAACACCAGACGCTTCATCATGCCACGAAGATACGGATGAAA
>CAZVHF010000081.1:0-7851 GCA_964627105.1 uncultured Chitinophaga sp.
AAACAACTCGACTTTGAACTCGAGATGGCCTTTATTACCTGCAGATCGAATGAACTGGGCTCGCCCATTGCGATGGAAGAAGCCGAGGACTATATTTTCGGAATGGTGTTGTTCAACGACTGGAGTGCGCGCGACATGCAGAGCTGGGAATATGTTCCGCTCGGCCCCTTTTTAGCTAAGAATTTCGCATCCTCGATTTCGGCCTGGGTGGTGAGTATGGATGCACTGGAGCCCTTCCGTGCCGATGGACCTGTGCAAGAACCAACTCCCCTGCCCTACCTGCAATTCCAGGGCAAGAAGAATTACGCCATCGAGCTCGAAGTGCATTTGGAAACAACACGTTTCAATCCGGTAAAGATTTCGCATTCGAATTTCAAATATATGTATTGGAATATGTGCCAGCAGTTGGTGCATCATGCTTCGAACGGCTGCAACATTCAGGTTGGCGACATGTATGCATCGGGCACCATCAGCGGTCCCGAAAAATCGTCGTACGGCTCCATGCTCGAACTCACCTGGCGCGGAACCGAGCCCCTACATTTGCCAAACAACACCGAGCGCAAATTCATCAACGACCACGATACGGTGATTATGAAGGCCTATGCACGCAACGAAAATGTTCGCATTGGGTTTGGAGAGGTAAGAAGTACGGTGAAGCCGGCGGTGGGTGTGAAATTCTAAAAACAATAACCAAAACTCAATCCCGCCCAGGGAAAAGCAAAGCCATCATCGATCCAGTCGTCGGGATCGACCAATTCAAAGAATGGGGTAACGCTTAAGCGGAATAATAATCCTTGTTCGCTCACGTAACGATACCCTATTACCGGATTGGCCAATATAAAGGTTGAATTACCTGCTAGAAAAAGATCAAATGCATAGGTGCGGATGGCATTGAATCCGATTTCCAGTTTACTTGATTTAGAACCAATGCACATATTTAAACCTCCCATTGGTATGGCAGATACCAATATGGCAGATCCTATTCCGATGCGTGCTTGAAGCGATATTTTCTCTTCATCCAGAATTTTTCGTTCATAATTCACTGAAAGCAAAAAACCCGAGCCCCCTATTTCGCCATAAATTGCATTCTTGCGCGTTGAGCCATACACTTCGGGATCCAAAATGCCATTACGCGGAACCAAGTCCTGCTGTGCCATGAGCAGCGAAGGAATGAACAAGGCTATCCAGATTACCACGAAATACAGGCAATGTTTCATGTTAAACCTGCAAAACTCCGGTATTGTAACGCTTCTCAATCGGAGCATGATTCGCTGCTTCGATGCCCATCGAAATGGCTTTGCGGGTTTCGATGGGATCAATAATCGCATCGACTACCAATCGGGCGGCACTGTAGTAAATAGAGGTTGTTTGTTCGTAGTGACTGAAGATTTTATCGTACAAGGCCTTCTCATCATCGGCATTGATCTCTTTGCCCTTCGCTTTTAAAGCACTCACTTCGATCTGTAATAATACCTTGGCTGCCTGCGCACCGCCCATTACGGCAATCTGAGCCGTTGGCCAGGCGAGCATTAAACGTGGATCGTAGGCCTTGCCGCACATGGCATAATTACCGGCACCATAACTGTTGCCAAGTACAACCGTAAACTTCGGAACCACGCTGTTGGCCATGGCATTCACCATTTTTGCTCCATCTTTTATGATGCCGCCATGCTCTGAACGCGAACCGACCATGAATCCGGTTACATCCTGCAAAAACACGAGCGGAATTTTCTTTTGATTGCAATTCATAATGAATCGCGCTGCCTTATCGGCCGAGTCGCTGTAAATAACGCCACCAAACTGCATTTCGCCTTTCTTGCTTTTCACCACCTTGCGCTGGTTGGCCACAATGCCAACGGCCCATCCGTCGATGCGCGCCAATCCACACACAATGCTTTGGCCGTATTTTTCTTTATATGCTTCGAACTCCGAATTGTCGACCAAACGCTCAATCACTTCCATAATATCGTATGGCTTGTCGCGGGTTTCGGGCATAATGCCGTATAGTTCGGCTGGATCTTTTGCAGGGATTTTGGATTCAACACGATCAAATCCGGCCTTATCGTAATCGCCCACCTTATCGAAAATGGTTTTGATACGGTCGAGGCAATCGCGGTCGTTCTCGCACTTGTAATCGGTAACCCCGCTAATCTCGCAATGGGTGGTGGCCCCTCCAAGGGTTTCGTTGTCGATGTCCTCCCCTATCGCCGCTTTTACCAAATACGAACCGGCGAGAAATATGGTGCCGGTATCTTTCACAATCAAGGCTTCATCGCTCATAATCGGCAAATAGGCACCACCGGCAACGCAACTGCCCATTACAGCGGCAATTTGCAGAATACCCATCGACGACATCACGGCATTGTTGCGGAAAATGCGGCCGAAATGCTCCTTATCGGGAAAAATTTCGTCCTGCATGGGCAAATAAACACCAGCGCTATCAACGAGGTATACAATCGGCAATTTGTTTTCGATGGCAATTTCCTGGGCACGTAAATTCTTCTTCCCGGTAATGGGGAACCAGGCCCCGGCTTTTACCGTGGCATCGTTTGCTACCACAATGCATTGCCGGCCTTTGATGTAACCTATAACCACCACAACACCCCCCGATGGACAACCACCGTGTTCGGCATACATGCCTTCGCCCGCAAATGCACCGATTTCGAGTTGCGGACGGTTTGCATCGAGCAGGTATTCGATACGTTCGCGTGCGGTTAACTTGCCTCGTGCATGTTCTTTTTCGATGCGGCTTTTGCCACCGCCCAACTTAACTTTTTCGAGCTTTTGATTCATCGCTGCAAGGAGCAGCTTCATTTTATCTTCGTTGCGGTTGAATTCGATATTTACCGACATAGGTTGCGCTTAAAATCTTCTGCAAATATGCTGAAAATAGGCACAATCGAAACGAAAGCTAACAGATTATTTCGACGAAAGAATTTGAACTAGATGATTCTTCAACACCTCCAAACCACGGTCGTAGCTAAGATTATTCGTTACTATAACATCGGCCTCATCGCGGTATGGACGCAGATATTGCATGTATGATGGCATCACATGGTTGTTCCACTGGTATAACACCACTTCGTGTTCATAGCCCCGTTCATCGCGGTCGCGTTTAAGCCTACGTTCGAGCTTTACTTCATCGCGTGCATCAATGTAAACCTTGAGATCAAGCGCGTCGCGGATTTCGGCGTAATGAAAAATAAACAAGCCTTCCATAATAAGCAATGGTGCCGGATGCATTTCGATTTCGCGAGCTTCGCGCGATGCATTGTTGAAAGTGTATTCCTTAATGCGGATAGATTCCCCACGCATTAAACGTTGCATGTCGGCATGAAAAGCTGCACGATCAATGGAGGTGGGCAAATCGAAGTTAATCTGGCCATTCTCATCGCGTACTTGTTCTTCCTTCGGACGGTAATAATTATCTTGCGATACAATGCACAATTTACCCTGAGGTAAAGCTTCGCTTAGATGTTTCAGAAAAGACGTTTTTCCCGAAGCGCTGCCCCCCGATATGCCTACAATGTATGGTCTTTGGCTCATCGGGGCACAAAAGTAGGCAAAAACGCCAAGCCAATACGCGCTTCTCTGAAATTATTGAAACATGGCCGGTCGTGCAATGCGCGAACTCTGGAAGGTATTGATGCAGAATACCGGAATCTGAGCCTGGTTAGCGAGCACCTCCTGCTCATCCGAACCGGTAAAATATTCGGTTAAACTAATCTCCTCTTCCGACATGAGCATAATTAAATCGGCATTACGCGCAATGGCAAAGCGCACAATTTCGTGATAAAAATTATCCTTCCCAATGGCATTGTGAATCGTGTACCGACATTTGTTCTTATCGAGCATCCTTCGCGCATAATCGATATTGATTTGCACCTTCTGCGCAATGTACTCGTCGCGTTCGTTTTCGGCCAAAATCAAAAACTCACAATCGAAGAGCTTGTTCAATTCGACCGCCCAGGTTAGTTTCTGGCGCGATTCGGCTTCGAACGAAAAAGGCAGTACCACTTTTCGGATGCCTTGTTCGGGGGCAGGACGTTCTTGCACCACGAGAAACGGAATTTCACCTCCGGTACTAATCACCCGAAATGCGTGACTGCCCACAATGTATTGAATGCCCCGAATTCCATGCGTTGGCATAACGACCATGGTAGCCGGAAGCTCTTGCGCTGTCTTGCCGATGAGTTCAAATACATTCCCTGTTTTGATGATGGCCGTAGTTTCGATACCACTTTTGCTAAAGGTTTCCTCGGCCATATTTTCGAGTCGGGCCAAGGCTTCCTCTGTTTCAATGGTGAATGCATGATCCGATTCGAACAATCTTTTTCGCAACACATGTAAAAGATAAATGGGTTTGTGGAAGATGCGGGCCATGGCTATGGCGTGTGAAATTCCGTTTTCGGTTAGAGCCGAAAAATCGACCGGTACGAGTATTCCCTTGGTTTCTGAAAGGCTTTTCATAGGTTTGAATGATTTTTTACAGATTGATTGGAACAAAGATAATTCAAGTTGAATACAAATAGTGTTAATTTTAATCTAAAAGGAAATATAAAGGCAATAAATAGCTGGTTGATGTACGATTGGGCGAATTCTGTTTACCAGCTCAGCATCACCTCGGCAATTCTACCGGCCTATTATGCAGCCGTTGCCAAAGGCGATGCTTCGGGAATGGTTGATTTCTTTGGATTTTCGATTCTAAATACCTCGCTGTACGCCTGGGCCATATCGGCTTCGTTTCTTTTTGTGGCGATCGTTTCACCGCTATTATCGGCATTGGCCGATGTAACAGGCCGTCGCTTGCTTTTTATGCAATTCTTTACCTGGCTTGGTGCGCTGTCTTGTATGGCCTTATATTTTTTTACACCCGATAGGCTCGAACTCGGAGTTATAGCGTTTACCCTGGCTGGAATAGGCTATTCGGGAAGTCTGGTTTTTTACAATGCCTGGCTACCCGAAATTGCGCCCAAAGGCGAAGAAGACCGCATTTCGGCAAAGGGATTTGCATTGGGATACACCGGCGGAATACTGCTCATGCTCATTAACCTGGCCATGCTCTTAAAACCCGACATCTTTGGCATCCAAGGCAAGGGAATGCCGGCGCGCATCTCCTTCGTTACCGTGGGAATCTGGTGGCTTTGTTTCGCGCAGATTCCGTTTGCGATTTTACCGGCACGCCTTAAAACTTCCCAAAACGCATCGGCCGGATTGCTGCTAAGCGGATATGCCGAATTGCGGAAAGTTTGGAAAAACTTCCGCAGAAACCCTATTATGATGCGGTATCTGCTGGGTTACTTTTTTACGATGATGGCTGTTTTAACTGTAATGTACATGGCAGCAAATTTTGGCAAGAAAGAGCTCGGACTCAAAGACGAAGTGCTCATTCCCACCATTCTTATTATTCAAGTTGTGGGCATCGTTGGTGCACTGCTTTTTGCGCGACTGGCTAAACGATTTGGCACCATAAATATCCTGCTTGTTTGCATTGTTGTGTGGATTGGCATCTGCATCTATGCCTGGTTTGTGCACTCGGCTGCTCAGTTTATGCTGCTTGCTTCGGTGGTTGGTCTGGTAATGGGCGCCGTGCAGGCTTTGGCACGTTCGGGCTGGTCGAAATTATTACCACCCGAAGATGATCATACTGCATATTTTAGTTTTTACGATGTAGCTGAAAAACTAGCCGTTGTTTTAGGCACCTTTTTATTTGGACTTTTGGAATGGATGACCGGCTCGATGCGCGCTTCGGTGGTGTTGCTGGCTGTAATTTTCACCTTTGGGTATATGGCGTTTCGGGGCATTCGGAATGAGCGCTTTTTAAAAACAGGGAATTGCCCGCCTGGCTAAAAGCCAACGTATAGGCAATATTATAGTTAGAATGCATCGTTTATACGTATGTAAAAACCGGTCCCTCCTTCATTATTAAAGGCAAAATCAAATCGGGCAAAAACCGACTCCTTCTTGTTAAGCAAAATTCGCAAACCCATACCTGCTGTTGATTTAAGGCTTTGTGAATTGAATTTGCGAATTTCGTTCGCTACTTCTCCCACAGCTAAAAAAGCCGATGCATGCAGCCATTTGTACAAAGGTTGTCTCCATTCCATCTGAGCAGCCACGTAATTGTGGTCTCTAAATCGTCCTTCGAAATAGCCACGCATTAAAAACGAACTGCCCAATCGTGGTAACTCCCTAAAGGGCACACTGCCTTGCGTAAAGTTGCCGAACGCTTGAAAAGCCAATACCTGATAAGGTTGGCCTAATCGCAAATAGTACCTGAAATCGACCTGCACCTCGTCAAAGGTATGCGTGCCGTTTAGCCAAGATCCAAAGCGTGCATAATACACATCGGCATACCACCCTTTTTGAGGCGAGAAAGGATTATCGCGAAAATCGGCCTGCAGATTAGGGCCAATTCCGGCCACCATACTGCCACCATTGCCCTCCACTTCGGGAACAAGCGTATTGGTCCAACTTAATCCATATATGTTACTATAGCGAAATTGTGCACCAGCGAACAAGTTGCCGCTCACCTTTCGAAGTACTTTCGACTGCAAGTATATGCGTTTGTAGCTTAAATTTGCTTTAGCCGAAGCCTCTGCCAGTGGACCAAGGCCCCAGTAGTGATCGGTAAAATTCAGATAACCGGCTCGACCCCTTAAGATAAATTTTTCGTTAGGTGTGAAAATATTCCAAATAGGTTCAAGTATAAATTGCTGTTTTGTGGTATAGGCAATTTGCAGGTAGATATTCGATGATCGGGTTAGCGTGTCTTTGCCGGTCTTAAAAAAGTAATTGCCTGCTAGCCCCATCTTTAGGCCTGTTTCTGGGCTGTTTTGAATAATGGGATTACCTATGAACCGTAAATTCTTACCAAATATTTTATCGGTTAATCGTCCCTTTTTCTTTTCTTGCGCATTCACTGCTGCACATAAAAGAATACTAAAAATTAGCAGCGCAAACCTTTTAGCCATTGCCTAAATTAAAGACGAAAGATACACTTAACCATGAATCGTTTAATTGGGTTGATTTTTTTATTCGTTAATATGTGCTCAGCGCATGAACTGCTTGCACAATATTCCGATTCTATTCGGCTCAACGACATCAGAATTCTTGCTTCGCATAATAGTTACAAGAAAAAACCCGATGCTCGTGTGATTCGTTTTCTCCAAAAATTTAAACGGCAATTGGGCGATGACCTCGACCCCAATAAAATGGACTACGGCCATATTTTATTGAACGAGCAGTTTACTAAATTCAACATCCGGGGCATCGAACTCGATATTTATAACGATCCGACAGGCAGCCGTTTCGAAAAAAGAAGAATCAACTTTTTCATTCGCGGATTGAAACAACATACACACGATAGTTTGATGCGCAAACCAGGCTTCAAAGTGCTGCATATAGCCGATGTGGACTACGAAAGCAACTACAGAACGTTAACAGAAGCCTTACAGGAAGTGAGTACCTGGTCGAAAAACAATCCTGCCCATGTACCTATTTTCGTTAATCTCGAATTAAAAGATGCAGCCCCTGCAGATTATTCGCGCTTTCTACGTAACATTGGATTTAAGCGGGCAATTCCATTCGACTCATTGGCTTATCTGCAAATCGATGAACAGATTATGCGCATATTCGGCAACGAACGCTTGCTTACTCCTGCAATGCTTCGCGATACCTTTACTACAACCCGTGCGCGGCTCACCACCGTTGGATGGCCTCGTCTTAATGATGTGTTGGGGAAGGTAATTTTCATTTTTGATGGAAATGGAGATGCTTACAAAAAGTACACACGAGAGAATCTTGCATTTGTGTACGGCAATCCAAACGACGCAGAAACCGCCTTTGTAA
>CAZVHF010000081.1:7951-10373 GCA_964627105.1 uncultured Chitinophaga sp.
GAGAATCTTGCATTTGTGTACGGCAATCCAAACGACGCAGAAACCGCCTTTGTAATCCGCAACAATCCAATCGGGTACGAAGCAGAAATAAGCACATTAACGAATACCTATATTGTGCGTACCCGAACCGATGTAGAAACAATTCAAGCGCGAAACAACGACTATACAATGTTTAACTCGGCCATTCAAAGCAGAGCACAAATATTATCTACAGATTACTATACGCCTGATTTGAAAACAGGCCGCTATGTTGTTTCAATTCGAAACCCACAAAAACCTGCATTTGAAAGTTTTATTTTACGTTAACCTATTGGTCATTAAATTACAACAGGTTTAGTGTTAAAATGTAAAAGCCCGCATATCAGTAGCTGAATAGCACGGGCGTTTAGCTTCAACTCGAAAGAACTATCGCTGCAAAACCAATTGGCTTGCACCCAATTGATTTCCAGTGGCATCAAGCACTTGGACCAAATAAATTCCGTTTGGCATTTGATTGTCGAAAGTAATAGCGTTTTTGTAAGAAGTAAGGGGCAAATTGAGCACTTCTTTTCCGAGTAAATTAATAACACGAAGCACCAAATTGGCTTGCACAAGGCTTACATTTAGGCCAATTGAGAGATTTCCGCTGCTTGGATTTGGGAAAAGTTGCAGAACAGCATTTTGTTCTGTTTTCGGGGTATTCACCGAATTGGCTCCAAGTTTAACCACAAATCCGTCGCCTGCATCGTTTCCCGTAATGGATACATTTCCCAAGTTAAAGACTGTTCCAAAATCGGTATAAAAAATACCGGCAACGAAAATGTTTCCAAAGTTGTCGTAGGCTACATTATAGGCATAAGCGCTTCCATTATCAATACCTGAACTCTTGGCCCATAAATCGCTGCCATCTGTATCCACGGCCATTATGAAAAAATCTTCGAAACCAATATTACTAAGTGTTTGAGTACCAAATGTTATTTCGGATCCACTGAAAAAACCACAGACATAACTTAGTCCATCGGCGGTAGTTTGAATACCGAAAGCGATATCGTCATTTATCCCGTTGATATTCGCAGAGCCATAGCTCTTGAGCCAAACCGCTGAACCAGAAGGATCTAATTTAGCAACGAATACATCATTGTAAATATTTGAATTGGGCGTGTTATCTGAATTCAACACAAGCTCATCACTCAAAGATAAAGCGTCGCTGTTAAATTGACCGGATATGTATATGTTTCCAGCTGCATCTGTTGAAACACCGTGTGCAATATCTTCGCGGTTGCCTTCGGCATTAATAGCCCATACAATATCGCCCGCTGTAGTGTACTTCACTACAAAAACCTCTTTAGTGCCGCCCGATGGAAGCAAACCACTTGGGTTGAGCAACTGTAAATCGTTGCAATTTAAAACGGCACTGTTATAGCCTCCCACAACAATCGCATTCCCATCAGCATCAACAGCAACATCGGAGGCCTGTTCGGCGGCGCTTCCACCGAGATGATTTGCCCAAGCCAGTTCGCCATCAGGTGTATATTTCAGTAAGAAAACATCCGAAACGCCTTCGTTGGGCAATAGACCATTACCGAAGTTAGCAGGTTGACCGCCGTAATACATACCCATAACATAGCTGTTTCCAAGAGCATCGCATTGGATGGCACGCGGTTCGGAACCGGCTAAATTTCCATCCCCAACGGTTTTGGCCCAAAGCACATCGCCATTAGCATTGTACTTTGCAATAAAAAACACATCTCCGCCAAGGCTATTGGATAGGGTTATGTTTCCAATCAACACCGAGGATGTTACAGACATGATTTGGCCGGTTAAGTAACAATTGCCTAAGTTGTCTGTTGCAAGAGCCAAGGCACGGCTGCCGGAAATAGATCGAGCCCAAGCCAATCCGCCCGTAGGATTTCGTTTTACCAACATAGCTGTACCGCCGGGGCTTCCTGTAAATGTTTGACCGGCAAACGTTACCGAACCACTATTGAAATAGCCAGACATATAGCTATTGCCATCGGCATCGGTCGCTACATCGTTAAATTCATCATCGCTGTTACCGCTCAATTGCCTGGCCCAAATCCAATCGGGCTCCTGAGCATTCAGTGTAAATGATGTAGCAAGAAGATAAAACAGAGTTAGTAATTGATTTTTCATGGTTATTTAAAGTAATGTTTGTGTTTCGTAAGCAAAATAAAAATCATGAGCAATTTCGAATAAAAACATGCTTTTACTATTGAATAACAAACGGTTCTGTAACACTAACACTGCCATCCAAAAACGCTACATTCAGAAAGTACAATCCGCTGGTTAATGCACCTTGTGTAGAAATTTCGTTATTGCCCGCTAGCAATTCTTGCGAATGCACCACACGCCCCGAAACATCTGTAATATTAAGCTTTGCCTTGTTGTTGATTGCATTTGAATTCAACTGCAAGGTAAAATT
>CAZVHF010000082.1:0-10369 GCA_964627105.1 uncultured Chitinophaga sp.
AAGTGAAACATTTATTGCCTAGATCTTTGAAAGATGCGCCAAAATGATGAATCTAATAATGAACAATACGAAAATGGTTGCGGCTGCTGCGTTTTTTTTAATTTACAGTCGTTGATTTTAAAAAAAATTAGGTTTGCAAAAAATGTTTTCGATAGTGAAGGAACTGACATAATTAAAAAAAATGTAGTATTGCATTGTACGTTTGGCTATCGCCCACTAAAACAAAGTAATTTTAAATTTAATTCAAATAATATGTCAACACAAAAAAAAGTTACGATTGGCTTGATATCAGCCATCATTGTGGGAATAGGCTACAATATTTACGCAATAAAAAGTGGTAACTCAAATACTGCATTGTTGGGCGGTGTAGTGCCCACTGCTTTAGGTGTTTTGATTGGTTTTAACTTATTCAACTTCACAAAACATAGAAGCAAAGAATAGTCCATATAACAGCCGACAGCATGGCCACCCCCTGCTCGGTAAATGCATACGGGAGCGTAGAGCTATGTTTCAACACGAGCAACCGGTCACAAATTGTGACCAGTTCATCTAATTCATTTTGAAGCAATTGAAATCGAAAGTAGGCAGGAAACCGTTCGATATTGCGTTTAACCGCTTGGTTAAGCACCTTGGTTTCGACCTGATACAATTCGGCCAGATCCCGATCAATCATCACATGCGTTTCGCGCAGGTTAAATATCCTGCTTTCAATGGAAATACCTTCTGCTTTCATATTGCCACGATTTACTTTCTCGTAAATCTAATCTGAACGTTGGATGAATCGCTATGGGTGTTGATAATTCAACGATTTTCGACGAATTAGATTAACAAAGTTCTTTCACGATAATTTCGTTTAATTTTGTGGCATGAGCAAGTCCAAAGACCGCATCAACGTGGTGTATTCAACCAATCCGAACTTTGTTTACGAGCAGGAACAAAACGAGGAACCCGAAACGCTTCCCAATGCTTCGCAAGAATTGAAAATTTGGCTCGAACGCTACAAAGGCGATAAAAAAGCCTCGGTAATCAAAGGTTTTATTGGCAAAGCCGAAGACGCAGAGCATCTCGCCAAAAGCCTTAAAAGTTTATGTGGTTGCGGCGGAAATGTTAAAGATGGCGATATCATTATTCAGGGCGACCATCGCGATAAAATTCTACAACACCTCACATCAAAAGGCTACAAGGCGAAAAAGGCAGGTGGTTAATCGTTCTCGTTTTCATTTACCTTGAGTCGAATAGGTCGTTATTTCAAAGCCGCTGACCAAGTTATTTTCTTCTTACCTTCGCTGCCCAAATGGCTGAAAAAATTACCAAAGACGTTCTGAAACGTGCCTTTTCGTTAATGGCTCAGGCCAAGGCGATGACCGAATTGTATGAGTCGAACTTCAAACTGGTTTCGAAGTATGTTCATGCTACATCGCGCGGACACGAAGCCATTCAGCTTGCTGTTTCGATGCAGCTTTATCCTTGCGACTACGCATTTCCGTATTACCGCGATGATGCCATGCTGCTGGGCATGGGTTTGCGTCCTTACGATGTGATGCTGCAGCTTCTGGCAAAACGCGATGATCCATTTTCCGGTGGAAGAACCTATTATTGCCACCCCAGTTTGCGCGATGCCGACAAACCAAAAATTCCACATCAGAGTTCCGCAACAGGCATGCAAGCCATTCCGGCAACCGGCGCTGCTATGGGCTTTTGGTATAAAGAGAAAACCGGAATTCAACACGAAAATCCTTCCGATTCGCCTGTTGTAGTTTGTTCATTGGGCGATGCATCCGTAACCGAAGGCGAAATTGCTGAGGCCTTTCAGATGGCGGCCTTGAAGCAATTGCCCATTCTGTATCTCGTGCAAGACAACGGTTGGGACATTTCGGCCAATGCAGCCGAGACCCGCGCGCAAAATGCGTTTGAATACATAAAAGGGTTTAAAGGCATCGAAGCGCGAACCATTGATGGTGCAAATTTCGAAGAGTCATTTGCTACGGCATCTGAGATGCTTGATATAATTCGCAACGAACGCAGGCCAATGCTCTTGCATGCACGCGTTCCCTTACTCAATCACCACACATCGGGAGTGCGCATGGAATGGTACCGCGACGATCTGGACGAAGCCCGGAGCCGCGATCCATATCCGGTTACAATTGCGCAACTGCTGAAAAACGGATTCACAGAAAAGGAGATTGAGGCAATCGAAACCGAAGCACGTGAACGTGTAGCCTCAGATTTTGAGCAGGCCCTCAAAGCCGAAGATCCGCGGCCCGAAGATTTATTTACGCACGATTTTGCTCCCACGCCAATTCTGGAGGAGAAAGGCAACCGAACCCCAGCTAGAGAAGATAGTGTGGTGATGGTAGACTGCGCCTTATTTGCTGTCGAAGAACTAATGCGCAAACATCCCGAATGCCTCTTGTACGGACAGGATGTTGGCGCACGACTGGGAGGCGTTTTTCGCGAAGCGGCTACCCTGGCGCAGAAATTTGGCGATGCCCGTGTTTTCAATACACCCATCCAGGAGGCATTTATTGTAGGATCAACCGTGGGCATGTCGGCCGTTGGCTTAAAACCCATTGTCGAAGTGCAGTTTGCCGATTACATCTGGCCGGGACTAAACCAGCTGTTTACCGAAGTAGCGCGTTCATGTTACCTCACCAACGGTAAATGGCCGGTAAGCATGGTGTTGCGTGTGCCAATCGGCGCATACGGAAGTGGTGGTCCTTACCATTCATCATCGGTTGAAAGTGTATTGAGTAATATCCGTGGAATTAAAATCGCCTATCCAAGTAATGGTGCCGATTTGAAAGGCTTGATTAAAGCAGCATATTACGATCCGAACCCGGTCGTGATTCTCGAACACAAAGGCTTGTACTGGTCGAAAGTTAAGGGAACCGAAACAGCGCGTAGGGCCGAACCCGATGAAGCCTATGTGCTTCCGCTTGGGAAAGCAGCTATAGTGCAGGAAATAAAAGAAAGTAAAACAGAACCCACGCTGTGTGTCATTACCTACGGAATGGGAGTGCATTGGGCACTAAATGCCACAAAAGAGCTGCACGAAACGGTCGAGATTGTTGATTTGCGATGCATTTATCCACTTGATGAGGAGACGATTTTCACCTCGGTACGCAAGTGTAAAAAATGCTTGGTACTGACCGAAGAACCCGCTGGCAATTCGTTTGCCCGCAGTTTGGCCGGGCTCATTCAGGAGCATTGTTTTGAATCGCTCGATGGGCCAGTGCGTGTGCTGGGATCCGAAAATCTACCGGCAATACCGCTCAACAGCACGCTCGAACAAACCATGTTACCCAATGCCGAGAAGGTAAAACAGGCCGTACTGAATTTGTTGAAGTATTAATTCCGAAACAAATCTACGCCCACATGCTTTACCTCATCCTCAGTATGCTTAGTTCGGCCGCCATTATGGTGGTGTTCAAGTTGTTTGAGCGATACCGCATCGAAACCTCCGACGCCATTGTGGTGAATTACGCCGTTGCCGCGTCGTTGAGCTTCGCACTCGATCCATCGGGAATCGGTTTTCGGGATGCACCACAAGAACCCTGGTTTGTGAATGCACTCATCATGGGTGTTTTGTTTATCAGTTTGTTCAACATCATTGGCATCAGTGCGCAACGCATCGGCGTATCGGTTACTACTGTGGCCAATAAAATGTCGCTGGTTATTCCGGTGCTTTATGCGGTGTTTTTATTGGGAGAAAGCTGCGGGATGTATAAGGTTTTAGGCCTAACAGCAGCTTTGGCAGCGGTTATATTAACGACACGAAAAAACGAACATCATCAGGTCGAGCGACGCTACCTGAGCTTTCCATTTATTGTGTTCGTTGGCAGCGGTTTCATTGATGCCTTTTTCAAATACAATCAGGTGCATACCTTGGGTTCGAATGGCTTGGAACCCTTTACCGGATGGATATTTCTCACAGCGGGCTGCATCGGTTTGGGCGTTTGGCTCTACCGGTTTGTTGTGTATAAAAAAGTACCGGCATTTAACGCATTTACGGGAGGGCTTATGCTCGGAATTCCAAATTATTTTTCTGTATATTTTCTTTTGAAAGCCTTGTCGATGAAAGGACTCGAAAGTTCGGTGGTTATTCCGGTCAACAACATGGCCATTGTGGCACTGGGTGCTATTGCCGGGGTATTAATTTTCCGCGAAAAGTTAAACCGCTTGAACTACATTGGAATTGCACTTTGTTTTGTGTCGATTTTGTTGATTGGGCTAGGATAATACTGTCTTTTCGTTTGGAAACAAGCTATTTACGGATAATATACCTGGGGGCCACCGCTCCTCCTCCCCGGAGTCAAGTTACGACATAGCCTTGGCATAACCGTTTCAAAATCTCAAAACGGATATTTTTTACGAACAGCATTGTTTATAATGTGGTTGGAAAATGACACTTGGATTGTGAATAGCTTATACAGAACTTTCAGCGGGCGATTAAAGCTTTCGCTAATTGTAATTTGAAGCTATTTCATGCTTCATTTCAATGTAGATTTTTACATTTTCTTATAACGCATCCTGTTTAAAAATGAAGAAATGTGTAATGTCAAATCGCTTTACTTTGAAACCCGAAAAGAACACGCAAAATGAATTATTTGGCTCATTTATACCTTGCAGGCAACAACCGTGGACTTTTATTAGGTGGATTTATTGCAGATGCAGTTAAAGGAAAACAAATTGAAACCTATGAACAAGACGTAATCTTAGGTATTCGTATGCACCGCGCAATCGACGCATTTACCGATGAGCATAGCTTGATAGCTGAGGGTAAAAAGGCCTTGCGCAGTCGATTTGGGAAGTTTTCGGGAATTGTGATGGACATGTTCGGTGACCATTATTTAGCCCGAAATTGGGATAGTTATTCGGAACATGCGTTACAAAATTATAGCGAAGAAATTTACCGCCGTTTATACGCAGATCTTGCCTTAATGCCAGCACACGCGCAACACACCCTGCTGTATATGCACAAACAAGATTGGCTTTACAACTACAGGCATGTAGAAGGTATTAAGCGCGCCTTCTCGGGATTAGCCCGAAGAAGTAAATTTGATTCGGGCATGGAATACGCACATGAGGAATTGGAGCTGAACGATACGTTTTATGAAACATTATTCGCCGATTTTTTACCTCAACTCATTGATTTCACAGCGGCCTATAAAGCGGCATATTTAGCAAGATAGTAAAAAATTTAATAGGCTTTTTTAGGGATATCTAGGTGCAATTCCCTCCACGATAAAATTAACATGACACATTAGCAAATAAATCAAAAACCATTATTTTCTTCTCTGGGTTATCCTTACATTTGATTCATCCCACCAATTCCCTTTCAGTGAAAAACAATCAAACCGCAGCAACAGACAAAGCGTTCTTGGTTTACAATGCCTCGGCCGGCTCCGGAAAAACCTATACCCTCGTAAGAGAATTTTTACAATTAGCGTTAAAATCGGGACACGAAGATGCATTTAAATCCATTCTAGCTATAACATTTACCAACAAGGCATCTACCGAAATGAAAGCCAGAGTGCTCGAAGCACTCGAAAATATTGCTAACGAAAATCCGAAAACCAAGGATTTATGTAGTGAACTTGCACATAATTTGGGCGTTGACGTCAAATCAATGCCAGACAAAGCAAAGCAATTGCTCCGCACCATTTTGCATCAGTACGGCGATTTTTCCATAGGCACTATCGATAGCTTTATGCATCGTGTGGTGCGCACTTTTGCCTACGATTTGCACCTTCCGGTGAGCTTTTCGGTCGAGTTAAAAAAAGAAAACCTAATCGATCAGGCCATCGACCAGATTCTCGATATGGCGGGTTTAAACGAAGAAATCACCGAAGTACTTATTGGATTTAACCGTGTTCGATCTGACGAAGAGAAAAATCCCGACATCCGTAAAGAGCTTTCAACCATGGCGAAAGATCTTTTAGACGACACGAAATCGGCTTACGTGGCTAAATTATCGGAATTACCGATTCGCTTTTTTCTTCAACTACACCAAACAAGTGAAGCGCAGCGTAAAAGTTATTTGAATCAGGTACGCGCACTTGGAACAGATTTGATGAATCTATTGTATCAGCATTCGATAGATTTATCGGATTTGAAAGGCGGCGAAAACGGAACCATCGGATCCTTGTGGGCCAAAGCGGCCGATGGTGAAGAAAATCTGAGCGCCTCTCCTAAATCGCTTGAATATTATCAAAAAAACGAATGGTTTTCGGGCAAATGTAGCAAAGCCAATAAGGCAATCATTCAATCGTTGATTCCTGATTTCAGACTTAAAACGGATATATTGTTGGACTTGATTGAAAAAAACAGAAGTAGTTTTATCATCAATACCGCCATATGCAACTCTGTTTTTTCGATGGCGCTTTTACGCGAAATTTCGACAATAATCGACTCCATCCGCAGCGAGCAACATACCCTGCATATTTCTGAATTTAACCGACGCGTAGCCGAAATTGTGATGCATGAACCTGCGCCATTTGTATACGAACGATTAGGCGAAAAATATGCACATTACCTCATCGATGAATTTCAAGACACCTCCATCACCCAGTGGCAAAATCTGCTTCCCTTGGTCCAAAACGGACTAGCTACAGCATCTAAATCATTAATTGTTGGCGATGGAAAACAAGCCATTTACCGCTTCCGCGGCGGCGATGTCGAACAATTCATTCGCATTCCCAAACCTTATCCTGCAAATCTAAGTGCTACACAACTCGAGCGGTACAATTTGCTGAAAATGCATTACAATACCATCCCGCTCGATACCAATTACCGCTCACTGCCCGAAGTTGTGAACTGGAACAATGCCTTTTATCAAAAATTATCCGTTCGCCTCCAGCCCGAACATGCGGCTCTTTATAAAACGCTTAGTCAGAAATCGAAAGAAGGAAAAACAGGCGGCTATGTTGCCGTGCATTTTTTAGGCGACGGGAGCGAAAAAATTGATGAATACAAGGAAATAACAAGTCGGGAAATTTTAAAATTATTGGACGAACTGCGTCAAAACGGGCGGTATGAAAACAAAGACATCGCCATTTTAACACGCGACAATAAAAGTGGAACTTACCTTGCTAATCTGCTACTCGATAACGGCGTTCCCGTTATTTCGGGCGAATCGCTTTTGGTGAAGGGTAAGCCCGAAGTACAATTCTTACTTGCCTGGTTGCGCGTACTTAGCAATACCGATATTCAGGTAAATCTATTGCACATATGTGGCTATTTATTGGAGCGAAAACAAATCGCTTTTACATCGCTCGAAGCCTTGCTTGAAACTGTTCGAATGGATGAGGACTCAGTTTTACGCATGCTCCAAAACCAGGGTTTTAACCTCGATTCCATTGCACTCAAAACCCAAAATATCGCCGAGGTTGTGCACAAACTCTGCAACATCTTTCAATTCGAAATTAACAGCGATTCTTTTTTACAATTTTTTCTCGAAGCAGTTTGGTTTGCAGGCGACCAAACCAATCCCGACATCCCATCATTCCTCGAAAAATGGACTAACATCGAGAGCGAATACAGCGTTACCCTGCCACAAAATGCCAATGCTGTGCGTATCATGTCGGTTCACAAATCGAAAGGGCTCGAATTTCCGGTTGTCATCTTAGCTTTTGCCATCAACGAAACCGATAAGAACGCGTATTTCTGGGTCGACGATCCGCAACACCTACCCGAAGGTTTGCCGGCAATGCGCCTAAAATTCAATGCCAACCTGAGCGAAACCGAATTCAAACCGTATTTCGATGAGGAACAAAGTAAATAAACACTCGATCGCATTAACCTGCTTTATGTGGCCACAACCCGTGCAGAAAACGCCTTGTACATTTTTTCGCGCCGAAAAGCAGGAGAAGAAAGCAATGGTTGGGCAAGCTATCTGAAAAGCTTTTGCAAGGGTACTTCCGAAAACCTCGACCCACTCTATGAATGGGGCGATGTGCATCATAGAAAGTCCGACGATGGCAAAAGCCGATCTAAACAGAATCAACCAGCCCGAAGCCAGTCGTACCCAATCGGAAATTGGCACTCGAAAATTGACCTCAATAGCAAAGTTTTTCAGGCGTTCGATTCAGATGCCATCAGACTGGGCAACCTCATGCACACGGCACTATCGTGGATTAAAACACCATCCGATTTCGATACGGCCATGCAACGCCTCAACGCAGCAGCATTGGCTAGTGAGATCGAGCTGGCTGAGCTTAGATTCAGACTCGATGTTTTATTGAACGACGAAGCAATCAAACCTATATTCAACGACTTTGATAAAGTCTACATCGAACGCAGCATTTTACTGTCTACGGGTGCCGTTTTACGACCCGATCGCGTGGTGGTAAAAGGCCAATCTACAACCATTGTTGAATTTAAAACAGGCGTAGCAGACCAAAAGCACATCGCACAGACACAAGAATACCTCACAGTTCTTAAATCAATGCAACCCGAAATGATACTAAAAGCGCTGTTGATTTACCTTGGCGACAAGCCCCAAAGTATCGCAATTGAATGAACGTAGGTTTTATATGGGGATGTTAATTAATTTCAGTATCGTAAAACTAATCGTGTAATTAAACTGAATATATTTGAGAAAACTAAAATCTATGATAACTCAAGATCCAATGAACAACGTTTATGTGCAAGGTCGCGAAGCCACCGAAGTTGCACAATTTATGACCCGCGTTTATGGCTGGATGTCGCTAGCCCTAGCCGTTACCGGTTTGGTAGCCTTCTACACGGCCTCTTCTGAAGCAATTTTATCGGTAATCTTCGGAAGCCAAGTGGCTTTTTGGGGACTAATTATCGGCACCTTTGCGCTCGTAATGTGGATTTCGGCCGGTATTCGCACCATGGCGCCCACCACAGCCGCTGCTGTATTCTTGCTGTATTCTGTTATGAACGGCCTGCTGTTTTCATCAATTTTCATTGTATATACTGGCGCTTCCATCGCACTAACCTTCTTTATTACAGCCGGAACCTTCGCTGCCATGAGCATTTATGGTTACACCACCAAAGCCGACCTCAGTAAAATCGGGAGCATCGCAATGATGGCGCTAATCGGAATAATCATCGCATCGCTCGTTAATTTCTTCCTCGAAAGCGAAACACTTTATTGGATCATTAGCTACGTAGGTGTTGCCGTTTTCGTTGCGCTCGTAGCATACGATACGCAGAAAATTAAAGACATCGCCATCCATGGTTTCGACGGCGAAGCTAGCGCTAAGAAAATGTCTATTCTGGGCGCATTAACATTGTACCTCGATTTCATTAACCTTTTCCTTTTCCTTCTGCGCTTATTCGGAAGCAGAAGAAGCTAATCGCATTTAAATCGTTAAACCTTAAGCCCGGATATTCGTTCGGGCTTTTTTGTTTTATAGCAAATGTGTAAGAAACGAAATGTACAAATGCACAATCATTTTTTCGGGGCGCCACGGGCGGGTTTTACGCTTCAAGTCCGCTCCCTTTTCGCTCCGCTACGGCTTCGCTCTAAGGGCTTACGGGCTTTCCGCTTCAACCCCTGGCGCAATTGCTGTAACATTCGAGATTTGTGTAAAGTAAGGTTTTGTAGGTATACATCTTTTTTAGATGACTGAATTGCCGGGCTATTCAAACCCATAGCAAGAAAAGGAAAATATCGTTGTTATCTGGAATCCAATAGTAACGTAGTAATCAGATAACCGCAATTCAAAGTCCCTGACTTATTCAAACCTACATCGAGATAGGGCATTTATCGATGAGAACGGTAATCTATGAGAAACGAGAAAATCAAATACTTGCCATTCGAAACGGGAAACACGTGTCCCCGCCCTGTTTAAAGTTCGAAAATACTTATTCAAGCTCCAAGTGTTATTTTCGAACCATGCTATCAACATTAGCGTTGATAATTATCGCAACGAAACGCCACTTACATAGTCGGTTTATTTTCAGCAGATTTATAATTCTTGAGCCTCGAAATCACACAGGCAAACATTGCAAGACGATAGCTATCAAATCGTTACAAATACCCGTTTTTAAACGTTTATAAACGACTAATGCTTGCGAAGTTTCGTAACTTGACTCCGGGGAGGAGGAGCGGTGGCCCCCTTTGAAATCGCGCATCGATCAATCAAAAACGAATGCATAATTTTAATATAAATTGGTCGAAGCGAAGATTTTATACTTTTAGCCTTACCCCTTTCCGATTGCTCCTGCAATGCACATAACGCACAAAACTGCAGCCCGGCTCGTTTACATTAACATTCACGATAGAGTTAATTTGTTTTAATCGCTAACTTGATTATTGCAAGACGAAAGGCCCGATATTATAAATTGGCTCATTCATTCCTCAACGATCTCGCATATTTTCGCTTTCGTAAATTCA
>CAZVHF010000083.1:0-9960 GCA_964627105.1 uncultured Chitinophaga sp.
GCATCGCTTAAATTGAAATTCCACACACCTTGTTGAGAGCTGATGTTGATTTTTCCATCAAATCCGGCACAGCTTTCGCCTTCGGCTACGAATGTAGTGGGCTTGCTAAAGCGAATGCGGAAACGGGTTGAATTTACCAGGTTTGCATTGCCTTCGAAGCTATAAGCACCGCTGCGTAAATTGTGTATGCTACCTGTTTCGGTATCTTCAAGCAGCACCAATACCGATGCATCGATGTTGTCAATTCCCGAAATTTGAATTTGATGGATAGCATTTTGTGTAGCATTAACCGATAGTGGAATAATCTGGGTAGCATCAATTGCAGGCCATGCCTGGATGGCATAGAATCCGTTATTGAGCACCGTTGATAAGGATAGGTCATTGTTAACATACATGCGTTGTGCATCATAATTTAAATCATAACCGCTTGTAGCTTCAGGCAAGAAGGCCAACATGGCTTCACTCTCTCCGGCTGTACCTTGCGATAAAGAAATCCAAACACGCTTTAAGTCGCTGTTTTCTTCAAAGAAGGTAGCGGCATTGGCATTGCGCATAGCATTATTAAAGGTGAAGGTGTTTGAAGTAGTAGCTCCTTCAACAAAGAACGACTGTCCGGCTGCGATTTGGCCTGTCCAGGTGGCTCCGTTACCGCCCGAAGCACCGAGGGTGTTCACTACAACGTAGTCGGCAGGATCAAATCCAGTTCCGGCTGAGTTATCATCATCCCAGAAATGTAAAGCCGGAACAATTTGGCCACTGTTGGTGGTGAAAATGGATGAAGCACTCACCGATGATGGATACGGGTTACCCACTAAATTAAATTTTGTAAATGCATTTCCAGTCAACGGAAGCGCCAATGTACCTTCGTACGGAACACCCGTAAAGGTAACCAAGCCGGCGTTGGTTGAAATATAGCCACGGCCCTGATCCATAACGGAGGTATTGGTTACAGGCACCCAGGCCGGCAACAAACCTGCTTGCGTTGGTCCCGTAGCCAATGTTGGGTTAAAACGGTAAGCATTGGTTCCGCTAATAGATCCCATAATTACGCTTGCAGTAGCATTTACTACAGGCGATGACCAATAATTATATTCAGCACTTGGGTAAACGGTGGTAGTACCTTGACGACGGTACTGAATTGCACCACTCACAGTTCCACTGCAAGCCGTTGCACCATCTAGCGTTCCTGCACCATGAAGCAATACCGCTCCCGAATTGAATACAATATTGTTATTTGCCGCAAGCGTTCCGGCTAACATGCGCATTTTACCAGATACCGAAAGACGGCCCGAAATGGCAATGGTGAATGGGAAACCCGTTCCGGCTGTGGTATTGATGTCGACATCCTTACAGAAAATACGACCTCCCGCATTGATTACGATTCCCGATCCGAACAGTACGTTAGTATTATTGTTAACCGCAATGAGTCGACCGGTCATGTTTACCGTACCATTCACGGTTAATACACCTCCACGTTCGCCTGTACTAGCGCCATCAGTACCGTCAAATGTAAAATCACCCAAAATGCCTCCTGTTGCAGTGAGGTTTAAATTCTTAAGCACATTTACAATAACATTGAAATTGGTATTGTTGGTATTATTGTAAACTGCAGCACCTGCAAAGGTTACATTGACATTAGAATTAATTATTAAAGTTGATGTGGTATTGGTAGTGGCATTTTTACGAATACGGGCTGGATTACTCGTACCATTTCCACTCCAGGTTACATTAATGCCTTCGATGTTAAATGAAATACCGTCGTTAGGAATTGTTCCGATGGTACCATTGTTTGTGATGGCACTTCCGTTAATGTTTAGATAGGTATTTGAGGTTGAACCTGCTGTGATTGAAGCGCCTGAGTTAACCGTTAGGTTAAACATATTCACATTTGATGTAGAGAAAGTTACAGTATGTGGTGCTTGAACAACCACACTTGTATTAACTGTAAAACCACCCAATGATGCAGCAGTTGCGCCTACTCCTGCAGGGGTTAAAGACCAAATTGGGTCTGATGCAGCAATTCCAGAAGCAACTGCGTAAAGCGTAGGATTCTGAGGGGTAGCATTGACCTGTACACCGCTCGACCAAGTTGTGTTCTTACGCACAAAGACTTTAAAGAAATAATTGGTTCCAGAAACGAAGCCCGAAATAATCTGAGGCGATGCCGTTCCGTAATACACCACTTTACCGCCACCTGCAAAAGCCGGAGCTGCAACATAATTTAAATTAGATGAATAAACTGTTCCACTGGGAGTTCCCGTAATATTTGCAGTATGTGCCACGACTAAAATTTGGTCGAAACAACTTGGATTTGTCCAACTTACCTGAACCGTTGGAGCACCGCTACTTGCAGCCAGACCGGTAACGTTAGCTAATGTTCCGGCCACTATTGACTTCGAAGTTCCGGCAGCAGGCGTTCCCGTTTTAGTAGCTTGCGAATAGGTAATGGCTGTGAGTGGTGTGCTTGCTATGTTAATGGTGCCGCCAATACTGGCGCAACCCGAAACCGATGCAGTTACAAAAAGGTAACGCGTTCCAATTGGAACAACTTGCCCTAAACCGGTAAAGGCAAGCGACTGACCTGCACCTGTGCTAGTTGATATGGTTCCAAGTACGTTATCGCCACCATCCAAAGTGCCATCGTTTGAGAAATAAAGTTTGAAATCGGAAATGTCTGCGCCAGCATAGCTGCCTGCAGTGGTAAATGTAGCGCCTGTTAATGTAGCTGCTGCTGTAGTAACATCGAGCTGAACCCGGTAAAGAGGGGTATTTGCTGCTCCTTGAGCAATAGTTCCAACTCCGGGTGTGCTGAATGTATGTTCAATATCAGGTGTTGGTAATGTTACCGGTGTAAACGACACCCCGCGAAAGGCAGTACCTGCTCCTGCGGTATAAATGGTAGAGAGTGTTCCGGTAAGGGTAGCATTGTAAGCTCCGGCATCAGTTATTTTATAAATGGTTGAAGCTGCATTACCCACGCAATAAATATCCACGTTTGCACCAGCTATTTTAGCAGTAATGCCTATAATTGAAGTTGACGGAATTACCCCGGCAGCATTCCAATTGGTACCATCGAAATAGTATTTTAAAAGCCCTGCATTATTATTAGCGATATACACCACATCGTTACCCGGAATTGCTGCACTGCGGTCGAGGAATACAAAACCATATGCATCTGATGCCCCAGATATAGATGTAATTAGGTTAGATGTTACACCTGCAGTTGTTGGTAGTCCTGATGATCCTACTTGATTGATACCAATGTTTGCGCCACTTTGAGCTGAAAAATAAAGGTTGTTATTTGAAATATTAACTACGCGTGTATTTGCCGGGGTTGAGCTTACATAGGTAGATGTACTTGTGTTACCAAGCGTTACATAGCGTGTTCCGCCTCCGGTACCTGTACCGGCAACCCAAAATGCATTACCATCTAGAGTAACAGCAGAGCGGCAGTTGTTGCCATCGTACCCATCGTTTATACGTGTGGTTGAATTTAACACCCCATTTTGCCCCATCAAACCTACAATTCGATTGTTTGTTGCGGCAGGAGATGCGGTTACACCCGCGGTAAATACCGGCGCATCATATCCTGTAAAGGTTAAATACTGACCATCTGGCGAAAGATTTAAAACACCATCGGAGGTTGAAGAGGAAGATACCACCATACGGCGATTTAAGCCATCTACTGTGTAACGCAATGGAATACTTTGCACCAACACTCCGGCAGGAGTTAATTCATCTAAGAATGCCGGCGCAGCAGCACTGGCAGGAACTGTAACACCCGACTCACCAACACGAAGTACTACAAGGTTATTCGGACTAAAGGCCGCGCCGGCCGCATAGCGCTGACCGCTGAGACTTACATTTTGCGTTGTGGTTCCCGTACACGATACCGCACATGTGCCAGAAACACTTCCGGCAGCACCACTAACCATACGAACAAAAACATTGGCTGACACATTACCAGCGGTTGGTGTTAAAGATAGCGTACCCGAAAATGGTCCCACTGCATTGGTCGAATATTCGAATCCAGCTACGGCGCCAACGCTTACATTATTAGAGCCTACATTTAGTGCGTTTACCTGGAAAGAATAAACATCTGAAGCAAAGCCGGCATTTGAATAAAACTTAGCAGGCATTGATGTGGTTACCAACGATAATGATGCTGCAGCAGAAAAATTTCTCAATACAACATCGTCAATTCGCACCGATTGGGTTCCTGATTTTACCCAGCGTAAGCGAAGATTAGCCTGATTCTCACATGCAACTGGAAGATTTATTACCGGTATTAAATACCAGCCTGTGGCGGCATTGGCAGCTTGACTGTATGTAAAAGCAACAGCGTTCCACGTGGTGCCATTTGTTGAATATTCGAGTGCCAGTGTAGGAAGAACGGTAGCGCTTTCTTTTCGATACGCAAATTGAAGGGTAAGTCCGGTTAAACCGGTTGTACTAATACCTTCTATGGCAAAACCTAGCGTACCAGTCCCCGTAAAAAATACATTGGCCGATCCGCTGGCACCAGTATAACCAGATGATACGTTTGTCGCACGTAAATCTGCAGATCCCGTTGCGCCACCATTGGTCATGGTAAACCCATCGTTATCGAATCCGTTAGCAGTCTCGTGCGCAGTAATTGCTGTTGTGGCTGAGACAGTCCCCATCGTTTCGGTAAAAGTTACCACTGTTTGTGCATTAAGCTGGGTAGAGCCAATCAAACATGCACATGCAAATAGCATTGCGTTTTTCATAAATCTTGTAAACACTTGTTTTTTCATGGTTAGGAATTGTTAGTCACGTTGTAAACTGCTGCAAAAATACCCTGCACAATTAACCTTAATGTTAATTTTCGATTAACTTCTTCCCTTACGATACGAGGGGTTGCGGGTTGCTTTTAAACAAAAACTTAACATTGGCGTGATGCCAAATTAAACTTTAACTCATTGAACTACGATCTTTGCGTGGGTGGTTTTGAAACTATCGCTAAGTCGAATAAAATATACGCCAGCATCCAGCAAAGGCATTAAAAATGTCGATGTTTTAGATGTAAACACCTGCTTACCGTTTGTATCAAAAATGCAAAGTTCACTTGGTTTTTCTGTTGTTAAATCAACACGAACCTGTGCACCTGCAACAACCGGATTTGGGTAAAGGTTCAATATAGTATTTGAATATACTCGTTCAGTTGAACTTAAACTGTTGGAAGCTGCCGGTGTGCTCGATCCGGCTTCAAAAATCTGGCGATTCTGATTTCCATTCTGGGGCGAACCGTACGACTGGTCGGCGGCCAAAGCCGGAACATTCATTGAATCTATCATTACGGGCTCATCTGCCGCCGCAAACAAAAACAACTGCTCACCCGAGGCACTTAGTCTGAAATTCAAATGTGTATTACCCAATTCGGTGCTATCGTCGGCCCAAAACAAGGTAAAACTCCCCGGAAGTAGATTAACATCTGAAAATTTAAACTTGTAAGGATTCAGCGCGTCATCGCTGATATAAAGCCCTTCGAGATTTAAAACACCGCCGTCGGCATTGTACACCTCAACCCAATCGCTGTAAAATCCATTTTCGTCCAATATGGTTGAATCGTTATTCGCCATTACCTCATTAAGGTATAATCCAGTTGGAATAAACTCCTGATCATTTTCGGGGACGATGAGTTCGATTTCGCTGTTTCCACCGACGAGCATACCCGAACCAGCCTCAGAAATATAAAGAGATAAAACTTCTGAAGCTTCAGGAAAATCATCTGATGTAATCTTTATCCAAACCGACACCTCCGCTTCACCGGCCTCAATTTCGACGGTATAGTTGTTTAATCCTATCTGATTTGCACAAGTATATTCTTGAGGTTCAAGCATTGAACCAGCATCTAATTCTATTGTAAATGAAGAATTTTCAAGTGCCGGCGGCGTAATGCTAAAATTAACCAATAACGAATCGCCCTCGGTCAGAGTCTCCGACTCGGTAGTGAACTGAACCAAAGAAATACCTTGTAGCTCTTCGATGGTTATTGATATCGCATTGTTGTTTGATACGATGCCCGAAGTAAAAAAAACCGGGCTTAAAAAACCGTTCTCCGTGCCTTCGGGACTCAAATCCTCAACTGCTGCGATGTCGAGTACTGCCGCATTACTGCCGCTGGTAAACTCTAACCAAAGCGTGTCATTTAAAAATGATGGGATACTCGATACATCACCTGACGATATCATGCCGCTGGCAATAAATCCAACGCGCTGATTGCCGTACGCCGGACCGTCTAACACAAACTCAATGCTGCTTCCTACAGCTCCTTCGTTTAGAAGTAAATTGCTATTGTCAACACTCAAATTTAACGGAGCAGGCGCTTGCACGGTGAACTCCCAATCGGGCCATGCGGTGTAACCTGCAACGCCTATGTCGTTCGAAATGGTCCAATTGCCCCAGTTCATCAACGCTGCGCGAATCTGATCGGGTGTTCCGCTAAATTCGCCAATGTTGAAATACATGTTGGTAACGACGGTTTCGCTATTCACGGGCGATTGCGCAGTTTGTCCGTTAACCAGCGGTGATGGTAAACAAGTTACGTTGGGTTGTGTTGAGCTTGCACAAACACTCAGCCATGAACTATTTGTGATTCCGGCAATAAAATTTGGCGAAGATGCACTTCCTGTGTAGGCCAAAACCTGATCACCACTCGAACTCAAATTGGGCAAGCCGCCCGAAATAAGACCCGGTCCAATAAGTTGTTGTGTTCCGCTAATGTCTCGGACAGTAACCACCGTACCGGCAGGCAAAGTCGTAACCGGGCTTGTCCACTGCATGGTTTCTTCGCCCGAAAAAAACGACGAGCCACTCCAACCATTGTCAGTAAAATAAATCGATGTTACCGGTGGCACTTCCTGAAGGGTTACAAATGCAAAACCATCGGGAGCATTGGTTTGGTATGACAAGAATGCAATACTGCCGGGCAATAAAGCTTGCGAATTTGATAAACTCGCCAACCCAATTGAAAGCAAAAAAACAAGAATACGTTGCATGGTAAAGAATTAAAAGATCTGGTTAAAAAAGATATTGCCAGCCTATGCGAAACTGGTCGGTCCAGTCGGGTGGTCGAAGGTTTTCGAATTGAAGAATGTGGATGGTTTGAAGTTTTATCATCGAACGGAAACCGTCGAACTGGTAAGCTATGGCTCCCGAAATGCGCTCGTTGGTGCCGGGCAGCAAATCGTTTAGGTTGTAATTTTCGTATCGTGCCGAAAGAATGAGTTTCAAGGGCTTGATGAAATAATTGCCTTGCACCACAAATCCTCCGGTCTTGTATACGCCCTTGCTTTTGGCAAAGGTAATTCCCTGCAAATAGGAACTTGCAGTATCCTGTGGCGTATTTACGGATTGATAAAACTCTGCATTGATTGAAAGTCCTCGGTACATGAAAACGCCATCGGCTCCAAAACTAATTTTACGACCATTGGTGAGTTTAAGTCCGTATTCGCCGGCAGCACCGGCCGGAAAAAGTTCGCCTTGCGGCAAATTGCGTTCGGTATATCGACCGCCCATGCCCACGTTAACCACAGGTTTGCGCAGGTGTTTATCGTCGGTTTCGCGGTATTTAAGGGCAATGGGCCACGAAAATTCTATACGACCAACGTATTCGAGCGCACCGGTAATGTCGTTGTCGCCTCGCAGGCTTACTTCGCCCAAACCATTGTAAACGCTACCAATCAGCACCAAACGCTGATTGAAAAACTCTTTACTAAGTTCTAATCCGATATCGCGACGACTCAGAATGCTGCCCCGTAAAAACTCGGGCCTTTGCCAATAAGCAGAATAGGTAAATGGTGTAAGCGAGTACCTCGACCAGGCAATCTTGCCATAACCCAACCGAATATCGAACCACGAAAATCCCTTGTACTTCAGCCAGGCATCCATTAACCCGGGATTTTCCGGATCGGTACTGCCTATGCCCAAATCGGCCAAATCAACCTGCAGTTCATATTCCCAATTCTTGCCCCTGCGACCCTCAAGTTGAATTTGAGCATCGCGCAGGTTGAAACGGTTTTTATCTTTTTCGGTCGAAACCGAATCGAGCAACCTGTAGTTGTAATACGTACTAATAGCACCCGAAATCTCGAGCGAATTCACACCATTGGTGAGGCTTACCTGCGCGGCGATTGATCCACATACAAACATACTCCATAAAACCAGATGCCTTTTTACCATGGTCGCTTCTCAAATTGATAGATTTTTTGTTCGGCATCGCTCAATATCCACATACAGCCATCGGCATCAAAACATAGTCCTTCGGCATTGAGAATATTGAAAGTGTACGTCTTTAGGATTTTATTCGAAGCCAGATCCATCTTCCAAACACAGGCGGCTTCATCGCTCAGTAAAAACAGGTGTCCATTGTAAAATGTAGCCGACGATACATCGCCCCGAAGCCGTAAAATGGTACGTCCTATTTCATGGAATTGTGCGTCAAGTTCAATCATCCACACCGGCTCTTTTTCTGTAAAGATTAGCCAGTTTCCTTTTGCATTGCGGCAAATGGCCTCGTAGCCTTTGTTTCGTCCACCCGAATAAGGAATTTCTACCGATCGTATTGAAGCTGAATTGGTATAAAGCAGTTGTGTAACAAGTCTACTGCGTTCTTCGGCAACCCAAATGCTATCGTCTGCGCAAAAAACACCTTCGGGGTCAGAAAGATTTGCATGCAACAAGCGCTTTTGTGAGAAATCTTTGCTCAGTGCAAACACATTGCCTTTATCGCTCACTACTATAAATTCGTCGCCTTTAACGCAAACATCCGAAGGCTCCTCCACCGGAACACTTGTTTTTTGTTTCGGAAAAATTTGCTCAATATCCTGCGCTTGCAGATAAGACGAGAAAAATAAAAGTAAAAAAAGTGCTCTCATTGATTGCTTTCGCCCGGTGTAGGATTGCTGTTGTTTTGCCAAATGGCTCCTCCATCCGGAATGCGTGCTTTAGACAAACCGGGATCTTGTACGCCCGAGAAAAGCGAATCGGCCAGCAGCAAAACATCGCCTTGTCTTTTCGACAACACCAGCAAATCGCCGGTCGACGAAATTTTGAAATTGGTGTGTATCTGCGTGGTAACGCGATTCGAATCGTCGCAAAAAAGAAGTAAGTGCCCACGTGCCGGAATAGTAAGTGCCGGCAAGGCAAACTGATCGAGTTCGGTGAGGTTATCGCTCACATACCACTCATCGGCATTAAGTTGTATGGGCGCGTCCGATGGATTATACAATTCCATCCAGTCGCTTAAATTGCCTAGATCGGTAGTTAAAGTTGGCGTGTTTCCTAACACTTCGTTTATAAGCAATAAAGTGGTATCGGTACCCGGAATGTTAGGTTTATCGGTTTCGTCGGTAAACAAACGGTCCTTGGTGCATGCCGAAAATAAAGCTACCGAAAGTGTTAAAATGGCGAATGTTTTCATGCGTAGAAATTACCGCTGCACGATAAAAGGATGAACCTCAACGCTATGCGTGTCACTTATTATTACCCGATAAAATCCAGCGGCAATTGCATGCTGAAAAGGCGCAAACGGACTGCCCTCGCTTGCATTAACGTTGCTAACCGCAAGCATTCGGCCTGCTGCATCCATCAACACACATTGAAATTTGCCCGAATAGGCGGGAATAACTTTCAAATCCGCACTAGTTTGCAATACATTGCAACCAAGCCGATGTTGCGTTTGTTCAATGCGGTTTATTGATGCTGATGTTGTATCGCTTGTATCCTCAACAGCCGGTTCGGTAAACATAGCGAGGTAAGCACGATGGTAAACGTCGGCTAACCCGGCATCATGCACCACCACGGTATTCTCATCGTTGCGGGTATTGGCATTGGTCGACCAGTTGTGCGAACCGGTCCAAACGGCTGCATCCGAATTACTGCCCACATCGCTGATGGCGAATTTGTGGTGCATAATTTCGCTCGTAATTGGATTGA
>CAZVHF010000084.1:0-9750 GCA_964627105.1 uncultured Chitinophaga sp.
TGTATTTCCAAACGGGGCACAAAAGTATTCCTTTTTCCAAAGCCCGCCAAATTTGAGCGATTGTTAAGCGCATGAAGTCGTTAAAATACCTGAATTCTTACCTTCTTCGCTATAAAACGCGGTTAGTGCTCGGAACACTATTCGTTACGATCTCGAATTTATTTGCGATTTATCCGGCCGAGATTCTGCGTAAAGGTATCGACATGGTGCAGCAAGGCATCGAGGTGTACTTCATTATGCAGGGCACTGCTGCTGCCGATGAATTAAAGTCGCAGTTTTTCTATTTGCTTTTAGGACTGGGCGCAATCGTTATTGCAGCCGCTTTACTCAAAGGTCTTTTTATGTTTTTTATGCGGCAAACAATCATTGTGATGTCGCGATTGATTGAATACGACCTCAAAAACGATATTTACACGCAATATCAAAAGCTTGATTTAGCCTTTTACAAACGAAATAAAACCGGCGATTTGATGGCGCGCATCGGGGAAGATGTGAGCCAGGTAAGGATGTATATCGGGCCCGCTATAATGTACGCTATAAGCACCCTCACATTATTTGTTTTGGTCTTGGTGAAGATGTTGTCGGTTCAGCCAACCTTTACATTTTATGTCTTGATTCCGCTTCCTTTTCTCGCAGTAGCGATTTATTATGTTAATAGCAGAGTAATCAAAAAGAGTGAACGCGTGCAACGTCAGCTCGGCATTATTTCTTCGCGCGTTCAGGAAAGTTTTTCGGGTGTTCGCGTGGTAAAAGCCTATAACCGCGAAGCCTTTCATGAAGAGCAGTTTGCTGCAGATGCCGAAGCTTACAAGCAACGAAATACCGAGCTGGTGCAGATTAGTGCCTTGTTTGCTCCGATGATAACGTTACTGGTTGGCTTGAGCACCATCATTACGGTAATAATTGGCGTACATCAGGTGCGTGCAGGTGAAATTTCGGCCGGAACAATCGCAGAATTTATTTTATATGTTAATATGCTAACCTGGCCAGTTGCGAGCATTGGCTGGGTAACGTCTATCGTTCAGCGTGCAGCAGCATCACAACAGCGCATTAACGAATTCATGAATCAAACACCAGAGGTGGTAAATCCCACAACCCAGCCGTTTAATTTGAAGGGAGAACTGGTTTTTGATCATGTTTCATTTACTTATCCCGAAAGTGGAATTGAGGCTTTAAACAATGTTTCGTTTTGCCTCGGTCAAGGTAAATCGCTGGCTATTGTAGGCCGAACCGGTTCGGGCAAAAGCACACTCGCCGCTTTGATTACACGGCAATACGATCCAACGCTGGGGTCAATTCGGGTGGATGGGACCGATTTGCGCGATATCAATTTGTCGGCCTATCGCATGCAGCTTGCCTATGTGCCTCAGGAGGTTTTTTTGTTTTCGGAAACTATTGCAGAGAACATTGCATTTGGGCTCAATACCAGCGAAACTGCATCAGAAAAAGTTTTGAAAGAAATCAAGGAAGCAGCCGACGATGCTGCCATTCTTGAAAGCATTGAAGCCTTCCCGGAGCAATTCGAAACGCGCATTGGCGAGCGTGGAGTAACGCTTTCGGGCGGGCAAAAGCAACGTATTTCGTTAGCACGTGCCTTGGTGCGCAATCCAAATTTGTTGATTCTCGACGACTGCCTTAGCGCAGTAGATACAGCAACAGAAGAGCGCGTATTGCAGCGTTTACGTGCTAAAATGAAGGAACGAACCAGTGTTATCGTGGCACATCGAATTTCGACCGTTAAGCATTGCGATACCATTATTGTTCTCGAAAACGGCCGCATTGCCGAACAAGGAAATCACGAGCAGTTGCTCGGTTTGGACGGGATCTATGCCGGGATGCATAGAAAACAATTGTTAGATGAAGCGAATTTGATTTGATGGTGATTTTGCCTCATGACAAAATCCGCTGCTAGTTTGTCGAATTAAAATGCCGAATATTCACAATTATACAACATCTTTGTCTGCACATGCCTGCTAAACACTAAACCAACTATGCAAAAAATGAAACGACTTTCCCTTCTTGTGTGTATCGCATTAAGCACCCTGTCTGCTTTCTGCCAGAACGCGTATATTCCCAACGCCGACGATAATACGGTTTCAGTAATCAGTCTGGCCACACATACTGTTATTGCAACAATTCCGGTTGGTACAACGCCTCAGGTAACAGCGGTTAGCCCAGACGGAAGCACTGTGTATATTGGCAATAGCGCTTCAAATTCAATCAGCGTGATTAATGCCACAAGCAATGTAGTTACATCGACCATTGCACTTGGTTTCGCACCCGCAGGGATCTGCGTTAGCCCGAACGGGAGAAAGCTCTACATCACAAACCGAAACAACAACAGCGTACGCGTAATCAACACGTTAACCAATGAAGTTGTCGCAAACATTCCGGTAGGCGATGAGCCGCGAGGAATAACGATAACACCCAATGGAAAAAAAATATATGTAGGCAATTTCGCAGGTGGAACAATAAGCGTAATTGATTCTTCAACGAATGCGGTGTCGGCCACCATATTGTACAACTCATTTCCATCGGGCATGTGCGCAAATCCAGATGGAACAAAGGTTTACGCTACAAATGCCGGCAGTGGGGTGGCTCAAATCAACACGGCAACCGACTATATTACCTACACGGTAACAGTTCCATCCAATACCGACATGGTTGCGATTAGTGCATCGGGCTCACGCATGTGTTCCATCAGCTCTGCAAATGGTTCTGCAACTATAATTGATCCCAATCCCATTTATCCGCTCTATACGGCCAGTGTCGAAAATGCTCCGGCAGGTGTTGATTTGAGTCCCGATGGAAGCATGGTTTATGTGATTAGTCACTTTGGCAATTTTGTGAAGGTAATCAGCACCTTAACCTACGAAACTATTGCTACCATTCCCGTTGGAAATGCTCCGTATGCCTTGGGGAAATTTATCGCTTCCAATCAAACAGTTGGAATATCGGAAGACGAGCCATTGGTTCCTGCATTTGAACTCGCTCCGAATCCCTTTTCAGAATTAACAACAATAAGAATTAATCGTACCTATAACAAAGCCAGAATAGAGTTAAGAAACGCTTTAGGGGCGGTAATATATAATTCCTCGGTTTGGGGAACATCTTTTAACGTCTATAAAAATGAATTGCAAGCGGGTATATATTTTATATCGCTAATATTAGATGAAAAACACCTATTTACAGAACGATTCATAATCAAATAGATATTCGTGTCGGTAGGGAATTTTAAAATATTCCAAACGGAATTTCCATTTTTCAATTCTACTTTCGAATTTCATACTATTGGTAAGTGGGGCTGTAGGATGCAGAATGTAATGTAAAACCCTTGTTCTATATTCTTTATATCATAAAAAAACGCCCCGGCAGCAAGCGGAGCGTTTTTCACAACAACCATTTATTCACGTTCCCAAGAGCTCCTTCACTATTGCTGCTATTGTTTTTCCATCGGCTTTTCCGGCCAGTTTTTGGTTGGCAGGCCCCATTACCTTCCCCATTTCTTTTGGACCGGAGGCGCCTGTTTCTGTGATAATTTGCTTAATGATGGCTCGAACTTCTTCCTCAGATAATTGAGTTGGCAAATACGTTTCGATAATTCCAGCTTGAAATAATTCTGCTTCGGCCATGTCGCCGCGTCCTTGTCCGGTATAAATTTCGGCCGATTCGCGACGCTGTTTAACCATTTTCTGAAGCATCTTGATTTCAGTTTCTTCGTCGAGTTCTGCTCCGGCTTTTTCTGTTTTTGCTAGCAGTACCGCCGATTTAATGGCCCGTAGTGCCTCGAGTTTTTCTTTTTCGCGCGCAAGCATGGCTGCCTTTATCGCATCGTTTATTTTTTGTTCTAGGCTCATTTGATATAAGTTAAGTAAGGGGATTGGAAACCACTACCAATCCCCTTCGAATGAAATTAATCCACATTGTCGTGCAGAAACGAGTTCCCGGTGCGAATTTCGAGTGTGTTGTTTTCTGGATTCTCTGTTAAAACGTATCGCGAAAAATTATTTTCAGACGAATGTGCAACAGCATCGAGTTTAACTCCACGACGGCGGTAGGCTGGTACACTTTCTAAGTCAGAAACGGCTTGAGGAGAGCGGAATTTAGTGCCCAGGGTTTTAAGATTGCTGATGCGTTCCTGCGAGCGGCGAAGATGATCGCCCTGTTCTTCCTTTGTTTCTTCGTTATCACTTGGAGCAACACCTTTTACTTCGAAATTAAAAAGGGGATTGTTGCTTGTATCGCCTATCAACAACCCTTCATCGGGGTCGGCAGCGGGCATATTCAATTTAACTGCAACCGGTTGGTGTATAACGCGCTCTTCTGTCGGTTTTGATTGTGCTGAGGGTACTTCATCCAGTTGTTTAACAATTCGCTCAGCACTCTCTTCCTTTGACTCAAAACCGGTAGCAATAAGTGTAACACAAATTTTATCGCCCAAGTTGGCATCATGTCCGGTACCGAAAATTACATTGGCATTTTTACCGGCTTCATCTTGCACATGGTCTATAATTTCACCTACTTCATCAAGGGTAACTTCTTTATTACCACCTGTGATGTTGATGAGGATGTGCTTTGCACCTGTAATGCGGCTGTCGTCGAGAAGTGGAGATGATAAGGCCATTTCTACCGCTCTGATTGCCCGGTTTTCACCTTCGGCAGTTGCCGATCCCATCAATGCCGTTCCGCCGTTGGTCATTACGGTTTGAACGTCGGCGAAGTCAACGTTAATGTATCCCGTTACAGTTATGATTTCTGCAATTCCGCGGGCTGCGGTTGTTAATACGTCGTCGGCTTGTGCAAATGCAGCACTCAATCCCATGTTTCCGCATAATTCACGCAGTTTATCGTTCGATATTACCAGCACAGTATCGACCGATTTTTTTAGTTCTGCAAGGCCATCCATGGCTTGTTGCTTTCTGCGGCTTCCTTCCATAGAGAATGGAACAGTTACGATTCCTACGGTAAGTACACCAAGTTCTTTCGCTGCAGCTGCAATTACCGGTGCGGCTCCTGTTCCTGTTCCGCCACCCATTCCGGCTGTTACGAATACCATTTTGGTTCCGTTCGATATGATTTTCTTTATTTCATCGATGTTCTCGATGGCTGCATTCCGTCCTTTTTCGGGATTCGAACCTGCACCGCGTCCTTCGGTTAAGGTATAGCCAAGTTGGATTTTTGTTGGAACCGGACTTGCATCCAATGCCTGGGCATCTGTGTTACATACCATAAAGTCGACGCCGTGTATGCCCTGACGGAACATGTGATTAACAGCATTGGAGCCTCCGCCGCCAACGCCGATTACTTTGATGATTGAATTTGCCGTAGCTGGTAAATCAAAGTTTAGGTTGATTTCTGTTTTCTCAGTCATGATTATTGTGGTTTTGGTTGTTGTTACAGATTGATTTGTTTATGAATTGCGCTCGTTGTCGTCTTCGAAAAAGCTCTTGGTTTTTTCGAAGAAGCTGCTGAAGAATCCGCCGTTTGATGGATTTGCACGTTTTATGGTTTTGCCTGTATCGGGCTCTGCCTGATCGGTTCGTACCTTCGTTAGGTCAGCGTTTTCAAATCCTTTAATAACAAGCCCAACTGCTGTGGCGTACATAGGTGAGGATATCTCTTCGGCGCCTTTCGCGAGGTGTTCATTAGGAGTCCCAACGCGTGTATCCATTCCGGTCATGTATTCAATGAGTTGCGGTACATGTTTAAGTTTAGCGCCGCCGCCGGTAACGACTATTCCGGCAATTAATTTCTTCTCAAAGCCCGAATTTTTGATTTCATAGTACACATGCTCGATGATGTCTTCCATGCGGGCCTGAATGATGTTTGCCAGGTTTTTGATCGATATTTCTTTGGGTTCGCGTCCGCGAAGTCCCGGAATTGAAACGATTTCATTTTCCTTGCTTTCGGACGCCAATGCAGAACCGAAGCGTATTTTAAGCATCTCGGCCTGGTCTTTTATAATTGAGCAGCCTTCCTTAATATCTTCAGTAATTATATCACCACCCAAGGCAATAACTGCTGTATGTCTTATAATTCCATCCTGGAATATCGCGATATCGGTTGTACCCCCTCCAATATCCACTAGAGCAACACCAGCTTCCTTTTCTTCAGGACTCAATACTGCTTCGGCAGATGCAAGTGGTTCCAGAATAAGGTTCGCGGTATCCAAACTTGCCCGTGAAACACATTTGTAGATGTTTTTTGCAGCGGCTATTTGTCCGGTAATGATATGGAAATTTGCTTCCATTCGTATGCCGCACATGCCTCGTGGATCTTTTATACCCTTTTCATAATCAATGTTGTATTCTTGCGGCAGGGCATGTATGATTTCTTCGCCCGGAAGCATAACCAACTTGTGCATATCAGACGTTAAGGTGTCGATATCGTTCTGGGTGATTTCATCTTCCGTATTGTTGCGCATCAATACGCCATGGTGTTGGATGCTTTTGATGTGTTGTCCGGCAATTCCAACATTCACCCATTTAATTTCTACACCCGAGTTGTTTTCGGCCTCCTCAACGGCAGCACGAATACTCTGCACGGTTCGTTCGATGTTCGCCACCACGCCGCGTTTAACACCAATTGAAGTTGTTTTGCCAAAGCCGAGAATTTCGAGTTTGCCGTGTTCATTGCGTCGCCCTACCATTGCGACAATTTTTGTGGTTCCGATGTCGAGTCCGACAATGATTTCTTGTTCCATAGGGTTCAGTGTGGTTTTTTGGTGCAGATAATTTGGTCCTTATATTTTAAGTTCAATGCCGAGTAGGTGTCCCATCCTGCCGCTGGTAAGCCTTTGCGGTAAAATACTTTCAGGCGCGAGAGTTTGTTTTCGGCCATGTCGGCATTCCCCAACAAGATGCTGGTTGGTCCGGCTTTCGGAATGAGTTCAATTTCCTTGTCGATTGTTACATAGAGCTGTTCGGTAAGCGCCATCAGAAATTTGTCGCGCTGAATCAAACGCATGTAGGTGAAGATGTCGTCTGTAACACCCACGGCCGCTAAGGAGTCGTTAGCTGTAACTTCCGAAATATTGAGGTTGCGTGTGTGGAAGCGGTCGGCGATGAAGCCCGTTGCTACCGGCACACGGCAGGTAAATCGCTCAATTGTCGGAAAGTAATTTCCTTCTTCGTCGATGTAATAGCTGTTGTTGAGCAAATCGAGCACACGAACTACGGGCTTTCTTTGTTCAATTTCGATGTGTAGTACCCCATCAAAGCCGGCATATACGTTCGATTTCTTTACAGCCGGATGTGCAAGTATTGCCTGCTCCATTTTGGATGGCTCCAATTCGTTATTCGAAGCCCCGATTGTTTTTAAGTTTCGCTCTGCCAGCAAGGTTTTAATCTCCGTTTCGTTCAGGAATCGAACTTCTTCCGAATTGTCGATCGAAATTAAAACCGAAGTAATGCGTGCATTTCCTTTCTTGTTTCCAACGAAGCCGAACAATGTGATAATCAATCCGAAAGAAACAAACAGCAATACAACTCGCATTATTTTTTGCTTTTTGCTCATACCAGTTCCGCCTCCAGTCGGATTTTTAAAGGTTGAACAAGTGCATCGATATCGCCTGCACCAAGTGTGAGAAGCACTTCGGGTTGCAAGGATAAAATGCGTTCGGCCAGTTCCTCCTTCGTGCACAATTGCTTCGAAGGGCGCGCAATCAAATTAAGCAAGGCCGAAGAAGTAATGCCCTCGATGGGAAGTTCGCGCGCTGGATAAATATCAAGTAAAATGACATCGTCGAGTAATTCGAGGCTGCGTGCAAAACCATCTATAAAATCGCGGGTGCGGCTAAAAAGGTGCGGCTGAAAAACGCCCGTAATTCGTCTTCCCGGATAAATGGCGCGTACCGAACTGATGCAAGCACGCAATTCTTCTGGGTGATGGGCATAATCGTCGATATACACAAAATCGGGCTTACGCACAATGTATTCGAACCGGCGTTTAACTCCGTCAAAACTTTTCAGCGCTTCGCGGATGGATGATTCCGAAACTCCGTTTAGGTAGCACATGGCACTCGCAGCCAAAGCATTTTCGAGGTTGTGCAATCCGGGTAAACCAAGCTCGAGATTTTCAATCAGCGCTTCTTTGATTCGAATCGAGAATCTGTAACGATCTCCTTCGAGTCGCAAATTTACGGGCATCACATCAGCTTGTTCACTTGTATGATAGCTGATAGAGCGCGTTGATATATCTTCCGGGAATTCTAGCCCTTTTTTAATCAGTAAAAATCCATCGTTGGCCGTCTGTCGTGCAAATTGCATGAACGATTCCTGCATGGCATTCCGGTTGCCATAGATATCGAGATGATCGGCATCGGTTGAGGTAATAATGCTGCTGTGCGGATGTAAATGCAAAAACGAGCGATCGTATTCATCGGCCTCTACAACCATCTTCGATTTGCTGCTTCCTTCGAGGTAATTCGTTCCGTAATTTGTTGCAATGCCACCTAAAAATGCCACCGGCTCGTCTCCCGCCACCTTCAAAATATGAGCAACTAGCGTTGAAGTTGTTGTTTTTCCATGTGTGCCGGCAATTGCAAGCGTTTTGTGTCCGCGCGAAAGAATTCCAAGAACCTCGGCGCGCTTGAAAATCTTCACTCCGGCGGTGGTAAATGTTTGCACAATGGCTGTATGACGTGGTACAGCCGGCGTGTAAATAACCAAAACCGAATCACGGTTCTTTGCATCGAGCAATTCATCAGGTATGAGCTCCGATCGATCTTCGTACACAATCTTCATCCCTTCCGCTTCCAGCTGCTGTGTAAATGCCACACGCGTTTTGTCGTATCCCCATACCGGAATGCCCTGCTTGAGAAAATAGCGTCCTAAGGCACTCATCCCAATGCCGCCAGCACCAATCAAATACACATATTTTACAGCTTCGGGCTTCATTTCTGTGCGTCGATGAGGTTAAACACTTCGTTGGTAATTTGCATGGCAGCGTCAGGACGACCTAGTTTGCCCATCGCCTCTGTCATGGCTTTTCGGCGATTTTCATCGGTGTACAAGGCAAGAATTTCGGTTCCCAGTTTTTCTTTCACCATATCATCGCGTAACAAAACTGCTGCGCCATTATCGCTCAAGGCTTTGGCATTGCTGGTTTGATGGTCTTCGGCTGCAAATGGAAACGGAACAAGGATGCATGGCTTTTTGACCAAACACAATTCAGAAACAGCTATGGCTCCGGCGCGCGAAACAACCAAATCGGCTACTGCATAGGCGAGATCCATGCGCGCTATAAACTCATGCACTTTCACCGCATCGCCTAAATTCTTAACGGCATCACGTGCTTGTTCGGCATTGCCTTTCCCGGTTTGCCACAACACCTGAATTCCGTTTTCGACCAGTTTGCGAATGCATCCAACCATGGCATTGTTCACCGAGCGTGCCCCCAGACTTCCGCCAACAACCAACACAGTGAATCGGCCGCTGTCGAGTTCGAAAAAGTCAAATGCCTCTTTTCGGGCATTAAGCGGAGCAACGATTTCGCTGCGTACCGGATTGCCGGTAAGTACAATTTTCGCTGCCGGGAAGAAACGCTCCATGCCTTCATATGCCACACAAATACGTTTCACCTTGCGCGATAGAATGCGGTTGGTTATGCCTGGAAACGAATTCTGTTCTTGAATTAAAGTCGGAATTCCTTTCTGAGCTGCCGAGAATAATACTGCACCCGAAGCATATCCGCCCACACCAATTACGGCATCGGGCTTAAATTCTTTAATTATCCGCGAAGCTTCGCGCA
>CAZVHF010000085.1:0-9729 GCA_964627105.1 uncultured Chitinophaga sp.
TTTATAAACATTTAATCTTTGAGCGTTAAAAACAACATATTCAATGAGATGTAATTTTATTCGAATATAGTTTTACACGTTAGTTAACACGTTTGTCAATTTGTTTTTTGTATAAGTGTTTCAGCGCTTCTCGTTTACTTAATCCACTCAAATTGGTCTCACTTACAAAAAGAGCTACTATTTCGTGTTGTGTTTTTGCCAATTCGCGAAGCGACCATCCAATTGCCTTACGGATAAAAAACTCTTTGCTATCAGCATATTTACGACAGTAATCGAACAACAAATCAACATCGGTTTTGTCTTTATACCGAAGCTGAAAAATAAGTACAGTACGTTGCAACCACATATATTGAGATGCATCCCAATTTTGAATGTAAAAATTTCTTTGATTAGAATATTTCTTGAAATATAAACCAACCATTGTTCCGGCAAGAAAGTCGACCGAATCCCACCAGCTTTTTGTTCGAATCAAATCCTCGAGTAACTGAATATCATTTATTTCCAGCTTTTGCTTAAACTTTAACAACAAGTCTAATGCTGTATACTGAAATTCGCGCGATTCTTGTTCCCAAAGCAATTTCACAACCTGCCTCCAATGCGTAGTGAGGAGGTCTTTATTTTCCTCAAAATGTTGCTTTTGGATGCTCTTTCTTTTTGGGGCAGGCAGTCCTATGAAATTGAAATTATGCTTCATATACGCAGCCATTGCAAGTGCACGCTCGCTGTCTGCTTCCCTAATGTAGGCTTCTTTTAAATTTTCAATCCAATTCGAAACAGTTGTCATAGCCACGCTCCTTTAGCGCTCCAATTTATTTCATTTCCTTGGCATAAAAAACTTTCCTTCAATCTTGGGGTTTATATCTCGGTGTTGATGGCTATTTCCTTTTAACCAAATCATGAGTCAGATTTTCTCCCAAATCAAGCAATATTATGCGTTGCGTAATTGGCAAATCCCTTCCTTTCAAAGAGAATGTTGGAACTTGCTTGTTTCCGGTAAATCGGGCTTATTGAATGCGCCAACGGGTAGTGGAAAGACTTTTGCCATCTGGCTTGGACTTTTGCAACGAAATCCATCAGCCAACCCCGGTTTGCATGTATTGTGGGTTACACCGCTCCGCGCTTTGGCAGCCGATATTTGTAAGGCGATGCAGGATTCGGCGGCAGAATTGGGAACAAACTGGACCGTTTCCCTCCGAACCGGCGATTCGGATGCGAAGACACGAGATGCCATTCGCCGAAAACCACCGCACGCTTTAGTAACCACACCCGAGTCATTGCATCTCATGTTGGCTTCAAAAGGCTATGAAAAGTATTTTGCGCAACTTGATGCTATTATTATCGACGAATGGCATGAATTACTCAGTAGTAAACGCGCTGTACAAATCGAATTAGCCCTTTCGCGCATTAAATCGTTTCGGCGCGATTTGCTTATTTGGGGAATTTCGGCCACCATTGGCAACCTCGAGCAGGCCATGGATGTGCTGCTGGGAATAAACAACTCCGGGCACCTTATTCGATCGAGTTTGCAGCGCTTGCCCGAAATCCACACACTTTTTCCTAAGATCGAATCACCATTGCCTTGGGCCGGGCATATCGGTATTTCGATGTTAGAGCAAGTTCTCGGTGTTATAAGAAGCAATAACAGCACATTGGTGTTTACCAATACACGTTCGCAAACCGAAATTTGGTATCATGCCCTGCTCGATGCCGAGCCCAATTTGGCCGGAAGCATTGCGATGCATCATGGAAGCATCGATCCGGAGCTGCGCGCCTGGGTCGAAAAAGCAATACACGAAGGTGTTCTTAAAGCCGTGGTATGCACTTCGAGCCTCGATCTAGGTGTTGATTTTCGGCCGGTCGATGCCATTGTGCAAATTGGTAGCCCAAAGAGTATTGCGCGATTTGTTCAACGCGCCGGTCGCTCAGGTCATCGACCCGATGCCACGAGCCGAATCTGGGTTGCGCCAACGCACGCCCTCGAAATGGTCGAAACAGCGGCCATCCGCGATGCACTTACTGCCGGTTCTATCGAAGCGCGAATACCAATCGAAAACTCCACGGATGTTTTGTTACAATACCTGTTAACACTTGCTGTGTCGGATGGTTTTGTGCCTGATGTTACGTTTGCCGAAATTAAAACAACAAACGCTTATGCTAAATTGTCTTTGGAAGAATTTAATTGGATTGTAGCATTTATTACAACCGGTGGGAAGGCTTTACAGGCTTATCCCGACTTTTTGAAAGCCATTGTTGAAGATGGACGTATTTTTGTGAAAGATAAGCGTACGGCCATGCGGCATCGCCTAACGATGGGAACCATAGTTTCGGATCCCATGTTGCGCGTTCAGTTCCAGTCGGGTGGATTTCTTGGGACCGTTGAAGAATGGTTCATTTCCAAACTCAATCCGGGTGACGTGTTTTGGTTTGCCGGAAAAGTGCTCGAATTGGTTCAGGTACGCGATTTACGGGTTATTGTTAAATTATCGAAGAAAAAACAGGGTACCGTTCCGCAATGGATGGGAGGGAGGATGCCGCTTTCGTCCTGCCTGTCTGAGTTTATTCGCTTGCAAATCGATACCTGCGTGAACGCGGTACAACCTCTTCATCCAGAACTGGAGCATCTCAAACCAATTTTTGATTTGCAGCAACAACGTTCATTACTGCCATCTTCTAAGCAGTTGCTAATTGAGTACATTGAATCGCGCGAGGGATTCCATTTGTTTATTTTTCCCTTCGAAGGCAGGTTGGTACACGAAGGATTGGGTGCCCTTATTGCCTGGCGGATTGCCCAAATAACACGAATTACATTTTCGATTGGTATGAACGATTATGGCTTTGAATTGCTTTCTGATCAGCCAATCCCAATCGAAGAGGCGCTTGAGCTCGATTTGTTTCGGATGGAGGGCTTACGCGAAGACATGCTGTCGAGCATCAACGCAGCCGAGTTGGCGCGGAGAAAATTCAGAGAAATTGCAGCCATTTCGGGATTGGTTTTTCAGGGTTATCCCGGTAAAAATTTAGGAACCAAGCACCTGCAAAGTTCGAGCAGGTTGTTGTTTGATGTTTTTCATCAATACGACAGCGATAATTTACTGATGAAGCAAGCGGTAGATGAGGTGTTTGCTAACCAACTCGAAGAAAAACGTCTGCGCGACGCCTTGCAGCGCATCCAAACGCAAGAGCACATGTTACAACGCCCAGTAAATTTTACACCCCTGTGTTTCCCTATTTTAGTTGATCGTTTGCGCGAGAGATTCAGCAATGAGTCTATCGAGGATCGTGTTAAAAAGTTGATTGCTTCACAAATTCAATAAGCAGTCCAACCGCCATCTGCCGTAAGAATGGTTCCATTTATGAATGAGGCCTCATCGCTGCATAGATGGACGGCTATTAATGCAATTTCTTCTGGCTCTCCCATGCGTGGCATTAGCGATGCACCGGCGATGCACCTTTCGTATCCCAGTGCATCGGGAATTAAATTATCGGCAATGTGTGTATTTACGCCACCGGGAGCAATAGCATTGCACCGAATGCCTTTTTGCGCATACATAAAGCCGGTATTTTTAGTCAAACCAATAAGGGCATGTTTCGATGCTGTGTAGGCTGCACCCGCTCTTGAACCAAATAAGCCGCCTACCGATGCAATGTTCAGGATAACTCCTTTTCCTTGTTTCAGCATGATTGGAACTACTGCTCTTATAGCGTAAAATGGGCCATTTAGGTTAACCGCCATAATTTGTTCCCAGTGCTTATTTACAACTCGGTCAACCGGAATGAAATCGTCCATTATTCCTGCATTATTCACTAATATATCGATTTGATTAAATTTTTCGACACACAGGCGTACCATGGTTTGTATATTGTTATCGGATGCAACATCGCAAATGCAGTGTATTACCTTGCTTTTAGTCGGATCGAGTTCAGTTTGAAGTTCAGCAAGCGCCTTTTCATTTAAATCGGCGATTATGAGTTTCGCACCTTCGTTAAAAAACAACTTGGCCATGGCTCTACCCATACCAGATGCGGCTCCGGTTATTATTGCAACTTTATTGTTTAGTTTCATGTTTCTATCTTAGTTTTAAAGTACAATGCTCAATCTCGATTCGGCAGCTTTAATTGCCTCTATGCCTTTAATAATTGAGTCGGGGGTAAATGAGATGGTATCGATTTGATGTTCTACCAGAAATTCTGCGAACGATTGGCTGTCGCTTGCCGCCTGACCGCACAAACCAACTTTTGCACCCGATGTTTTCGCTTTTGAAATTAATTGGGCAATCAACTGTCGAACAGATTCGTTGTTTTCGTCAAATAAATAGGCAACATCAGCAGAATCTCTATCGATACCCAAACAAAGTTGTGTGAGATCGTTACTTCCAATCGAGAACCCATCGAAAATACGTGCAAATTCGCCTGCCTGTAAAATGTTTGATGGAATTTCGGCCATTACATAAATTTCCAGTCCATTATCGCCGCGCTTTAAACCACACTGCTCCATTATGGTAATTACCTTTCTACCTTCTTCGGGTGTTCTGCAAAAGGGAATCATCAATTTTACATTGTGAAAGCCCATTTCATCGCGCACCTTTCGCATCGCCCTGCATTCAAGTACAAACGCCTCCTTGTACATCGCACTATAGTATCTGGAGGCACCGCGAAGACCCAACATCGGATTTTCTTCAATGGGTTCAAATATTTCCCCGCCAATAAGTTTCGCATATTCGTTTGATTTAAAATCGCTCATGCGCACAATCACATCGCGAGGATAAAATGCGGCAGCAATCGTAGCAACCGCTTCTGATAGTTTTTCGATGAAAAACTCTACCGGTTTTTCGTAATGATAGGTTAATGCCTCGATTAATTTTCTTTCTTCCGCTCCTTTTACCTTATCCGGATGAATAAGTGCAAGCGGATGAACTCTTACATTTCCGGCAATGGCAAATTCGAGGCGCATCAATCCAACTCCGGCTGAGGGGTAAAACGACAATGCATAAGCCTGATCTGGATTTGCAAGGATGAACTGTGGTTTAACCTTTGGCAATCTGCTTCTCTCGAAATTATGCACTGTTTCGGTCCAGGGAAGTAAACCTTCGTAAACAATTCCCGTTTGTCCCTGTGAGCAATCGACCGTGACATCATCGCCATCTTGAATTGACTTTAATGCATCGCTTGCACCTACCAGGGCCAATACGCCCATTTCGCGGGCCACAATCGCTGCATGACTTGTTCGGCCGCCTTTACGAGTGATAATTCCTGCTGCTTTTTTAAATACAGGATCCCAATCGGGGTTTGTTTCTTCAGCCAATACAATTTCACCTTTTTGTATCAAATGCATTTCAGATGGATCGTTTAAGTAGCGTATTTTTCCGCTTATAATTCCCTCACCGGCCGCTATGCCCGTGCAAAGAACCTTTCCTTTTTCTTCGAGGGTAAACGTTTTAATTTGGTAGCTCGCCTGTCGGGCTTTAACTGTTTCGGCTCTTGCCTGCACTATATAAATTTCACCGGAAATGCCATCTTTGGCCCATTCTACATCAACCGGGAAGCCATAAAATGATTCTATTTCGCAAGTAATAGATGCAATTGCCTGCACTTCACTATCGCTGAGGCAATACTTATCCTGTTGTGATTTTTCGGTTTCAACTGAAATTGTACCTCCACTGTTTTCATTATAAAGCTGAGTCAGAGCTTTACTTCCAAGTCTTCTGCTAATGATAGGTTGCACAACCTTGTTCAAATTTTTCTTGAATACATGAAATTCATCGGGTACAACACTTCCTTGAACGATTGTTTCGCCAAGCCCCCAGGAGCCATTTACAATTACAACATCACGAAAACCACTAACCGGATCGATAGAAAAACTAACACCTGCAGAGGCCAAATCAGAACGTATCATGCGCTGGATTCCCAGTGCTAATTGTATCGTATTATGTGAGAATTTCATTTCTTCCCTATATCTGATTGCTCTTGGCGAAAAGAGCGATGCATAACATTTCAGTATGGCTTGCTGCAATTCTTTTTCTCCGCGAACATTCAGGAACGAATCGTGGATGCCCGCAAAACTGGCTTGGGGAAGGTCTTCTGCACTTGCTGATGATCGGACGGCTACCACGCATTCGCTTTCCTCGATGCAAAGTGCTGTATAGGCTGTATGAACTGCATCCCGAACACCATTTGGTATTTTTGCGTTGAGAATTAAGGTGCGAATTTTCGCTGATTTATCTAGCAGTTCGGTTTCATTTTTTGAGTGTATACCAGCGAGTTCTGCTGCAATACTTGTTTCTAATGTGTTTGCTTTGATAAATTCTTCATACGCCCGAGCACTTAAAACAAATCCTTCGGGCATTTTGAATGCTGAGTTTTTTATTCCATTGAGCATTTCACCAATGGCTGCGTTTTTTCCTCCAACTTCTGCGATTCTTTTGCGCGAGCATTGTTCGAATGGTATAATATAGGTTTGAATTTCTGTTTTAACCATGGTAATTGTTTTTGCGAATTTCGCCGGGAATCGATTCTTAAACCATGATTTTTTCGGGAAGAGAATATGATTTTTATTAGCTAAGCGTATAGAATTTCTACCTTTGACCTCGGATAGATTTCTAGCTTCCCAAAGGGTATTTAGCAAAAAAAATCTGTTTTAGTTTGTTCAATAGGTTTAAACTTTTCACCTCGGCCAAAGAATGATAGTTCACACAACAAAAATTCAACTACGTTTTTCAGATTTCGATGTTTTGCGTCATGTTAACAACGCCAAATACGCAACATTCATGGAAAATGCCAGGGTCGATTATTTCAACGAAATTATTGCCCCGGGGCATAATTGGGAAGAAACGGGAATACTAATCGCGCGGCTTGAATTTGACTTTAAAATTCCGGTCCTGATGACAGATACATTGTATGTCGAAACCCACATTAGTTCCATTGGGACTAAAAGTATTGTATTTGATCACGATTTTATAGTAAACGGCGACGCCGGACCATTGTTAAAAGCTAAAGGCAAATCCATTACGGTTTGTTATCATTACAAGAATCAGCAAAGCATTCATGTGCCGCAACATTGGCGTGAACGAATTAATAAATTTCAGCAAACTTCCTTTTAAATAGATATCCTTGATATGAATAAGTACTTCTTGAGTGTAAGTTTAATTATCGGTAGTGTTTTGCATGCACAAATTAGTATCGAAGATGTTTTCCGCAAGGCCGATTTAAATCCGCAGTCGCTGAAACAATTGCAATGGATACCCGGCACCTCTTCATATTGCTGGGTTGCAAATGAAACACTCATCCGCAGTGATTTACAAAACAAGCAAATCGATTCGCTCTTTAAAGCATCCGATTTGCCCGGTAAACCCAAGCGTATGCCTGCACTTAAGTTTATTGAAAATGATCGATGTTTTTATAAGCAGGGTGATGAAATCACGTTTTTTGATTTAAAATCCAAATCAGTACAACGTACAGTTAAATTAGCAGAATTCGCAGAAAATATTGATTACTCTCCCGATTATAATGCAGTTGCGTACACATTTGGTAATAGTTTGTTTTTAAATGCGGGCAACTATGTTTCTCAAGTCAATCAAGTTGATACACCAGGCATTAAATATGGTCATTCTGTTCACCGCAATGAATTTGGAATTACAAAAGGTACATTTTGGAGTAATTCAGGTAAGAAATTGGCTTTCTACCGCCTAGATGAAACGATGGTTACGCAATATCCGTTGGTTTCACTCGAATCAAAACCGGCCGAACTAAAGCCTATTCCATATCCAATGGCCGGTCAAACCAGTCACCAAGTAAAAATAGGCGTCTACGACCTTGATTTTGGCAATACCGTTTATTTGCAAACCGGCGAACCTAAAGAGCAATACCTTACTAATGTAGTATGGTCGCCCGACGATAAGTTTGTTTTGGTTGCTGTATTAAACCGCGATCAAAACGAGATGAAGCTCAATCAATATAATGCGTCGGATGGAAGTTTTGTAAAAACACTATTTACCGAAACCGATTCTCAATGGGTAGAGCCCGAGAGCCCTGCCCATTTTATTCCGGGTAAAAACGACCAATTTTTGTGGCAAAGCGAGCGAAATGGATACAATCAGTTGTATCACTACGATCTGTCGGGAAAACTTCTTGGCAATTTATGTCCGGATGGTATGCTAGTAACCGACTTTATGGGATTCAGTTCAACAGGTGATGCTTGTTACATTACCACAAGTTCAGAAAATGGCATGTCTCGCAAACTCTGGAAAATTCAATTGGCATCAAAAAAGGCGACTTGCCTTACACCGGAGGCCGGAAGCAATACATGCCTTGTGAATTTCCAAAATGGATACTTCCTAAACCAGTTTAGTGCAGTAGAGCTTTCGGGTGTTTCTAATGAAAATCCATACAGGGCAAGCATTTGTGATGCAAAAGGAAAAACTGTAAAAACTATTTTACAGGCATCAGACCCTTTGTTAGGTTCGGGTTTGCCTAAACCGGAGATTGTAACGCTTAAGGCCGCAGACGGAACACCGTTGAACGCAAGGGTTTTTAAGCCGATTAATATGCGTAGCGATCAAAAATACCCGGTTGTGGTGTATGTTTATGGAGGTCCGCATGCCCAAATGGTGAGCAATCGCTGGCTTGGAGGAGGTAACCTTTGGATGAGCTGGATGGCCTCGCAGGGTTACATTGTTTGGACATTAGATAACCGCGGTTCGGCAGAGAGAGGATTGGAGTTTGAACAGGTAATTCATGGGAAATTGGGTCAAATTGAAATGGAAGATCAGCTTGCTGGAATTGCGTATCTGAAATCTCAATCCTATGTCGATGCAGCGCGTATCGGAATTCATGGTTGGAGTTTTGGCGGATTTATGACGACATCATTAATGGCCAAAAACCCCGGGGTGTTTAAAGCAGGAGTTGCCGGTGGACCGGTAACCGATTGGACTTTGTATGAAGTGATGTACACCGAGCGCTATATGGACAGACCAGGGCAAAACTCAAAGGGTTACGAAGAATCAAACCTGATGAACCATGCAGCTAAGCTCAAGGATCGCCTGATGTTGATTCATGGAACTGTTGATGACGTGGTTGTGTGGCAGCATAGTCAGGCCTTTGTTAAAAAATGCGTCGATGAAGGAGTTCTAGTCGATTACATGATTTATCCCGAACATGCACACAATGTGGTGGGTAAGGACCGTCTACATTTATACAAAACCATTACACGGTACCTAATGGATCACCTTAAGGTGAATTGAGCATTTCTATTAGGTTTATTGACGGTTGATGTCGTTAACGCGACCGATCAAATTTCCAATAAAAATGATTCGTAGTTATTGGGAGTGATACATTGTGTTGTGGCCTCGGGATATGCATTGGTAAAGGCAGTAGTAACCCGAAAATTCTTATATGTATTCCATTTGATTTCAACAGCCTTTATAGCGCTCGAAGAAACTTCTATTAAATCAACTTCTTGCTGCGCAATGGTACGCCAGAAGTACATATCGATTTTTGCTTGTTCGTTTTTGATGAGTTTTCGGCGCTCGCTCATAATCCAGTTTTCCCAAAGTGCGCCAGCATCAGTTCGCATTTCGACCGGTGCCCATTGCTCAATTACGGCATTTCTGATTCCGTTATCGGTAAAATAAATTTTACGCGATTTTTTAAGCTCGTTTCGTTTATTTCGCTGAAAACTTGGCACACGAAACACCACAAAGGCCTTTTCCAGCATGTCGATGTACCGCTCAACCG
>CAZVHF010000086.1:0-9727 GCA_964627105.1 uncultured Chitinophaga sp.
AGCTGTGGTACCGCACGCATAAGATGCTGAATAACTTGCGCTGCCAAATCGTCGGGACGCATAAAACGAAATACTCCGCGGGGTGCTTTACCCACTGCAGAGCGGAAACCGGTAACAATATAGGAGCTGGCCATAGAACGCTTTTATGAACTCAATTTTTTATAAAAATACTTAAGCAAACGCAATTTTGGCTTAGGTATTTGTGAATAATTTGTGTGTGGCAGGATAAAAATAAATTAAACGATTACCTGAGGATTTGGAACCGGTAAGCATCCAAGCGCACAAAAATAAAAGTGAGGATGGTAAACGACCAAAGCGATGAGCCACCATAACTAAAAAAAGGCAAGGGAATTCCAACTACCGGTGCAAGTCCAATGGTCATTCCGATATTGATCGCCAAATGGATAAAAATAATGCTAGCCAGTCCATATCCATAAATGCGCGAAAAGGCTGAGCGTTGCCGTTCGGCGAGGTAAATTATCCTCAAAAGCAGTATAACAAAAAGCCCAATCACGACAACGCTTCCGGCGAAGCCCCACTCCTCGCCTACTGTACAAAAAATAAAGTCGGTGCTTTGTTCGGGCACGTAATTGAACTTGGTTTGGGTTCCTTTTAGGAAACCTTTGCCAAGAACGCCCCCTGAGCCGATGGCAATCATAGACTGATTAACGTTGTAGCCTGCACCTTTCGGATCTACTTCCTTGCCCAACAATACGTTAATGCGCTTTTTCTGATGTGGCTCGAGGATGTTTACAAAAGCATAATCGACCGAATACACGAACGAAAGTGCAGCGACGAGAATTCCGGCTACAGCCAAGATGTTCCGCATTTTTCGGCGAATGAAGAAAAGAGATGAAGCCGCAACGACAGCCAGAATAACGCTGAGAATAGTTTCATCGACTAACAAGGCCAGTACAAATAATACAACCATCATCAAACCAAGGATGAGGAAATTACCCGAAAGACCTTCACGGAAAAGCACAAGAATGAACGAGCCATAAACGAGTGCCGACCCGGTTTCGTTTTGGAGGATGATAATTAATGCCGGAACAGCAAAGAGCGCACCTGCAACCAACTTCGTATTGAGGTTATCGATTTTAATGTTGATGTTGCTGAGGTATTTCGCAATCGCGAGATTGGTTGCAAACTTGGCAAACTCGGCCGGCTGAACCCGAAAAGAACCCACACCTATCCACGATTTGGAACCTTTTACCTCGGCTCCGACAAATATTACGGCAATCAGCAGTAGAATAAATGCGCCATAAATAACCCAAGCCAGCCGCGGAAAGGCCTCGCCATCAATGACCAGAATAACGAATGCAATAAAGAGGGAACTGATAATCCATACCAATTGCATCCCATAGCTTTGCGAAGTATCGAAAATGCTTTTGTACTCTTCGTTGTAAACGGCGGCATAAATGTTAAACCAGCCCATTGTAACCATAAGCAGATACATGAGCACCAAAATCCAGTCGATATTCTGCAGAACGCCTTCGTTGTTTCTGTTTGCCATGTTTCTATTTTTTAGCTACCCAATCTTCTTTTTTAGGAAGTAAATTAGCGTCCAGAATACGTTTTTCCATTTCGGGCCTTTTCACCTCCCTGCGCAGGTATTTTTCCATCATTAAACTGGCAATAGGTGCTGCCCAGGTTGCTCCAAATCCGGCATTTTCGACATATACCGCCATAGCAATTTTAGGATTATCCATCGGCGCAAAAGCAATAAAAATCGAATGGTCTTTTCCATGCGGATTTTGAGCTGTCCCCGTTTTCCCGCAAATGGTGAGCGAATCGAGCTGTGCAATGCGTCCGGTACCATTTAACACCACGTTACGCATGCCATCCACCACAAGGTCGAAATATTCACGTTCGATTTTCGTGTATTGTTTTTTTCGGAACTTCTGGTCAATCTGCCCACCGTCTATGCCTTTAATGATATGCGGCGGAATGTACCAGCCTCTATTCGCAATCACCGAACAGAAATTAGCCATTTGCAGCGGTGTTACACCCATTTCGCCCTGACCAATAGCGAGCGAGATTACGGTAATGGCATTCCATCGTCCAGCACCATGATATTTGTCGTAATACTTTATGGAAGGTACGTTGCCCGACGATTCTTGCGGGAGGTCGGTAGGGAATTTGTGCCCGAGTCCGAAACTCATTACGTGGTTTCGCCAAACATCAAATCCAATGGCTGTTTTCGGATATTTCTGCAAAATGTTTTTAAACACGTTGCAGTAGTAGGCATTACAAGATGTTGTGATGGAAAACTTCAAATTCACAGGCGAAGCGTGCGGGTGACAGCCAACTGTTAAGCCACCAAAATGAAATCCACGACCACAACCAAATGTGGTATTTTCATTGATGACGCCTTCGTGCAATCCAATTAATCCGTTTAATAATTTAAACGTTGAGCCTGGTGGATATTTTGCCATCGTAGCGCGATTATACAAAGGCTTTAGTGTATCGCGCACCATTTTCGGATAGTTTTTCTTCTTTAAACGCCCTACTAACAAATTTGGGTCATAGGTTGGCGACGAAACCATAGTTAACACCTCTCCGGTAGCCGGTTCAATGGCCACAATGGCGCCCACTTTATTCTGCATCAATTGTTCGCCATATTGCTGCAGCTCGGCATCAATCGATGAGGTGAGGCTTTTACCCAATACAGATGCTGTATCATATTTTCCACCTTCGAAACTTCCTTTCTCGCGGTTGTAAACATCAACCATTACAATCTTTACCCCACGTTGCCCCCGCAAAACTTCTTCGTACGATTTTTCAACGCCACTCAAACCCATGTTATCGCCCATGCGGTAATACGGATTTGCCGATATGATTTTCTCATCTACCTCTCCTACATAGCCCAAAGCATGCGGTGCAATTCGCATCGGATATTTACGCAGCGTTCGGGCTTGCACAAAAAATCCCGGAAACTTATATAGTTTTTCCTGCAGCGTTGCATAGGTTTCGAGCGAAATCTCCCCTTCGAATACTTCGGGTCTGAACGAACTAAATTTCTGCTTCTTGAGTTTCTTCAATTTCTCGATAAAATCCTCTTTTTTAATCTGAAGCATATTGCACAAATCGGCCGTATCGATATTTTTTACCCGTTTGGGAATTACCATTAGGTCGTAGGCAGCTTCATTGTAAACCAGAATTTTTCCATTTCGGTCATAAATAACACCCCGCTCGGGATATTCAATTTTATGGCGGAGGGCATTGTCGTCGGCTGCCAGTTTGTACTTGTCGTCAATTACCTGAATGTAAAACAGGCGAATGAGATACAATACGGCAATGGTGAGGAAAATTGCGCTGATAACGTATTTTCGATCCGAAAAGAGGTTCATGATTCTCCTCCTCCCTTGCTACGTTGCGAAAGGATTTGACTCATCACGATGAGCACCATAGTAAAAACACTACACGTGAGCACTCTAAGAAGCAAGTCGAAAAAATTCAGAAAGTTAAACGCTTCTATTAATAACAAACAGAGGTGATGTACAAAGGTCATTACACCGGTGTACACCAGAAACGTGCTTCCACCCATTCCCTGCATGGTTAGGCGAGCCGTCGATTCGTAGCCCTCTCGCGGTGCAACAATATGCAAAAACGACGGACGTAGAAACGCAATCACCAGCGAGGCTGAAGCATGCATTCCCGGCGTTCCGGAAAATAAATCGATGGTTAATCCTGTTATAAAACTCAAAAAAAGCAGAAATAATTTGTTGATGTTTACGGGCAACATCAGAATGAAAAGAATGTATAGGTAAGCGTTGAAATAGCCATTCACCGGACCCGAAATTTCGAGCTGATCGAGCACCAGAACCTGCAGAAAAATCAGCAGGAAAAAGCGTATAATATTGATGAGTATATCACTGATCATTGGCGTTCAACTTGGCTTCGAGGGTATCGCGTTCGGTTTTCAACAGATTGCGTACGATGTACACGTAGGAAATATTTTGAAAATCGGTGCTTAGTTTCACTTTAATTTCTTTAAAACTCTCGCCCGAAGTGCCTATCTCAGCAACTTTTCCGACCATAATATTTTGCGGATAAAGCGAGAATGATGTCGTAACAACCGTATCGCCGATTGCCACTTTGGCATGGCTTGGAATATCAAGCAAACTACCCGTCTGAGGCGATCCGCCACTCCAGATGGTAGAACCGAAATATCCGTTTTTCTTAATCATTGAAGAAATCCGTGTTTTGCTATTCAACACAGAAATAACCGTACAAAAATGTTCAGACACATCATTTACAATACCCACCACGCCCGTACTCGAAATCACAGCCATATCGCGCTGAATTCCTTTGTTTTTTCCGGCATCGAGCGTGAGGTAGTTGTTCACTTTCGTATAACTGTTGTTGATTACCCGAGCACTGATGTATTCATATTGTTGTTCATAGAGCGTATCATTAACCTTTATCAACTTGAAAGACTTATCGTAGAACGAATTCGAATCTGCCTTACGAAGCCTTGCATTCTCTTCGGCCAGCAAGCGATTGGTAATTCCCAAGGTTAGATAATCTGTAACGTCGGCATAGGCTGCGTAAATTTGTCCGGTAATTTGGTTCGAAAACGAAACAACCACCTCGCGTTGGTAGCTGTTGTTTTTTACAAGCAAAAACACAGAAATTCCCTGTAGCAGCAGAAAGGCAATAAAAAAATTGTACTTTCTGATGATGAGGAAGAAATTCCGCATGTTTCTTTAACGCTTTCTTAAATCGATCAACGGATAAGGAACTTGAATTTGTCGCGGTTTTTTAGTGCGATCCCTGTTCCACGGGCTACGGCTCGCAACGGATCTTCGGCAATGTAAACCGGTAGTTTTGTTCTTGCCGATATACGCTTATCCAATCCACGCAACATCGAACCACCACCTGCAAGGTAAATTCCTGTACGGTAAATGTCGGCCGAAAGCTCCGGTGGTGTCATTTCGAGTGCATTCAGAATCGCAGTTTCAATCTTAGCAATCGATTTGTCAAGGCAATGCGCAATTTCCTGGTACGAAACAGTAATTTCTTTCGGAATACCAGTCATCATATCGCGACCATGTACCGCATAATCCGGTGGCGGATTATCAATTTCGGTTAATGCAGCCCCTACCTCAATTTTGATTTTCTCTGCTGTACGCTCACCAATATGGATGTTGTGCTGGCGACGCATATAATCTTCAATATCTGAGGTAAAATCGTCGCCCGCAACGCGAATACTCTTGTCGCACACAATCCCTCCCAAAGCGATAACAGCAATCTCTGAAGTACCACCGCCGATGTCGATGATCATATTACCCATCGGCTCTTCCACATCGATACCGATACCAATTGCGGCAGCCATTGGCTCGTGGATGAGGTACACTTCTTTAGCTCCGGCATGTTCGGCCGAATCGCGTACCGCACGTTTCTCTACCTCAGTAATTCCCGAGGGAATACAAATAACCATAATAAGCGAAGGACTGAAGATTTTCCGACCAGGATTAATCATCTTAATCATTCCGCGAATCATGTGCTCGGCGGCGTTGAAGTCGGCAATTACGCCGTCTTTTAATGGACGAATGGTTTTTATGTTTTCGTGGGTTTTGCCGTGCATTTGTTGCGCCTGCTTACCTACGGCTATTACTTTACCGCTCGAGCGTTCGATTGCTACAATGGAGGGCTCGTCGACCACAACTTTGTCGTTGTGTATGATAATCGTGTTGGCCGTTCCGAGGTCAATCGCGATTTCCTGGGTGAAAAAATTAAATAAACCCATGTGTGGTGTGTTAGTGTTTAAAGTGTCTTATTCCTGTTGTGACCATAGCAATGCCGAGTCGGTTTGCCGCGTCTGTTGAGTCTTGATCTTTTATAGAGCCACCTGGCTGAATAATGGCTTTTATTCCCGCTGCTGCAGCAATTTCGACGCAATCGGGGAATGGGAAGAATGCATCCGAAGCCATTACGGCTCCCTGAAGCGAAAGGTTCATGCGCTTTGCCTTGTCGATGGCTTGATTTAGCGCATCAACGCGCGATGTTTGGCCCGTGCCGCTCGCCAAAAGCCGTTGATCTTTCACCAATGCAATAGCGTTCGATTTGGTATGCTTTACCAGTACAGCTGCAAATTCTAAATCTGCTAATTGTGTAGAAGTTGGTGCAGCATTCGTAGCGATATTGAATTGATCATGCTTCTCTGTCTGGCCATCGGTATGCTGCACCAGCAATCCATTCAAGGAAGTACGTTTTTCGAATTTCGGCCTCTCAAATGCTTTTGTTTGAAGAATAATTCTATTCTTTTTTGCGGCAAAAATTTGAAGCGCTTCATCTGAGAATTCGGGCGCAAGGAGCACCTCGAAAAAAATCTTGTCGATTTCCAGAGCAAGCGCCTTATCGACCGCGGTATTGAAAATGATAATCCCGCCAAAAGCCGAAACGGGATCTGCTTCCAGTGCTTTATTCCAAGCGGTAAGCGGATGATTATCGAGCGCTGCACCGCAAGCATTGTTGTGTTTAAGGATGGCGCATCCGGTTCCTGAAAAATCAGCAATCAGACGCAATGCAGCATCAATATCGAGTAAGTTATTATACGAAAGTTCCTTGCCTTGAATTTGGGTAAAAACATCGCTCAACTTCCCATGAAAATATGCGGATTGATGAGGGTTTTCGCCGTAGCGAAGAGGCTCAGCAGTCATCCATCCTGCAATGGCTTCATCGTATGCCGCGGTTGTGAGAAAGGCTTCGGAGGCCAAGCGGAATCGGTCTTCGAGCGACGTTTTGCAATGGCTCGCCTGCAGCAATTCCAAAATACCGACATACTGATTTCGGTTCGAAACAATAAGCACATCGTTGTAGTTTTTGGCAGCAGCACGAATAAGCGAAACGCCTCCGATATCTATCTTTTCAATAATTTCTTGCTTCGAAGCACCGGAAGCAACGGTTTCTTCGAAAGGATATAAATCGACGATAACCAAATCGATTTCTGGAATGGCATATTCTTCGAGTTGGGCCACATCAGAAGCTTCGTCGCGCCGACCAAGAATTCCCCCAAAAACCTTGGGATGCAATGTTTTTACACGCCCACCGAGAATGGAAGGATATGAAGTCAAATCTTCGACACGTTCAACAGAATAACCAAGTGCTTCTATGAATTGTTGCGTGCCTCCAGTAGAGCAGAATTGCACGTTGTGCTGCGCAAGAAGGTGTATAAGCGCCTCAAGCCCATCCTTGTAATACACTGATATTAAAGCTCTTTTAATGCTTTTTTCCTGCACCATGTTCTAACTGCGATTCAATGCAAACTTAATCGAAAGTATTGCGATTTGTTCGCGAAATTGTTGCAGTTTGAGGTAATTGAAGAAATTTTTATAAACAACTGTTAATTATTTTTTTTAGCGTCTGATGAAACTTCTTCATGTCGCACATTATCAATTACATGAAAAATTTCAAGACCTTGGTTTTATGGGGAATTGGATCTGCAAATCTCACAAAATCGAACAAGGCTCAAAATTGCGTGTTATTGTTACGCGATTACATGTGAATTAATCGAACTTTGTGTTTCTATGAATTCAGTTTGTTTGCCCACGCTATCGAGCAAAATGAAATTAAAATCTGCACCGCCGAACCATGCACTCGAAGTTCGCTTTGGTTTATTGGATGATTGGGCCAATTATAACAACAGAGATATACCGGTTTATTTTGATGTTGCATACCTGCGGTCGGTTTCGTTAAACGACTCCGATGCTGTTAAACACGTTTTTCCTTACGTGTATCTGAATGGCGACCTGGTTGCTTTTGGCTCCTTTTGTTTACTTAAGCTCGATAAAACAAATGTAATTCAGTCTATTGCAGATCAAAGCAGTTCTGGCCGCCTGTGGAAACAAACTATTAAATCGGTTCTGCCATTTATCTTGGGATCCTGCGATTCTCATTTGCAAATTCTTATTGCCGGAAACATGCTTGTTAGCGGTCCGTATGGATTATATTTTACAAAAACCTGTACTCCCGAACTGCAATTCCAGTTATGGCAGGCTGTATTGAATAGTGTTGAGGAGCATTTTGGCAATTGTGACTTAACAGTACTCAAGGATTTAAACCTGAGCCAGACTTCTCAAAACCATCATTCAATGAATGGCTTTTTAAAAGTCAATACCTTGCCACTGATGATTTTGCCAATATCTCCTAATTGGTCAAGCTTCGCTGATTACCTGGGGGCTATGTCGACAAAATACCGCACACGAGCCCGCGCTGCGTTGCACAAGGCAGGCAGTTTAACGACCGAATATTGGGAAGCTTCAGAAATTCAAGCAAATAAAAACCAGATTCATTTGCTTTATAACGAAGTATATAAACGTGCAAAATTCCGAATTCAACCGGTTAACGACGCCTATATTCCACAATTGGCAGAAGCCTTTTCAACCGATCGTTTTCGGTTCATCGCCTGGAAGGATGGTGATAAGCTAATTGGTTTCAGTACAGCCTTTTTGCATGGAGATCGTTTGGATGCACACCTAATCGGGATGGATTACGCATACAACCGAAGCCATTCGCTTTACTTGAATATGATTTACCGCTATATTCAGGATGCGCTCGAGCTTGGTGTCAAGTTCGTTGATTTTGGCCGCACTGCCATGGAAATTAAAAGTACGGCGGGCGCCATTCCGCAGGAACTAGATGTATTGATTCGACTAAAATCGGTTGTGGGCAATAAACTGGCTAAACGATTAAGCACAAAAATAAAATCTGAAGATTGGATACAACGACATCCTTTCAAGGATTCCTTTTAATTTAATCAAGGATTTTTCCTTCACTATTTATTTTAAGTGATTTACCTGCTATGCGTAAAATTCGAAATGCCTGATTTTGTTCTTTCGCCGGATCAAAACTATCGGAATAACGCTCGGTAATTTCGCACTGGCCCGCATCTGTTAATTTACCCGTCTTGGATAAACAGAGATGGTTTCCTGTTGAATTTTCTTCTGTTAAATCTTCAACTGCAGCATAAGTGCCGTCAAAATCTCCAATAACTTCAACCAAATAAAGCGGAAAAACCTCGCGAATTGACGACAATGAATCAGAAAAGTCGAGTGGTTTCTTATCAAGTTCAGATAGATCAGGAAATCCACTAAACATTGGAATAGCTTCGGTTCCATTTAGCGAAAGAAAGGCCCATTCTCCATTTTTTTGGACAGCTGCCCTACCCGAGGAATAATTTCTTACCACATCGTATTGCGGCCTAACCACCTCTGCGCCGTTTTCATCAATGAATCCCCAACCTTGTGCTGTTCTCACTGCTGCACGTCCTTCGGTAAATCTTGCTATGTCGATGTATTTTGCAGCAACGATTTCTTTTCCATAAGGACTGATCAAGGCATATTTAGCGGTGTCGGCTACAGTTTTAAGACCAAAACAAAGTCCACCTTTTGAAAAAACCAGCTCATCGTATTGCGCTTCGATACTTTCTTCACCAAATTGATTTAAAAACCCCCAGTAGTTTCCTCTTCGAAAGGCTGCTGTATAACCATAAAAAGGCAAAATTTCATCGTATTCGGGCATTTTAAGTGTATCGCTTTTGTGCACCAAAATCCACTTGTCGCTCTCCACAACCTGAGCAGAGCCGTTTATAAATCCGCTCTCTACCGCTGAATATTCACATGGAATTATTTCTGTCCCTTTTGCATCTACAAACCCCCACTTGCCGCCCACAGCTACCGGTGCTAGACCTTCGCTGAAATAAGCGATTTGACTATATCGCGGC
>CAZVHF010000087.1:0-9699 GCA_964627105.1 uncultured Chitinophaga sp.
CCTGCTGTGTCGATAAACCGAAATGCGAATCCATCTAATACCACTTCATCCTCAACCGTATCGCGCGTGGTGCCGGCAATATCGCTCACAATGGCTCGCTCTTCATTCAACAATGCATTGAGCAAGGTCGATTTTCCGGCGTTGGGCATGCCCACAATCGCCACCGGAATGCCATTCTTAAGCACATTGCCCATTGCATAGCTATCGCGAAGGCGTTCAATTACCTCCAAAATATGCTTTACCAGGGTTTCAAGTGTGCTTCGGTCGGCAAACTCAACATCTTCGGTACTGAAATCCAGCTCCAGTTCAATCAATGCAAGGAAATTCAGTAAATCTTCGCGCAGTTTTTTAATGCGGTTTCCAAAGCCCCCACGCAACTGCTGCATGGCCAATGCGTGCGATGTTTGGTTGCCCGATGCGATGAGGTCGGCAACGGCTTCGGCCTGACTCAAATCCATCTTTCCATTCAAAAAAGCCCGCAACGTAAATGCGCCGGGCAGTGCAGGTTCTGCGCCGCTTCTATAAAGCAATTGCAGCACTTCCTGTTGTATATAAACCGAGCCGTGGCAGGATATCTCCAGGGTATCGTCGCCGGTGTAGGAATGCGGAGCACGAAAAATACTAACAAGCACCTCGTCGATAATCTTGCCCTTATCGTGAATTTTTCCAAACAAAATACTGTATCCCGGAGCTTCGCGAAGCAGCTTTCCACCTGCAGGACGAAAAATCGCATCAAGCACTTCGACGGCTTTTGGACCGCAAATGCGTATAACGGCAATTGCAGCCATACCGGGATGTGTGGCTAAAGCGGCGATTGTGGCTTCGTTGTGATTCATCGCGTGCAAAGCAAATCAGGCCTCGGCTTCTTCCATCAATTTAATGAGGGCAAAAACGGCATAATTGATCATGTCCATGTAATTGGCATCAATGCCTTCCGAAACGATAGTTTGCCCTTTGTGGTCTTCGATTTGTCGAATGCGCATCAAACGCATCAACACCATATCGGTAAACGAGCTAACCCGCATGTTGCGCCAAGCCTCGCCGTAATCGTGATTTTTTTTGAGCATCAGTTCCTTTACCGTCGCAATGGTGCTGTCGTAAAGACGTTCGGTTTCGTCGAGCGGCAATTCAACAGGCGCATCAGCATGCAGTTGCAGTTGGATGAGTCCCATGATGGAATAATTTACTATGCCGATGAACTCGGGTTCGATGCCCTCATCCACGAGGTGCGTTCCCGAGGTTTCGATGCCGCGAATGCGCGTAGCTTTGATGTAAAGCTGATCGGTAATGGAACTGCTTCGCAGAATACGCCACGATGTACCGTAGTCGCGATTCTTCTTGATAAATATATCTTTGCAGCGCGCGATAACGCGATCAAACTGCTCAGCTGTTTTCTGCATGGACGCCATGAATTTAAATGCGAAATTAATATCCCGGAAGCATTTCCCGTCGATTTGTTTGCGCGGTTCGCTTATTTCTTTTGAAAAGCCACGTGTAATGGGCATTATAAATGTGAACGACGATTCGTTTCACGCCGATAGCCGGGCAAAAAAGGTAGATGATGTATTGCGCTTAGCCGAAAAACACGTTAAAGGCGGTGCATTTTGCTTAGATATTGGAGCAAGTTCGAGTCGTCCGGGCGCTCAAATTTCGAATGCACAGGATGAATTAAAAAGTCTGGATGGGATTTTTGAGCGTCTTCGTAAGGAGTTTCCAGATGTGTTTTTATCGGTCGACACCTATCATGCATCTGTTGCTCAAAATGCTGTAGCGCAGGGGGCCGATCTGGTGAACGATATTTCGGCCGGAAGCATTGATGCTGCAATGTTCGAAACGGTTGCGCAGCTGCAGGTTCCCTACATATTAATGCACATGCAGGGTAAGCCCGAAACGATGCAACAGAATCCGCAGTACAGCGATGTGGTGCAGGACGTGCTGCAGTTTATGGCCGAAAAAGTAAACCGGTTGCGCCAACTGGGGGTTCGCGATATTGTGATTGATCCGGGATTTGGATTTGGCAAAACACTCGAACAGAATTATACCCTCCTACGTCATTTGTATGAGTTTGTAATGATGGAGGTTCCTGTTTTGTCTGGTGTTTCGCGTAAAAGTATGGTTACGCGGCTGCTCGAGGTTTCGCCAGCAGATGCCTTGAATGGCACTACGGCTTTGCACATGCTTGCCTTGATGCAGGGAGCGCATATCCTACGTGTTCACGACACTCTTGATGCAATAGAGTGTATTAAGATTTTTAACGCTTACTCGACTTGTGATAGCAACAAATAAACAACATCAGCGTCTTGATTTAGAAGTAAATTTTATATTTTCATAAAATGAAACAGTCTTTACTTTATCTTTTTTTCAGCATCTGTATTTCATCGCTTGCTCAACCCTATGCCATAGGTCACCGCAGCCTTAGTTTACTTGATGCAGCCCGAAACCGAACCGTTACAGCAGAAGTATATTATCCGGCAGAAAGCGCCGGCGATAATGTAGCCTTTGCCGCGGGAACCTTTCCGGTATTTACATTGGCTCATGGCTTTGTGATTCCCGGAAATACCTACCAAAATTTTGCTGATGAACTTGTCCCCGATGGTTATGTAATTGTTTTGCCAACTACCGAAAGTAGCTTCTTGCCTAATCATGATGCATTCGGGAAAGACATTGCTTTTTTAAATACAGCATTTCGTTCGGGAGGCGTGCCTTTTTTCTCACAATTTAACGGACGTTCGGCTATCGGCGGGCATTCTATGGGTGGCGGTGCATCGGCACTTGCCGCAACACAAACCACTGCAGATGCCTACATCGGATTTGCACCGGCTATTACCAATCCATCGCCTGTTCCGCTGGGTGGACAAGTTAATATTCCCGCACTAATATTTTCGGGTTCGGCCGATGGGGTTACACCTCCAGAAACGAACCATCAGCCCATTTATAATTCACTGGCAAGCGATTGTAAGAACTTTGTGAGTATAACTTCGGGAACCCATTGCTTTTATATTCCTTCAAGCCTCTGCGACATCGGAGAATCGGGCGTACCAGGTGGTATGACGCGCGAATTGCAGCAGCAAATTACATTCGATTACCTGCGCCCATTTCTAAATACCTTCCTGCTCGATGATTCGGCATCGTGGCAACAATTTCAGCAATCGATTAATAGCGATACGCGCATTACCTTTCAGCAAAGTTGCAACCTCGAATTTACGGGGAACGAATCGTTGACTGATTCAGAGATAAAGCTGTTTCCTCAGCCATGCATCGATTTCGTGCAGCTCTCGTTTCCCAATACAGAAAAAATTGCCTCACTTAGCCTTTACGACATGCAGGGCCGTAAGCTTGTTACTGCTCCGATATTTAGCCAGTCGGGAAACATCCTAACGGCCGACCTTTCCTTCCTTCCCGGAGGAATGTACATTCTGGAGGTTTCAACAAACACCAGTCTTATTAGAAAGCGCCTGCTGAAAGTGCGAGGCTGATATGGATGCGGAACCGTATTTCTCGACCTTAACTTCGCTTTATGCCGAAGAACGTATTGAAGAGGAGAAACAATTTGCGATTGCACTAACAAGTTTATCGATTCAACAGCAAGCAGTAGCAGGACTTTGCTGGCATCCTTTGCAGGTAATCGAAACAGGTTATGGATTTGGCGATTATCCGTTTGTTTGGGTCGAACGTACCAAACTCAGAGATTCGCCACATAGTTTTAGTCCGGGTAAGCCGGTACGCATTTTCAGTGCTTCGCAGGGCGATTCAGATGCGGTTACCGGTGTTTTGGATGCATTGCGCGATAACCGGGCAAAGATTGTTTTCTTTCGCGATGAACTTCCCGACATACTCGACGAAGGTCGACTGGTAATGCAGGCACAGTTTGATGCGCTGTCTTACAAACGATGCAATGAAGCGCTTGAAGGGATTAAGGACGCTCGTAATTGTAGGCTTGCGCACTTGCGTGATGTTTTAATCCAAAAAAAGGCTGCTGATACACATCCCAACGAAGTTTTTGTTTACGCGACCGATGAGCAACTGAATCCTTCTCAAAATCTGGCAGCTAAGCTGATTACCGAAACCCGCGATGTGGCCGTAGTTCACGGTCCTCCCGGAACAGGCAAAACAACAACCCTGGTGTCGGCAGCAGTTCAAATTTGCCGTCAGGAAGGCCGGATTTTATTTTCTGCACCATCAAATGCTGCGGTAGATCACCTCTGCAGTAATTTACTTGCCGAGGGATTAAACGTTGTGCGCATTGGCAATCCGGTTCGCGTTTCGGAACAACTTGAAGCCATTACAGTTGAAGGCAAGATTCGTAACTCGCCCGAATTCAGCGTTATTCGCGAAGCACGTAAACAAGCTGATGCGTACCGAACTATGGCACTTAAATACAAACGAAGTTTTGGTGCCGCAGAACGCGAACAACGTAATTTATTGCTTAAAGAGGCGAAATCACTGCTACGCGATGCCAATCAACTGGAAAAAACCTTGAGTGATGCCGTTTTTCATTCGGCCGACGTTGTTTGTGGTACACTCATGGCTATGCATACACACTTACCAAAAGATATAGCGTTTGATTTTGTTTTCATTGATGAAGCAGCGCAGGCACTTGAACCCCTGAGTTGGCTTCCATTAATAAGAGCCGAGCGGTTTGTACTGGCAGGCGATCCACACCAGTTACCACCAACCGTAAAATCGCATAAAGCGGCAAAGGATGGACTTGGCATCACCCTTATGGAAAAGGTACTTAATCATGTTCCAACCGTGCTACTCAATGTGCAATACCGCATGAATCCGCACATCATGGCATTTCCGAACCGCTGGTTTTACGAAGATAAACTACGCGGTCACGAAAGCACCTTAACACGCTTTCCCAAAAACGGGAACGGATTGTTATTTATCGATACCGCAGGTGCCGGCTACGAAGAAGAGTTCAATACCGAAACCCAGAGTATTTCAAATCCGGGAGAAGCAGCATTTCTGCAAACACATTGGAACGTATTTTTACCTGAGGATACAGACATGGCATCCGTTGCGCTTATTTCGCCATACAATGAACAAGTACGTATGCTCACAGATCAATTTGAAGGCGAAAGTACCGGCAATACGAAGATTCGAATCCGAACAATCGACTCGTTTCAGGGTCAGGAATCAGATTGCGTTATCATTTCGTTAGTTCGCAGCAACGAACGGAGAGAAATTGGCTTTTTACGCGATTATCGCCGTATGAACGTAGCAATGACCCGAGCCCGTTATCAGCTTATCATGCTCGGCGACAGTGCGACCTTAAGTGCCGATCCGTTTTACGACGCACTTATAAATTGGTGCATAGAGGGAAACATGTATCGATCGGTATGGGAAATATTCGCATAAAAAGACATTCCAGCAATGTTTGGATGTCGTTTGAAAAGAAAACCGATTTATGGATAATTACACTATAGCTTGATGTACATTTGCAAGCATCTCTGATTTGAATACATTTAAGCCTTGCAACTCAACATGAAAACACGTTACGTTATACACCTTCTATTTTGTGCTATTTTGTTTTTCTCTTGCAGCGGCGGAAAAACGAAAATGCATACCCTGAAAGATATTGAATTCACGTATGAAGGCCCTCTATTCGAAGGCTCAAACCCTTCCCAATACGTTGTTTCGGTCGATTTGAAATCAATTTTCGGTTCGGAGTTTAAAGAAGGAATGTCGGTTGATCGAGCTGTTTTAAAGAAAGCCGAGATCTTTTCGGTTGACACAAGCGGGTTCTCGGGAATAGGTGCGCTCGTAATGAGTTTGGCATCCGATAATGCCGAACTGCAAATGCAGGAGCTTGCCGTTATTAATCCAATAAAGCCTGATGTAAAGTCGGCCGAATTGGTTCCGTCTGCCGAAGCGGAAGCGAGCGATTTTTTCAATGAGAAACAATTCTACATTGTACTTGATGCGACATTGGTAAAGGATTTAGAAAGCAATTTAAAGCTTAAAGGCAATTTCGAGTTCGAATTGAGTTATTGATACACTTCGAAGCTAGATTTCATCTAACTTTATAACGAATAAAACTTCCTGTACGATCATGAAAAAAACACTTCTCTTTTTTGCAATGCTGGTTTCTGCCATTAGCTTCAGCTCGTTTCATTTCTTAGACGAAGGTGGCGATCGTCTGCTCGGTGTGTGGGAGCCCTCAAATGGCCGCGCACGAGTAAAAATCGAAAAGATTGGTACCAAATACTATGGAAAAATTGTTTGGTTGAAGGAGCCCAATGACCCTAAGACCAATCAACCCAAAACCGACAAAAACAATCCCGATCCAACCTTGCAGAATGTGCCGTTGAAAGGGTATCGTATGCTGAAAGATTTTGTTTACCAGGGTAGTGATGAATGGTCGGAAGGAACAATCTACGATCCACTCAACGGAAGCACCTACAGCTGTACCATCAAGATGGATGACTCAAACACCTTGAATATACGAGGTTACATCGGCGTTTCGGCATTGGGAAGAACAGATGTTTGGAAGCGTTTGGCCATTAAGAAATAAGCCAAATCAATGATGCACATTTCTGTAAAGTTTGCACTGTTTACTGCGGCGTTTGCCTTTTATTGTTCTACCGAATCGCTTGCTCAAGTTGTAGCTCCAACCGATAGTGCTGCAGCCGAAGAAGATTACAGTCAATACGACAATCTCGATTTTGCAGCCGAGGGAGCCAAGCGATTTTGCAGCCCCAAAATAGAAGGATTGAGTCCGGCGAAACTCATTAGCATTGGTTACGATTACCAGTTTGGTTATTCGATTGATGCAGATTCCTTGAAACGGATGTTTCCATCGGACGGGAAAAGCAATCTACATCCTCAGAAAGCACAAATACTTCGCTCGGAAGGTGTTCGCCTAGCAGCCAATATTCCGGTAATTTCGAAAACCAATCTGGTTTGGCAGATGGGAGCAAATTACTGGGAGCAACGCTACACGTTCGCGAAACCTGATACGCTCACAAACCCCTTATTGCTAGCCCTAAACGAAAATGCACTCCGTACGGCAGGCTTAAATACTACTCTCTTTAAGCCGCTCAACGACAAGCAATTTTTACTCTTCCAAGGATCTGCAGACTACAGTGGCGATTACACGCTTAAAAACCTTATGCCTTTGCAATATTTAAAATATTCGGCTGCATTGATTTGGGGAAAACGACCGCATGAGAAAAAACAATGGGGAATAGGTATTGCACGTACATACCGGGTTGGTGAGTTGAATTATATTCCTGTAGTTCTATTTAATTATACCGATGTTGCCAACAAATGGGGAAGCGAGATACTGTTTCCGGCACGAGCGCATGTGAGGCGCACCATAAATAGCAGAAACATGGTATTTGCCGGATATGAACTTGAAGGACAAAGCTACCGCCTTTGGAACGATGCCCTTCCCGGAAGCGCAGCCAATCTAAACAAAGAGGATCTTGAAATTCGACGTGGCGAAATTCGTCTGCGACTTGTTTACGAATTCTCAGTTAGAAATTTCATATGGATGTCGATTCAGGCAGGATACCGAATCAATTACCGCTTTGATGTTGACCGACTGGCTTCGGGCAAGGAAATCTACCGTGCATTTGGATTTGCCAGCAAGGAGCCTTATGTGATGCTAAATGAATTAGGAAATCCGTTTTATGTTAATGTGAGCATCAATTTGGTGAGTCCTTGATTCATGAATAGTACAGACCTCCTCTCAAGGCTTGGCAAGCAGCGATTCAAATGCCTTAGTGAGCACATTCACTGATTGTACCCCTATGAGTCTCTTGATTTCACCATTTGAATCTTTCAGGGTTTCGCCATGTGAAAAAAAGACGATATTGGGAAACGATTTTGCACCTAATTCAAGAGAAAGATCAAGCTCATAATCGATATCAATCTCCAAAAATTCTATTTGGGAGAAGTTTGGTTGGACTAATTGAATATTAGCAGCCATCAGTTTGCAAGGGCCGCACCAGTCGGCAGCAAATTTCACAACAACGTAAGGATGATTTTGGACAATTTCGCGGAACTCGGTCGCATTAACTTTTTTCATGGCTTGTTTTTTAGTTATGATGCAAAGATGCGTTGCGATTAAGGCACCGGTCAAACTGAAAAAAACAATGACGCCATAGAATTTATCTATCGCGCAATGAGTTCGCTTAAGAAAGTAATAACCTTGTTGCGTGGGTATTCGGTCAATGCCGTAAGCTGCACCAATCGTTTGGGTGCAGGTGGAGCAAACTCGCGCACGTTTGCCTTTTGCGCGGTTGTTAAAAAGGATGTTGCATCAGCCGGAATCAGTGTGATCCCACCATTGTAATCAACCAGTTGCACCAAGGTAAGAATGCTTCCGGCACTGTAGGTTATTTTAGTGCTTTCCCCTAAATTACGGCTACAAACCTCTATGGCCTGCTCTCTGAAACAATGTTCCTCCGATAAATACCACACGTGCGAATTGTCGAGATGTTCGGGTTGAATGAATTTTCCCTTGGGTAATTTCTCGCGTGGCGAAACATAGGCCACAATTTTTTCTTCAAAAAGTGGACACGAATTAAAATAGGCCGGGTCGCTTTGTGTTGCAAGAATAGCAATATCAATCATACCGCTGAGTAAGGCCTGCAGTGCTTTTTCGGTAGGCAATTCGCTGATTTGAAATCGAAGTGAATGCTCCTCAGAATCGAGCTTTTGCATCAAGGGCGGAATGATGCTAGCTGCCAATGAAGGGATTACACTCAGTTTAATTTCTCCACTAAGACCCTCTGATATTTCCTTCGACAGTTCGCGCATGCGATGTTGCTCGGCCAAAATGCGTTTTGCTTGCATCAGCAATTGTTCACCAGCCTTGGTAAATTCCAAAGGCTGCACCCCTCGCTTTACAATGGTAATATTCAGCTCTTCCTCCAGTTTTTTTACCATGGCACTGAGCGTGGGCTGACTCACGAAACAAGCATTGGCGGCTGCAAGAAAGTTCCTGTGCCGATCCAACGCAACAATGTATTCGAGCTGCTGAAAGTTCATCTTTATTGGCTATTTCCCGCTCCTTACCCGCTCTGCAATTTTCTTCTCCCAGTCTGAATCGCCCAGGGTGGCCAGCCATTTTTCGATTTCTCCCTTCAGCTCGGGATGATCTTTATAAAGCCAGATTAATATGCCAATGCCATTGCTGTTGAGTTTAAACATGGTCGATTTGGATGCTTCGAAGGCATTCCATACCAGCGACTTATCGGCTACATTCAACTCTTTTGCCAAGGAGAAAGCCGTTTTGCGCGTATTGAATTCGAACGAGGGCGAGCACAAATCGAGCAGTTCGGCCTCAAACTCTTTCTTGCCCGCTTTGATGGCTGCCTTTAACCAGGTAAATCTGATGTTTCGAGCATTGTCGCCAAACGTTTCACCGGTTAAGAGCAAGTAGGTTTCGGTGTTCTTAGCGTCCGATTTCAGCAATTTACGCAGGGCCTCATTTGCGGTAACATAGCTCGAATCTTTGAGCAATTTCGTGGCAGCCGAAATCTCATCGGCACGCAGCGAATCGATTAACTGAATGGCCGATTGCCTTACTAGGAAGTGTTTATCAGCAAGTGCCTGCTTCAACACCTTGCGGCTTGAGGCATCTTCCTTCAAAAATTCCATAGCCAAGGTGCGATCTTTCACCGATTTCCCTTTGGTCGCAATCTCCGTAAATACAGGTCGCTTTACATCCCAAGCCCAGGCGTTGAG
>CAZVHF010000088.1:0-5522 GCA_964627105.1 uncultured Chitinophaga sp.
CATGCAGCGTAAAGGTTTGCGATTTGCGCCCGGTAAGGTTTCCGAATGGCTCGATTGCGGCAATAAAAACGCTACGGTTGAGACGCACGGCCGCTGGCTGCAGTTGAATCCGCATACCAATACCATTGGCGAAGGGCTAACATCCGAAAATGCGGTGGTGGTTCAGCCCTGCTTCATCGGTAATAATGTAAAACTTAGGAATTCGGTAATTGGTCCAAACGTTTCTATTGCTGATGGAACAAGCATTAGCAATAGTGTAGTACAAAATTCCATCATCCAGAAAAATACAAGCATCCAACACAGCGTTATAGACAATGCCATGATTGGAAGCCATACGGAAATTCACGGATCGAAACAATCGTTCAGTCTTGGCGATTACTCAACACTGAAGAACGAATGATGATTAATCAGCTGGGAATTGTAGCTTTTGCATTGGCGCTGGCATTTTCATCATGCAAAACCAAATCGAAAGCCGTTGATGCAAAAGTTACTTCCGGTGCCGAGCTATCAGAAAAGGAGCAGCTTGATTTTGCCTACTTGTTTTTTGATGCCGAAAAAGAAAAAATCCTTGGCAACGATCCACAAGCAGCATTGAAATTCAATCAGGCCTTGCGCATAAATCCGCGTAGCGCAGCAACGCACTACGAATTGAGTCAGATTTACCTTCGTACCGGAAATGCCGATCTAGCCGAAATTAGCGGATTGCAAGCTGTAAAATTCGACCCCGATAACATTTGGTACAAGTTGTCGCTTGCCAGCGTATATGAACAGCGCGGTAAGACCGATAAACTGCTTGCGCTGATGCAGGAAGTGGTTAAATCGGATCCTGAAAATTTCGATAATCAGTATTCGCTCGCAAGTGCAATGGCAATGAACGGCAAATACGACGAAGCCATTAAAATTCTCGATAAGCTCGAGAGCCAGTATGGAATTAACGATGAGTTTTCGAATCAGAAAAAAGCGCTTTACCTGCAGATGAAGAAGCCCGACAAGGCTATTGCCGAGGTGCGAAAACTCATGGAAGCCTTTCCCGATGAATTCTCATACCGGGGCATGATTGCAGAGATTTATGAGGAAATGGGCGAGGATGATTTGGCGCTAAAGGAATACGAAGAATTGGTTAAGGTCGACCCCGATAACGCCTCAGTTTATTTTTCATTGGCCGAATTTTATCGCCGAAAGGGCGACAATGGCCGTTCGTTCGATGCTTTGAAGAAAGCAATGGCCAATCCCGAAGCCGAAATAGACTTGAAGCTCCAGGTACTGGGATCCTATTATGTGTTGATGGAACAGTTTCCGGAACTTGGTTCGCAGGCCTTGGAGTTGTGTACCTTGATGACTCAAGCTCATCCTGAATCGGCTCGCGCACATGGTTCATACGGCGAACTGTTATTGCGCGAGGGCAAAGCTGCCGAGGCACTGGTTGAACTCGAAACGGCATTAAGCCTCGACAAATCGTCGTTTGGTGTGTGGAATCAGCTTCTTATGGTGTTAAACGACGTTCGCAATTTTAAGCGAATGGAAGAAGTAGCCGCCGAAGCTATGGAGCTTTTTCCCGGTTCTCCAATATTTTATTTATACCATGGCGTTGCGGCGATGCAGCAAAAAAATTACACCAAGGCTGTTGAGTCGCTCGAAGCCGGAGCGACGTTAACTGTTGCGAACAACCCGCTTTCGGCACAATTCTATGCCTCACTGGGCGATTGTTATCATGCAGTAAATGAGCATCCAAAAAGTGATGCCGCATATGAAAAGGCGCTTACATTCGATGCTTCGAATACGTATGTGATGAACAATTATGCATATTACCTCTCACTGCGCAAAGAAAAGCTCGATCGGGCGCTTGAGCTGAGTACACAGAGCAATGAACTTAATCCCAACAGTTCCTCGTTTCTCGATACCAAAGCCTGGATTTATTACCAGCGCACCGAATACGATCAGGCGGCAATCTGGATCGACAAAGCATTGGAAGCCGGCGGTATGAAAAGCCCAACCATTTTGGAACACAAAGGCGATATTTTGTGGAAACAAGGCAAATCATCCGACGCACTTGATTTTTGGAAGCGAGCAAAAGAGCTGGGTGGTTCGGAGCCCGAGTTGTTGAAGAAAATTGAAACCGGACGTATGCCCAATGAATAAATTTCGCATACCGGTTTTTATAAGTTTTGCGCTGTTTATTGCGGTTTTATTGAGCTCTTCCTGCAAGTCGCGTAAAACTGTTCCCCTGGCCGATGCAGTTAAGCCAACCATACCTGCACCTGTTCCAGCGGATAGTCCCGATAGTTTGTATGCCGTTTTGCAATCTGGCGGATTACCTGCAACCTGGTTTGCAGCGCGCGTAGCAGTTGATGCCGAACTCGATAGGGAGAAGCGCTCGTTCAATGTGAATCTCCGCATGCGTTGCGACTCGCTGATTTGGATGTCGATTTCGCCTGCACTGGGAATCGAGGTCGCCCGCGTTTTAATTTCGCCCGATTCGGTGAAGGTGTTGAATCGCATCAATGGCACCTATTTTAAGGGAGGCTTCGCTTATTTAAGTGAGCTGTTGCAGGCCGATTTGAATTTTAAAATGCTTCAATCGATTTTACTGGGCAATGCCTATTTACATTACACTGTGGATAAGTACATCTTGGATCGTGAAAACGACGAGTTTGTTTTAAGCACTTTTAAAAAGCGAAAAATGAAGCGCGAAGTTGAGATGGAAATTCCCGAAATCGTAACGCAGGAGATTTGGTATTCGCCCGAAAGACAGCGCGTTAGTCGCATGGAAATGCGCGATTATCGTCCGATGCGAAATTTCAGCGTACGCTACCTGGCTTACGAATTAATCGATAGTTTGATGGTGCCTTCATCGTTTCAAATCGATGCGCAAGCCAATAAAAGCCTTTCGGTTCAAATGACCTATTCGCGCATTGTGCTCAATAAAGAACAAAACATCGCGTTTAGTATTCCCGACGATTATGAGCCGATGCGCTAAACTTGTGTTTTTATTGTTAGTCTGTGCTTGCCATGGTTTCGGACAAACATCTAAGTCTGAACTGGAAAAGCGTAAGAAAGCGTTGCAGGATGAAATTAAACAAACGAACCAGCTCATCCTCGAGACGCGCAAAAACAAGAAAGCATCTCTCACACAGCTGAAAGCGCTCAATGCAAAGCTGGCGAGCAGAATGAAACTGATTGGTGCCATTCAAGGTGAAATAAACGAGCTAAACTCAACAATTACATCGAATTCAAAGCGCATAGGCGAACTGAATTCAGATCTTACTCAGCTTAAAACAACTTACGGAAGACTTGTGAAGCGTGCTTACATGAACCGCAACCAGCGATCGGCGTTGTTACTGGTTTTTTCGGCACAAAGCATCCAGCAGGCTTATAAACGCCTGTATTATTTGAAAACGTACTCTACTTACAGAAAGAAACAAGCGGCTTTGCTCGAAAGCACACGCAACGAACTCGATGGTAAGCTGGTTGTGCTTAAAAAGGACCTCGACACCAAACAGGTGCTACTGGGTAGCGAGCAGGTGGAGAAAAAAGAACTGAGCAAAGAGAAAACTGAACAGGAGAAAGCGCTGAACGAGTTAAAAAAGAAAGAAAAGAACCTGAAGAAGGAATTAGCCAATAAGGAGGCGCGAAAGAAGAAGCTTGATTCGGAAATTAGGAAAGTGATTGAACGGGAGATTGAGCGCGAACGGGTGGCAGCAGCAAAAGCAGCATCAAAGTCTGCAGCATCCAAGCCGAAAACGGGCTCATCTGACCCTAAAAAAGAGACGCCAAAGCCAGCACCCGAACTGCGCGTAACACCCGAAACGGCAGCACTTTCCGGAAAGTTTGAAGCCAACAAAGGCCGTTTACCATGGCCGGTCGACAAAGGCGTAATTTCGGAAACATTCGGAACGCATCCACATCCGGTTTTAAAAGGAATTAGCACATACAACAATGGAATCGATATTGCCACCAGCCGAGGGGCTTCCGTAAAATCGATTTTCGAAGGCGAGGTAATGGGCGTAGTTTCGATTCCCGGAGCGGGCTATGCGATTATTCTAAAACACGGCACATACCTTAGTGTTTACGGAAATCTCGCTTCTGTTATTGTTTCGAAAGGGCAGAAGGTAAAGACCGGTGCCGTGTTGGGTAAGGCCGGTGAGAATGATGAAGGTCAGCCTGAAGCGCATCTTGAAATTTGGCAGGGTAAAACAAAACTCAATCCGGCAGTGTGGATTGCGGGGTAGTTGATTATTGAGAAATATTAACCAATGAAAATGAACTTGTTGTATTCGCAATGTAAAACGTCTCATTGTTTCATTGCAACTACGGCATTTTGAGCTATTGCGACAGGCTTCACTTAGGCTTTCGATACAATCGCTTTCAATTTATCGATAATCATTGCATAGCGTTGTTCTTTGGTTTCGTAATACAAATTCCCATAAATAGCCTCCTGTTTTACTTTATCGTTTAAAATATGAACGAATTCATTTTTCAAAAAAGGTCTTACGTCGTCGTTGGCTGAAAGAATTTGTTCAACAAAGTCGATACGATTGTCTACAACATAAACAATGTCTTCGAAATCGTGACTTGTTCTAGGTTCTTTATTACCTCGGTTTGAGTATGCAGCAAATTTTGATGCAATGTAATAGGGCAGAGGTAGGATGAAAATTTCCTGATTTTCTATTTGAACGCCAAGTTTGTTTTGAAATCCTGATGAAAACCAAGGATTTGCTGGCGCCCAGCCTAAGGCTTTGGTATTCATCACATCTACTTTCACATCATCGTAACGGAAACGGCAGATAATTGTATCCTCTGTTGTTTGTATAAATCCCTTATCAATTAACGTAAGGCGTATTTTTTCAAGTTCAAGGAGGCTCAAAATAGCCAAACTAATGTCAACATCTTTGGTAGGACGAACATCATCAGCTGCAGGATCGTTAATGTATAGGCCTACAACGGCTCCGCCCACGAAAATAATTTGCTCGTTCAAATCACCTAAGGCAAGGGCAATTTTTTTGATAACACCCTTATTGATCGTGGCGTTTTTCATAGCAGTCTTTTCTTCAACTCTTTTACTGCTAATGTTCTTTCTCTGGATCTGCCTATTCTAAGTGCATCTGTAAGAGACAATAATTCGTAAAGCGATTTATCGTGCAAACATGCTTTGGGAACGCCCGGATAAAGCGGTGTAATTGCTTGTCCTCTAATTGTTCCTTCGGCAAAAGGCCAAACTACCATGTCACCACCCTGTATGTCTTCATTAATCGGTGCAGCTGAGTAAGCCGTTGGCATTCCCCTTACAACAGAACCGCGATGAACAGGGAAAACATACCTTAAACCAAATTGTAAAAATTCGATTAATGACGAAACAACGATTTTTTTCTTGTCACCCGTAATTAGTCCCGCATGTACTGAGCGGTGCAAGCTTTCACTAATCTCACTTGCACTTATACCCAATTCTGATGCGAGATCTTTCATTAGCCAGGGATTATTCCCTTTAGAAGCTATTTTAAGCAGTACCACAATATCGTGTGGCC
>CAZVHF010000088.1:5532-9573 GCA_964627105.1 uncultured Chitinophaga sp.
AAACCAAATCCTCGATTCGCGAATTGCGTATCGACAACATTAAATTTTGAATCAGCCTACGTACAATCCTTGCCTAATTCTAATATTTCAAAACTTTACTCCGAATTGAAAATGGCTGCTGAAATTCAATACGTAAAATCGCGTTTGAACCAATATGAGAATCGCGGGAAGTAATAGGTAATTTCGAGCATCACAAAATTGGCATTGCTTCGCAGAATTTGTTGCGGATAGTTTGCCGCTCGAAAGTTGTATTGGTACTGTGTTTCGGGATTATAGCGCATCGCCAGTCCAAAAAAAATGGAGCCGTCGTTGTTAAATTCCGAACCGACCTCTATCCCGAAATTGAAATTGAGGTACGATTTTCTAACCACCGGCTCTTCGGTGATGTATGTGTAAACAGCCGCACTATCGCCACCCACACCTAGCGAAGCAGAACTTTGCAGCAGTGAATTGAAACCTACACCAACATACTCACGGTGTTTGAGCGAACCGAGGTAACCTGTAAACCCGATTTGAAGGGGAGTTTCGATGGCGTTGAACTTAAAGCTGTTTTCAACACGCAGATCGGTAGCGCTGGTTCGTCGAAATAAAAAATTCGTTCGGGCGAAATTTATTCCGATGCGCGACCAAAAATGTTCACCAGCCTGCATCGATAAGTTCAATCCACCGGTAATGCCAACTTTTCCTGAAGTGAAAAAACCATCGCTCAAGGTTTGTTCGCCTCCCGCAGGAAGTGAGAAGTTCGGACCGAATGACATCCCCGGCCGGAGTCTGATTTGCGCATTTATATCGGTTTTAAAACCCATCGATAACAATAGAAAAAGAAATAGTCGATTTCGCATAGATCAGAAATTCGGCTGCAAATTATCTTTTTTAAAGATTGAATCATGCAAAATTTATTTCAGTTTAGTTGAATTATCTTATTTTTAAACGCACAATTGATTAGTTGAAATGGGGCAATTTGCCGAAAGAGTTAAAGCGTTAGAAAGCAATTTGTTCAAACCGGCATCGATTTATCCGCTGGTGGCGCTTCGATTGGCCTTTGGGTTGGCAATGTCGATGTGGGCGCTGTATATGATAAGTAGCGGAAAGGTGGCGGAGGTTTTTTCGTTGCAAGTTGTTCATTTTCCCTATCGTGGATTGGAGTGGATAAAGCCACTTCCTTTTTGGGGGATGCTTATGGTTTTTGTAATACTTGCAGTTTCTGCCATTGGCATGGGCGCAGGATGGCATTTTCGAAAATCGGGTTTGATTTTTACGCTTGCTTTTGCTTACGTATCATTAATCGACAAAGCATCTTATCTAAGTTATTATTACTACGTGCTTATCATCGCACTTATGCTTTTGCTTTCGCCTGCATACAGGCTGTTTTCTATCGATTTAATTCGTAAGCCCGCTATTCGGGTCGATTTTGCGCCGGTTTGGCTGCTTTGGGCCTTTAAAGTGCAGGTTGTTATGGTGTTCTTTTTTGCAGGTATGGCGAAATTAAACTCCGATTGGCTGTACACGGGTGTTCCGGTTACACTGTGGCTGCAAGATACCCTTCAAAATATTGGAATACCAAATGGATTTTTATCGGCCAACACATGGATTGGCATTAGCTTATCCTGGTTTTTAGTAGTGTTCGACTTTGTAATACCTCATTTTTTACTTGATTCGCGTACCTCAACAAAAGCATTTAGTTTAGTTGTAATTGTTCAATTAATCGGCATTTTCTTTTTGCCAACTGGTTTTTTTCCGGTTCTAGTTATTCTTTCATGTATGGTTTTTTTACCATCCCGCATCATTCACCATTTTATTTCGCGCGTATCTTATTTTCTTTATGATGTGTTTCAGTTCAAAGGAGATGTTTTTGCTTCGGGTGGAACATTCATGCTGCAATATCGGATGCGCCGTCTGTTCCCCGTGCTCGCTTCATTTTTTCTTGCATTTCAGTTTGTGCTACCGATTTACTTTTACTTGTCTTGGGGAAGCTTACGTTGGGCAGATACTGCTTTTCACTTTTCGTGGGATATTCATATTAACCATCAGAAAAACTCGGTTGCATTTTACAAGGTCAATAAGACAAAAGGAGAATCTATACCCATTGCAGTTGATCACATGCTAAGTTCGGTTCAAAAATCAACTATGGCATCTGATCCCTCTATGCTAAAACAGTTTATTGTCACACTGAAAGAAATTAATCCAGCCTTAAGTGCTCCCGAAGTTGAGATACAGGCACAAAGTTGCATATCACTTAACGGACGACCGGCCGATTGCTTCACCCTTTCGGAGCCATCGGATCCAATTGCATCAGAAACGGGCTATGAGTAAATTGAGCAGGTGGATTATCTTTCCGTTTGCAATTTATTTGCTTTCCTGCACTGAGCCTAACTGGTTGGAAAGAGCAAAAGCCGAATTTCAAGATGAAGATTATCTCGGGGCCATTGTTGCCTTAAATGCACATCTTGCTGGAGGCGATACCACTTGTGAAGCATTGCAATTGCGTGCGGCAAGTTTTCGGCGTATCGAAAAATGGCGGCTGGCTGCTATGGATTTGAAAAGGGCAGAGGAGAGGTATCCAGAGTGCCTTGAGGCACGCCTCGAGTTTGCAAGAGTTTTATCTGATTCGGGCGATACGGCGGGGGCGCACCAAAAACTAAGTCAACTCAAACAAACATCTGGCGCTTTAGGTGCTGAAATTCAAATTGAACTTGCCTGGTTGGCATACAAACAAGACCGTTTCAATTCGGCCCTCTTACATCTGAATAAAGCCATACAATTTGACTCAAGCAGCCATTTAGCTTGGTATTACCGCGGATATTTACAGTCCCGCTTTACCGATGATGATCATAGTTCGGGTTCGCGTATAATGGAGCTGCTTGATTTTGACAAAGCCATAGCTGATTTTACACGCTGTCTCGAACTTGATTCGAAATTTACTGATGCTTGGTACCAACGTGGAATGGTTTATCTGAATCAGTTTAACCACGAAAAGGGATTGGCCGATGTGGCTATGGCCATCCGACTTGAGCCCGAATATTCATATTATTACACAGGCAGAGCAGAATATTATATGCGCGAAGGCGAATTCAGAAATGCACTAAATGACTTAAATAAAGCCATTCAACTAAATCCAAACGACAGCTTAAACCGCGAATTGAGGCAACTTGTTCTCGACTCTCTTAAAAGCAGATAATCTATTTCTTGATGCCTGCTTTCCCGTTTGATGGAATTCCAATACGCTGATCCATAGGTTTACCATACAATTCGGGTCGTAAATATCGCCCCTTTTCGCCATCTCGCTTATCGATTTCGGTTTTTATGTTTTCAGGATAATGCCGCACATAAGGATCATTGCGCTGAGCTACCAAGGTCCAGCTCACTTTCTGTCCGGGTTGGCCTCCGGCAATTTCAAAAACCCCGTTTTCAACTTCCTTGCTAACGTAAAGATTTGGTGCAGGCACGCCAATGCTTGTAAGTTGGTAACTAAAATCGATATTGATTAAATGAAAGTAATCGGGAAGCGTAACTATGCCTTTACCCTCACTATCAAGGGCTACTGTTCCACGATAATAGTTAAGAATTTCGTCTGATTCAATCGAGAAATGTTTCAAATATTTATTTTCAGGATCAGCCGGATGGTCTATCATAAATGGTTTAGCGCCTGCAGAACCTAAGTCTCCATTTGAATAAACAGCAAAATAACTCCCATCAATATTATCGCCCCATAAACCACCCCTGTATTCAAGTTCTGCCCTAAAATACCGGCCAATTGTCCGTTTGTGGTTTGGCCCAACATGCCAATTCCCCCAACTCCTCCAACACCTACAGCATTATTTGTTCCTGTACCCACATTGGGAACTCCTGTATTTTCGCCGAAAATTGCATAACCATCGTTTCGAATGGTGAGCCCAGACACCCCATTATAACCTTCGCCCTCAACACCAATACCTCCGTTTGCGCGCAAATTATTTCCTCGCACGGCTACATCTGAGCTTGCATTCGCGCCAATTTCACCAGTTACGGCTCTTGCCTGTCCTGTACTTTGACCAAAGACAG
>CAZVHF010000089.1:0-9559 GCA_964627105.1 uncultured Chitinophaga sp.
ACCGTTAAATGGTACCGCACAAACAGTGATAAGTTGCCAACATCGTTAATTACATCATTCGATACGCTTGTTGGAACCGGCCTGAGTTACGATGCCCCAGCATTTGGAGAAAATAGTAGTTTGATTGTGCAAAATTTATTCGAGAATAATCATGCAGGCTACCTCAAGAAATACTATGCGCGGATAACCAACGGTACAACTTCGTATTGGCTCGACGCACGAAACATAGCGATGCGCTATCCATTCGCAACCGGAAAAATGCACCACAGCGACAATGCAATTAGCATCGAGACTGGAAGCTGGCCAGTTCTTACACACGATGTCTGCTTCCCAAGCGGCCCCGATACCATGGTGAGTTACCACACACCCATAGGTGGCTCCACTATCTATTGTTTGTTGCAATGGTATGTTAGCGATAATCCGGCTGCAATTAACGGACTGGCTTGTGACACCTTGGCGGGCATGAATTGGCGGTCGGTTGGAGCTCCGGAACCACTCATGATGAATAGTGAGGGTAACAATCCGAACTATATATTTCTTCCAACGCAGCTGCCTCAATTAAATGGTCCAGTGGTGCAATCAACAGAAGGAGCATACCGAGTACTTACCTATAAGTTGCTCGTTACACCGGTTAAATCTTTTCAAACACTTGAGCCGATTTGTGTTGGAAACTATTTGTTGGGTAGTTTCAACTATTGTGGTAGTTATACTGTTGCAGGTCCCGGTTGTTTTATGGCAGATCAACAAGTGGTGCGCGTATTCCAATGCAGCAACTCTGCTCGATACGACGAAAGGGCGAGTGATAATTCGCTTCAAAAATCGCAGCTAGCCAAGTTAGATCAGGTATATCCCAATCCTGCAAACGAAGTGTTAAATGTAGCCTACACATTGCCGATAGGAACATCAAATGCCCGCATGGTATTATATTCGATAAGCGGTCAAATAGTTGATACGTTTCAAATACAGGGTGATGCAACCAATACAGCACAGTTTGATGTTAGTCGTTTGTCTGCGGGAATATATACTGCCAGTCTGGAGGTTGATGGTTTATCAATTGGCAATCAGCGAATAGCTGTTGCACATTAGACAAAGCAAAATTTATGCGTCAAGGCCATCCGGTACTTCGGTATCAGATGGCTTTTGTTTTTATGGCATTTTGTTTCATTAAGGGGAACACGTGTTCCCGCCCTGTCTAAAGTTCGATAAATCTAATTTGAACTCCTAGTGTCTTTTACGAACCAAACTGATAACAAATGTGTTAGTAAGTTTCGAAAAATGCAGAATGAATGATTAAGTATCAGAATTACAACAATTAAAAAACGATATTAACCAGAATGCATACAAAAACAGAGCGTATTCGAAACATTATCAGATTTTTAGATCTATCCGTTTTTAAACGTTTATATACGATTCGTATGGCTTTTGAGGCGTAACTTTGCCGTATGGGGAGGAGGAGTGGCGGACCCCAATGAAACCGTCGGCAAAATCAGCATGCTGAACGAGCTTTTTCCTCTGTTTTGGGCGCCACGGGCGGGCTTTACGGTACAAAGCCTCGTACCCAATCTCTCCCGCAAATCTCCGTACAAAAAAGGTACTTCGGGCTTTCCCCTTCAATCCCTGGCGCGTTATCGTTACATCTAAGGCAATCAGCCTTACGTTAATTTATCGTCGTGTTTCGTGAGTGATAGAACATTAACCACTTATCAAGTCAATCTTACCACTTATATTTTCAATCCCGCCACTTATAAACTGAGCAGGATTTTAACACAATATCTCCTGTTTTTTGCAACCTGATTAAGCAAACCATCAGAACACCACAATTCTTTTTCTTTTAGTGTTTATTAATTCATCGCCACCCAACCGCATACAGTTGGGTGGTTTTATTGTGTTCCATGCTCATATGGTTACTTGGTAGGATAATCCATTTTTGCCGAACAAGAAATGCTATCCTTGAATTCTACGCTTAAAGATTAATGGTTCTTCGGTTAGCTGGAAATTTGAATTCTATATTGCGATTCGAACGATTGCGATATCAAAGGTTTCGGTTTTCTCAACTGAATTTCCTCCTGAAATGGTTTTCTGTAGGGTCGTATTTATGATATTAAGTCCATTCGACTTGATAATTTTAATGTATATATAATCAGATTGTTAAGTCATTTTTTTTATTACATAGGTGCTAATAATTTGCATTTTAAAAAATGAAATTCTTACCTTCGAAAACTTTTTGTAAAAAATACAATAAGATTTTGTTTTCTTTACAAAAAGAATCAAAAAACATCAATGACTCATCAACAAACTAACAATTATGAACACGATTACTCGTTCTGAATTTCGGAAGAACAGCCTGAAAAGCATATTAAGTATTCAGGTACTTTTACTACTTTTAAGTTTACCTTTTTCGGGTAGGTTAATAGGTCAGACCTATAATGTTACCTTTAGCGTAGACATGAACAATGTCGCAAGTTCGTTCACGACGCCGCAGGTAAATGGAACTTTCAATAGCTGGTGCTGCACCGATTTATCTGATGCCAATAGCGATGGTATTTGGGAGGCTACTTTGGCATTATCCCCGGGTACCTATGAATTTAAATTTGCTGCAGATTTTTGGAATATTCAGGAAAATTTAACACCTGGTACAGCGGGTACCATTACATCCGGAGGATTTACAAATCGTGTTGTAACGGTTGTTAATGCAGATATTACAATGCCAACTGTTTGTTGGGGATTTGGAGTTCCATGTGCAGCTGCTCCTATTCCGCAAAATGTTACATTTCGTGTAGACATGAACAACGTGCCTGCGGGATTTGGTGCCCCATCCGTTAATGGCACCTTCAATGGGTGGTGTGGAAACTGCAATCTATTATCTGATGCTAACAGCGACGGAATCTGGGAAACCACTATTGCCCTATTACCCGGCGATTATCAATATAAATTTGCATACGACAACTGGGCTGGGCAGGAAACGCTGATTCCGGGCGCCTCTTGTACTTTTACTGATGGGCCGTATACCAATCGAATTATAAATGTTGCCAATAGTGCACAGACACTACCCGTTGTTTGTTGGGGCAGTTGTGCAAGCTGTGCTGCACCCGATTATAATGTTACTTTTAAAGTTGACATGGCCAATGTATCTGGCTTTACAACGCCCTATTTGAATGGTAGTTTCAATGGTTGGTGTGGAACCTGCACACCCATGACTCAAGTTGGTACAACTTCGGTTTGGCAAACTACAGTTCCATTGCAGGCAGGTACTTACGAATACAAATTCACTTACGAAGGTTGGACCGGTCAGGAAAACTTAACTCCCGGTTCATCGTGCACCGTTACCAGTGGTCCATATACCAATCGAGTTATTACGGTTGCTGCAAATCAAACATTGCCTGTTGTTTGTTGGGAAGCTTGTGGGTCATGTGTTGCTCCAGTTGCTGATGTAACTTTTAAAGTTGACATGACCAATGAGACTGGATTCAGCCAGGTTTATGTTAGCGGAACGTTTAATGGATGGTGCGGCGATTGCAATGCGCTGAGCGACGCTGATGCCAATGGAATTTGGGAAGGCACTTTTCCGATTCCTGCCGGAACAATTGAATTCAAGTATACCCTTGATAACTGGGCCGGAAATGAGGCACTTGCTTCGGGTAGTTCTTGTACTCAAACTACAGGGGCATTCACCAACCGTATATTAAACGTAGGGACAACCGATATCACGATGCCTGTTACATGCTATGGAAGTTGTTCATCATGTGCTACACCATCGGGTCCATACAACGTAACCTTCAAAGTTGACATGACCGGAGTATCTGGGTTTACAACACCTTATGTCAATGGAACCTTCAACAATTGGTGTGGTTCTTGTGCCCCCATGGTGAATACTTCTGGTAATATTTGGGAATTGACCATTTCGGTTCCTGCAGGTCCACAGGAGTATAAATTCACTTACGAGGGATGGACCGGTCAGGAGAATCTCATTCCAGGAAGTACGTGTACCGTAACAAATTTTGGCTACACAAATCGCAGTTTGAATGTTGCATCGAATACTGTTTTACCAGTCGTATGTTGGGAATCTTGCACTTCTTGTTCGGCTCCAACTCCACTGGTTACTTTCAGAGTGGATATGAATAATGTGAGTGATCCATTTACTACGCCCGAGGTTAACGGAACGTTTAACAACTGGTGCGGCGGTTGCGCTCCAATGAGCGACGATAATGGCGACAATGTATGGGAGATCACAATTCCACTTGCACCAGGCACTTACGAATACAAATTTGCCAACGACTCGTGGTCGGGGCAGGAGTTCCTAACACCAGGAAGTTCGTGTACGGTAACCAATGGTGGATTTACGAATCGTAATTTGGTTGTAACAAATTCAGTTGTGCTTCCCGTTGTTTGCTGGGCTACGTGCTCAACTTGTTCAACAGCAACTTGGACTTCGGTTCAATCAGGGAATTGGGGTGCTATTTCAACGTGGAATCAAGGCACTTTGCCTCCAACCGGTGCAGAAGTAGTGGTGGCATCAGGTACTAATGTTACCATCAATAGCAATACAACGATTACAGCACTTACCGTTGAGTCGGGCGCTTCGCTAACCATCAATGCAGACCTTAAGATTAACAATGGAGGCGTATTGTATGGTCAAACAACGGTTAATAGTGATAAAGATTTATTGATCGCAGGCGGAACACTTACCTCATACAATACATTATTATTAAAGTCGGGCTCTAATCTACTTCATGGGGTTGGTACGCCCGGTGGTGGTGGAAGTGTAGTGGGGAATATTCGTTATGAGCAAATTGGTAACTCGAGCTACAATTACAATTTTTGGTCGTCGCCTGTAAGTGGTGCCAACTCGATCCTTTTGGGTCAGCAGCGCTATTATTACGATCCAGCGATCGGAACAGCTTCTACTGCAGATGATGCCAATGAACCCGGATGGGTTCCCGCAAACGGGATAATGAATGTTGGTCAGGGTTATGCATCGGTATATGGAGGAACAGTTACATTCGCTGGTACGGCGAATAATGGCAACATCAATGTGAATGTGCTCTCTCCGGGAGGAGCAGCCAGTAATTTTAACCTAGTAGGCAATCCATACCCATCAGCGCTGAATGCGAATTCATTTTTGGCTCTCAATGGTCCTTCTGGCAGCAATCGAATTTCGGGTGCACTTTATTTCTGGGATGATGACAATGCATTTGGAGAAGCATATACTCCGTCAGATTATGCGGTGTGGAATGGTGCCGGTTCGATTGGTGGTGCCGGAAATGCTCCTAACGGTTTCATTGCGCCAGCTCAGGGTTTCCTTGTAGCTGCAAATTCATCAGGAGCTCTTCAGTTTAATAATGCGTTGCGTTCAAATCAAACCTCTATCTTCTTTGAAGAGAGTGAAATTAAACGATTCAAGCTGGCAATTCGCACGCAAGAGGGCGATTACAACGAAACGCTTATAGCATTTACTTCGGATGCAACCAATGCTATCGATGGTAACTATGATGCCGTTAAACTGAAAGGAAACGCCAATTTGGCTTTGTTTTCCAAATCAGGTGAACATGAATTAGCTATTCAAGGGCTGCCCTTCATAAGCGATGAACAAATTGTGCCATTAGGCATCTATGCAACCTCAAACCAAACAATGACTATCGAACTTCGTTTGCTCGAAAATTTCGAAGAGGGTGCTATGGTATATTTAATTGATCAGGAAACAGGCACAATCGTTAATCTAAGAGCTCAAAACACCTATCAATTTATTCCGGGTACGATGAGTTTAATTGATCGTTTTTATGTTCGTTTTGTGGCACCAATTACCGTGAGTGCACTGGCAACACAATGCGGACTTCAAAATGGTGAGATTACCATTGAAAATCCATCATCCAGCTCTTTCACTTATTCAATTTCGACAGAGTCGGGTGCAATTGTTAGTGCAGGAAATTCATCCGAGGCATCATTGAGCTTTAATGCTTTAGTGGCAGGAAACTACCAAGTACAAATTGGATTTACCGGAGATTATTCAGTGAATTTCCCTGCAGCTGTATCTGCTACCGAAGCAGTTAATTTAAGTGTTGAAGAATCGCTTCAGGTTTCTTCAAATGAAGCTGTAAGTTTGAATTGTATTTCAAATGGTACAAACATTATTTGGACACTCGAAAATGGACAAGTAATTGGTTCGGGCGCATCAATTAATTATGTTTTTGATACGCCGGGCGTATATATGGTTTCTGTAACCGCTACCCTTGGTGGATGCGAAATTCAGCGCCACGTTTCAATTTCTGTCTCATCGAGTTTAGGAATTCAGTCAAACGATAACAATTCAGTTGATTTATATCCAAATCCGGCTTCAGAGGTTGTTAGCTTAACCTTACCTGCGTCTTTAGCTGGTAACAACGTTGTAGTTACTCTATTTGATCTTTCGGGTAAAGTAGTATTCCGCAAAGAATCTGTTGCGAATTCATCGTCACTGATTTTGCCTGTTGCTGCTTTAGAAAGAGGTGTTTATATGGTAAACATTGCTTCTGGAAATGTTCAGGTAAACAGCAAGTTAATGCTGAAATAATAGTGCAATATTGATTTTGGTTCAAAGAGGGGGGCGAATTTCGCCCCTTTTTTTATTTACCCCAAATAGTTCAGTTTTCTAAATGAGTCAAAAAAGACGCTTCGCAATTTATCCGAATGTGGCAAAGGTGACTTTTAACACCTTTTAATTAGGCTAAATCCATGAGGCTTTTGACACCCAATGGCCTTCTAACCATAAATGGTTCACCATAATCGAAGCCTGCCAGTAGGCCAAATTCCAATGCCCGGGCCTTTATACTTTCTCTAAATTGAAAGGAGGCAATTGTCGTCTCGGGTTCGATGCTCTCGGGATTGAAGAATTGCGATTCGTGCGCCAATACACAGCGTAGTTTTTCGTCGATGGTCTCACTTACATCGTAAATGAAATCGGGCTTGTGATGATAAAACTGCATGTATTGATAAATGACCTTGGGCCTCCAGGCATTTTCTCCTGTTCCATCAACGAGGTATTTGCGCAGGCCGGCTTTGAAGCAGGCGTCAACCACCAGCGATGCAGCATGTCCGTGATCGGGATGGCGGTCTGATGGGGCATTGGTAAGTACAATTTCGGGCTGGTACTTTCGGATGACACGAATTACCTTTTCCAGATTCTCACTGTTGGTTTCGATATATGCATCGCGCATATTCAGATTTTCGCGCACCAAGGCCCCGATTATCTTCATCGCATTCAATGCCTCTATATCCCGAATTTCGGCCGTGCCCCGGGTGCCCATTTCACCACGCGTAAGATCAATAAGGCCAATCTTCCTGCCTTTTCGCGCTTCCGAAATCAGCATTCCGCCTGCACTAATTTCAATATCGTCGGGATGCGCACCAAACGCGAGTATATCTAATTTCATCCTGCAAAATTAAACTTCTAAATTAAGCAAATACTCATACCTTCACCACCTGCGATTTTGTTTCCTCTCTTATGAAGCTTTCGTTTCACGGCGCCGCCCGTACCGTAACCGGTTCCAAGCATCTTCTTACCCTCAAACAGGGCAAACGTATTTTGCTCGACTGCGGCATGTTCCAAGGAATGGGTCCCGAAACCGATGAACTTAACCGACATTTCGGATTCGATCCGGCAACGGTCGATTACCTAATTCTTTCCCATGCCCATATCGACCACTCGGGCTTGATTCCTGTGCTTGTAAAACAGGGCTTTACCGGTAAAATCTATTGCACTCCGGCAACATTCGATTTATGTTGCATTATGCTCGAAGATTCGGCACACATCCAAGAAAGCGATGCCCGTTTTATCAATGAACGCCGCAAGCGACAAGGCAAACCTGTGCTCAAACCTTTATACACGCTCCCCGACGTTACGGTGGCGCTTAGGCAGTTCGAACCCGTTCCTTACGGCGAGTGGTTTTCTATCGAAGAGTCGATCAAGCTGCTCTTTACCGATGCCGGTCACATCCTGGGCTCTGCCGTAGTGAATCTGCGCATCGAAGAGGATTATCACACGAAGAGCATTTGTTACACCGGCGATTTGGGTCGCGCACAACCGCAGATTATTCGACCTGCAGAGCCTTTCCCGCAATGCGAATACCTCATTACCGAATCGACCTATGGCGATCGGAAACATGCCGACCGCAGCGAATCGCTCGACCAGCTTTTGCGCATCGTAATCGAAACGTGTGTGATGAAAAAAGGCAAGCTCATCATTCCGGCATTTAGCGTGGGTCGTACGCAGGAAATCGTATATGCACTCGATCGGCTCGAGCACGAAGGCCGTTTGCCGCGCATTCCGGTTTTTGTCGATAGCCCGCTTTCGACCAATGCCACCGAAATCATGCGCAACAATCCCGATTGTTTCAACGATGAAATCCGCAGCTACATGGAGCAAGATTCAGATCCTTTTGGCTTCAACAAGCTTACGTACATCCGCGAAGCACAGGAAAGCAAGCAGCTCAATCACCTCAAGGAGCCCTGCATCATCATTTCGGCATCGGGCATGGCAGAGGCCGGGCGCATAAAACATCATCTTGCCAACAACATCGGTAACGAAGCCAATACGGTTATGATTGTGGGGCATTGCGAGTCAGGTTCGCTTGGCGCTAAACTGGCAGAAGGGGAGAAGGAAGTTCGGATTTTCGGCGAGATGCATTCGGTGCGCGCGCACGTCGAATTACTGGGCTCGTTTTCGGCCCACGGCGATGTAGACGAGATGATGGGCATCCTGAAATGCCAGAACCCCTCGAAGGTTAAAAAGGTATTTGTTGTTCATGGCGATTACGATGTGCAATTGCGCTTCATGATTCGCCTGCAACGCGAAGGCTTCCGCCATGTCGAAATTCCCGAAAAAGGAAGTAGTTTTGAACTATGAATTCGGGCTTGCTGAGCGAAATCGGGCAACTGATTAAACGTGAATTTGTGCTTGAACTTAAGCAGCGTCATGTGCTCAATGGAATTTTATTGTATGTGATTTCCACCACATTCGTTTGTTACCTGTCTTTCAAATCCTTGGTCGATGTTCCGGTTTGGAATGCTTTATTCTGGATAATCATGTTGTTTGCTGCCGTAAATGCCGTTTCGAAAGGATTTGCTTCCGAAAGCAGAGGCCGCTCTTTATACTATTATTCGCTGAGTTCTGCCGAGGCCATTATTCTGGCGCGCATCTTTTATAATGCTTTGTTGATGTTGCTCATAGCTGCCGCTGGATTTCTTGTTTACAGTGTTTTAATTGGCAACCTCGTTCAGGATATGCCATTTTTTCTCTTAGCATTGATATTGGGCAGCACCGGATTCTCATCGGTTTTTACCCTCGTATCGGCCATTGCATCGCGCAGCCGCCAATCGGGAACCTTAATGGCTATACTGGGTTTTCCGGTGGTAATTCCTATGCTACTTGTGTTGATTCGCTTCTCGAAGAATGCGGTTGATGGACTCGATCGCAGCATCCAGCAGCCATATATCATCGCCTTGCTTGCTATCCAGGCTATTGTAATTGCCCTCGCCTGGGTTTTGTTCCCGTATGTGTGGAAGGAATAAAAAAGCCCCGCAAGAT
>CAZVHF010000090.1:0-9495 GCA_964627105.1 uncultured Chitinophaga sp.
ATTCGCTATTCTACAAAAACAATCTTTCGGTTTTGTTTATTTTTTATTTATCTAATTAGCAGCATAAAGCAATGAAGACAGTTGTTTTTCATCAAATAGCTCATTCGATATTGCCTGTATTTTACCTGCAGTGATGCTGTCGATTTTGTCGCAAATTTCTTCAAAGCTATCTACACGGTTAAACAACAGGAAGGTTTTCGCAAACCCCAACATTAACGAACCATTGCTCTCTTGAGCGATGGCAATTTGTCCTTTGAGTTGATTTTTAGCCTTGTGCAATTGCAGTGTACTCAGCGGCTGATCGCGTAGTTTTTTAAGTTCTTTCATCACCAACTCGCGGCAACGCTCTACCATATTTCCTTCTGTTCCGAGGTAAACACTCCAAAGTCCGGTATCGGAGTATATGGCATAGGACGAATCGATATTGTAGGTAAACCCATATTTCTCGCGAATCGAGAGATTCAGCCGACTACTCATACCGGGGCCGCCCAATAAATTGTTCAACAAGACCAAGGTGCTTCGCTGATCTGCACGAACGCCATAGGTACGAGCGCCTAAAACCAAATGCGCTTGGTGGTTTTTTCGTTTAAGCACTGCATGGCTTGGTACATAGTCGCCGGGCGCATTACGCGAAAATGACCTAAGATTCGCCGCTTGTTGCCCGAAGTACTTTTGTATGATTTTCTCCAGCGACTTCCGCTTGAAATTTCCTACCACCGATAGCACCATTTCATCGGTATTCCAGCAGCGACTAATAAAGCCTTTCAAATCAGGTTGTTTGAATTTCTTCAGGTGCGCGGCTGTACCAAGGATGTCGTGACCTAAAGAATGATTCACAAAAACCTGATCTTCGAAACGATCATAGATCTCTTCTGAAGGGCTATCGCGGTAAGCGTTGATTTCGTCGATGATAACCGATTTTTCTTTTAGGATTTCTTTCTCCGGAAAGCTGCTCGAAAAAGCGATATCGTTCAATAAATCGAGAGCTCGATCGAGATGTGGATTCAGAAAGGTTGTATACAAACAGGTTTCTTCCTTTGTAGTATAAGCATTAATCTCTCCACCAACATCTTCCAAGCGCGTTAGCACATGAAATGCCTTGCGATGCTTGGTTCCTTTGAAAACACAATGTTCAATGTAATGTGCAATGCCTTGTTCATGATCAAATTCATCGCGACTACCGGCATTGATAAACAAGCCACAATGTGCTACATTACTGTTTACCGGCATAAATATTACGCGAATGCCGTTACTCAGCGTCCAATGTTCGGGTTGATGCATGAAATTCGTTGTTGTTTGTTTCAATAATCGCTTGCACGCGGCCAACTGTTCGGTCGTTTAGCATTACTTTAATTCCGCGCGAATGGTAATGTTTACTTGTAAGTATCCATCGAATCGTTCCTCTCGTTAGCTTACCGGTGCGCTGGTCGCGCTTGGTAATAACATCAACGCACATTCCTAATCGTAACTTATCGCGAAAACAACCGTCCATAATTACTCACATTTACAGGTGTCGCTTAGCGGTTTAGCCAATACTTCGAGCAATTTCGTACTCAGGTATTCTGATCTGAATTTCATCTTTAGCTTCAGTTTCGCAACCCCCTCACCTTCCAAAATGTATTCGGGAATTTCTTTGTCGCGGATAGAACTTTCGCTAAAAAGAACTTCAGCGCTTTGTAATACATGTATTATGTCGTCGGTTTTGAGTCCGGCGCATTTTAATTGACATTCGGCTTTGGTCGAAATTTTTATGGGATGCGCCCTCAATTGCTCCAGCACCCTACCTTCGGGTGTCCAAGACGGAAAATCGCGACCACGCATAAGCACCGCCCAAACAAAGAAACTACCCAATAAGGTTCCAAACAGAAATAGCGTGAGCCGACGAGAAAAATGCATAGTTTAATCGAAGCGTAGGTGTTTAACAGTAAGCCCGTTGTTAATTAGCTCATTCAGCGATTGAATGCCAATATTCAGGTGGTCGTCGACGTAGTTTTGTGTTACCACGTTATCTGATTTTTCGGTTTTTACCCCACTCGCCACCATAGGTTGGTCTGAAACCAGCAGCAAAGCACCGGTCGGAATTTTATTAAAAAAACCAACGCTGAATATAGTTGCCGTTTCCATATCGATGGCCATTGCGCGAATCTTTCGCAAGTATTTCTTGAATTCATTGTCGTGTTCCCACACGCGACGGTTTGTAGTATAAACCGTTCCGGTCCAATAGTCTTTGTTGAAATTCCGAATAGTGGTCGATACGGCTTTTTGGAGTGAAAACGCGGGTAATGCAGGAACTTCAGGAGGAAAATAATCATTTGATGTTCCGTCTCCACGGATTGCTGCAATGGGAAGTATCAAATCGCCCACGTTGTTTTTTCGTTTCAACCCGCCGCATTTTCCTAAAAATAAGCAGGCCTTTGGATTGAGTGCCGATAATAAATCCATGATAGTAGCACCGTTTGGACTTCCCATTCCGAAGTTAATTATACTGATTCCGTTTGCAGTTGCAACCTGCATAGGCCTGTCTTTTCCAACAACCTGCACTTTGTGAATCTCCGCAAATTTATCGACGTAATTTCCGAAATTGGTCAATAATATATATTTGCCGAATTCTTCCAATGGCAAACCAGTATACCTTGGAAGCCAATTGTTTACAATATCAGATTTATTTTTCATGGACGTACATGCTAGTCTTTTTCCTCAGTTGAATTTGCCGGAGGCCGAGTTGCGCCTGAGGAAGGTTGGTGAAAGTACGCAAATATATGATGCTTTTCGAAAGCGTTGGGTTTCTTTATCGCCCGAAGAATGGGTTCGGCAACATTTTTTACATTTCCTAACCGAGGTGCATCATTATCCGAAAAACCGTATTGCGGTTGAGTTTACCCTCAACTTAAATGGAATGAAAAAACGAGCCGATATTGTGGTATTTGATTCTGCAATGCAGCCCTGGATGTTAATTGAATGCAAGCATGCCAAAGTTCCGCTAACGCAGGCCGTATTCGACCAAGCGGCGCGGTATAATTTAAGTCTAAAGGTTCCGTACTTAGCAATTACCAATGGTATGTCTTTATTGCTTGCAGTTATCGAGGGGACCGATGTTCGGATGCTGGAGAATTTGCCACTCCAATAATGCTTAACGCTCCATAAAATCGCGTTTCCGTTTTTCAACACCAATCATAAACTGGTAAGGCGGCCCTCCATTTTCGCCATCTACCTGTCGTTTCTTGGCGTCGAGTTCACGCACTACTTTGTTGAAATTTTCATCGCCGGCAATTACATTCATCACATTGCGGCTGTAATTAAAGAAATACCATTTCTGCGATTCGCATTCGATATAAAGGTTCAAAATATCGCCACCACGTTTCTTAACCAGTTCGAGTTTGCCTTTTACGACTTTATTGAACGGATTTTTACCAAGATTTGAAAGCGGAAGCCAACCTTCAGAAATATACGAACGCGATTCGGTATTCCATTTCATGTCAACATTGGTAAATACCAGGCTGTGATTGAGTTCATCGGGGAATTTTTTAATAACGCCTGTGCTACCCATCTCGCGGAATAATTTTTCGGATGCTTCCTTGCCCAGTAGGCGGGTCATCGATTTTTTATAGGCGTCTGAGCTAACGTCTGAGGCTTGCAATCCACTTGTTCCGGCAATTGTTTCTTCCATGTGCTTCCATAATTCAGGAGCTAGGAAGAAATCGATAGCAATAGTCGCTTTTATTTTCGTTTCGTCATTGGCAATGTCTTGTGCAATCGTTCCATACGACTCCACTTTCACTTGTCCAAGGTCGAGACCAAAGTTAATCTTACCTTCGCCCGAAACATTGCAATTGGTCTGATTCATCGCCACGTAATCGTCGGCCAATGCACTATTTTCAAATTTCTCTTTTGTGGTAATACGGTATTCGGATGTTCCTTTGTCGAAGCGTAAAAATCCGCGCGATGTAAATACTTCCTGATCGCCGGCTTTTTGTTTTTTCGACATAAACACGGGATAAATGTGTGTCGAATCTTTAACAAGCACCAAACCGGCCATGAGTTTTTCGCTGTCGAGCGATTTCGGGAATGAATCAACCGGAATGCTAACATTACCTGGATCGATCTCAGTTTTAAATTTAAACCACGATTTGTTAACCTTATCGCATTTGTAAACCAGTCGCGCCCCACCTTTAAAGGTTAAGTTCTTTACAGGAGCGTACAATTCCACATCGCCCTTAAATTCAAATTCCGGACTCAGTGTAAACGACAAGCTTTCATCAACCTGAGCTTTACCAACAGTATTTCCTGCCGTATCCTGTGAAATGCTTGTAAACGTTAACTTCTGTAGTTTGCCTGTCGCGTCTTCGTAATCGTAATCGCCCGAGCCGGTATATTTGTGCTTGCTAATAATATCGACAGATGCATTGTAAATATCGTGGTATTTTGTATCGTTGTTTGCGTTAATTTTTGAATTGGTAAGGGTCGAAATAACTGCATTTCGCTCAACATTTAGTTTTTCGCCATCAGGATAAATTGTTGCATCGGCAATACGTATCAATTTCACCCCCTGAGTGCGGATGGTTCGGTCGGCCATGGCATATTTTGCGCGAGGTGCAACGAATGTAATCGAATCCTGATCGGGCCGCACCGAGACGAATTTTGAACCAATCAAGTCGATTTCGTTCATCGATGAGTTCATGTCAACTTCATCTTTATCCATGTACCAGCGCAATTCGTCCATATAAGCAATGTACTTGTTAACAGGAAATTCGATGTACGAATCTTCGGCATTGGATTTAAACTGTCCCATCCGGTTTTTAAAACTAACATCGGCTTTCACATTGTCGGTTTTAATGGCCACCTCCTTGGTTCCATCCTCCTTAACAACATCGCGGGCGGTGAAGGCAAATGAAGCTGTATCGGATTTGAAATCTTCCTTTTTAAAGCGGAACTGTTTCGACTCAATTTCGGCAGCGGCAAATTCGAGTGTACCCGCTCCGGTCATACCGTCTTCGCCAATGGCAATTTTCCCTTTGAGCTTCGACTCGCCCGAATACATCGATATGGCCTGGGTAGTTTGTTTAAATTCGAATTTGTTCGGCTTATATGGTTCCCAGTGAAGCTTCACATCGGCGGCCTCAACATCGGCATATTCAACTTTTCCTATGGTTTCAGGACGAACAGTAAGGCTGCGGCAGAATGCATTTACCGAGTCGGGAAAGAAAACGAAATCGTCGGATTTGGCCGTGGCCGTAATAAACTTAATTTCACCATTTCCTCGTAATCCCTTGTGGCTAAGTTGAAAATTATTGATGAATGTTCCCTTGCTTTGATAAATTGGCATTCCCGATTCATCTGTTTTCTTTTTAAAGCCAAGTGAATAGTCTCCCTGCAGTCGCAGTTGTTCGCGCATATCGGGGAATATATTGGCTGAAACGAAAGTTCCATCGAAAATCAAACCTTCGTTCGAAAAGTTATCGAGCGAATCGACCTGATAGGGATCGAGTTGGAAATAGAAATTACTTCGCTTGTATACACTATTCAAGATGGAACTTCGCTCATAATAGGCATACGAATTTTTCTTAGAATTGAAAATTGGGTATTGTGCAAGCGGGCGGGTGCCACTTTTGTTAATTGGATGATCGATTAGCAAGTCGCCGATTACGTTTTCAATTACAGTTTTTACCTTCTTTAACTGCACCTTGCCGAATTCATCCTTTTCGTCGGTAGTTACTCGTAGTCTCAAGGAATCGACATTTTCAAGGTTAATTTTGAATTTATCGTAATCGAAATCAAACTTCTTTCCAAAGAATTCAAATCGCCCGGCCATAATACGTCCGGCAAAATCGAAATTCCTGTTTTTGTGAATTACCAGTTCTTGATTTTTGGGGTATATAATTACGTTTTGAGAATCGCTGAGGTAAATTTTCTCAACACCATACATACGCAAATCGCCGTTTAGCAAGCTAAGCTCTGCATTGTTATCACTTCCATAAACATTCGAAAAAAATTGAATAACATCGTAATCGGCCTTTCCATTCACTGCTAACAAGTATTTCCGCAGGCGAGGCTTGAGCGTAATCCATTCGGCTTCTATGTCGTATAAAATAAATCCCATGTACGACAACCTTAGCAGAATGTGTCTTACCTGAGTTTCATCTACTCGATACCAGTTTACAGCCTCTTTTAACGAAAATTCATCGCGCCCAAGCTTATCGGCAAGTTTTCGCAGTACAAGAAGAGGACTTTCATTGTCGATTCCCTGAATTTCGATGTATCGCTGTTCGCGAAAATAATCGGCCGATTCGAATAACGCCTTACTCTCCACAGCTCCGGCAATAGCTTTAAATCGAATGGTAGGCTCATCGGTTTTCCATGAAAGCATCTCAAAATCCATATCGAGTTGATGGTAGGAATCGAAATAGGGGGTTTTGGATACGCCCTCCTGCTTTCGAAGCAGGTAGAGTTCCTTTTTTTCATCAAGGTATCGAAAGGTTAAACCGGGATGAACGATTGAATCTTCTTCGATGAAAAACTTTACGGCTGCGCTGGATGATTGCAGGCTTTTATCCTCAATTAAGAACGACATTGAACGTGCAATCAGAAAGGGTTTTCCTTCACGGTTAAACGTAAACGTAGCCTGGTTTTGGGCGGTACCCGAACCTATAAGCTGCTTACCCTGAATTGTGATTCCCCCAACATAATCGACGCTTTTGTAGATATCTCGAATAACAAACGAATTGTTGTAATTGGTAAAGCGCGGATAAGTCGCATCGCGGCCTTCTACGTTATCTGATAATTTTTCGGTTAACTGCCCAAGAAGCGGCTCTTTAAAGTACTTCGGAAAATTTAACGTGGCTGTATCGGCAGTGAATTTAGTCGATTTAACGGGCAGTGTGTAGTGCGTTAGCGTGGCGTGTGCCTCCTCTTCAGCGAGGTTATTTCGGGTCCAAAGTACCTTACCATTTTTGCCATAAAATTTAAAATCGAGTGGATGAAGTGTACCCGATGTAAACTTAATAAGTGTAGAATCGCCGCGTGTTATACCTCGAATATCTCCAGTTTCAAAGTGTACCTTTGGAATGGAATCATAGCTGAAAGAGAAATCACCACGCGTTGAATACCAACTAATTGCATTGCTTTGATACAGTGCATTGCTTTTAAATAAGTCCTGACTCGTTTGTAGGAATTGATCAAACTTTCCGGTAGTAGCCTTAGCCATGGTTTTTCCCGCGCAATCGTGCCAGTCGAGAAATTGTTGAATGGATTTATTTCCATCGCTCCACGATAGAATAGTTAGAATGTAGTTATTGAAATTCGGGAAGGCTGTCATTCGTTTCTTCAGCATGCTGTTGGAAATGCCTATAACAGCTACTTGTTGACTCCCATTTAATTTACTCGTCCAAATTGGTTCGAATCGTTCCAGCAGTTCTTTTGCTGCTTTTTTGTCGGCTGTTTCCATAAACTTGCCGAAATCGGTAAAAAACTCGGCTGGGTTTTGGGAAAAAGACTTTATGGTTTGGCCATACGAAAGTGAACTGACGGCACAGAAAAACAAGAAAAAGAAGATGAATCGTAGTGATTGCATACCAGAAATTTCAATGGCGAAAATTATCCAATACCATTAGAATTCATGCCTTTGATGGCGTCTGTTTATGAACAAAAAATGATAAATTTATCAATAACCGGTACCGCTTTGTATGGAATTATACAGATGCTTAATCTTGTTCCAGAAAATCAAGTGATTTACCAAAAGTTTCAGCCATTTTAAATACCGAAAAAAGCGCTGTCGACCAAACAACTAGGCCAATTACTGCGAGTGAGTCGGTTCGACCCATACCGAAGCTCTCGCTCAAAAAAATATGCAGCGGAACCAATACAGCGATTGATCCTCGCATCAGGTTTGTTGCCGAAGATGTGGCCGTTACACGCAGATTCGTTCCGAATTGCTCCGATGTGGCCGTTACAAACACGCTGAGATACCCGCATCCCAATCCCATGATCAACGACAGCAACGAAAAAGATATGAAATTCGCAATGTAAAACTGTGCGAACCAAAGCATACAAACAAGCAAGGCCAATAGCATAAAACCCAGCATTACCAGCCTTCGGGTTCTGAAATACTGACTCAACAGGCCCGAACTCAAATCGCCACAGGCAATGCCGGTTTGAAAAAGCACAAAACAGGTTCCGAGACGAATGCCCGTAACACCGTGTTCGCTTGCTAAATCAGGTGCAAACGAAACCAGCATGCCCACGCAATACCAAATGGGAATACCCGCGAATACACAACGCAAAAAGCGGCTGCGTCGCTCTTTCTTTCGAAACAAATCGAAGAAATTTCCGCGGCGTATGGAAGTATTCTTGCGGACCTGATGAAACAGATCTGTTTCCAAACCTTTCATTCTAAGTAATAATAACAACAATCCCATCGATCCGGCAACAATATAAGCAGTACGCCAGTGCAGCAAATCGCCCGAGAGTCCTGCGGCAACGGCTCCCAATCCGCCAAGTGTTGCGACGAGAATAGTTCCAAGTCCACGCTTTTCGGCATGCATGCGTTCGCCAACCATGGCAATACCGGCTCCGAGTTCGCCCGCCAAACCAAGACCCGCCACAAAACGCAAAACTGCGTACAATTCATAGGAATTTACAAATGCATTGGCGAGATTGGCAAGCGAATACAATAAAATAGATCCAAACAAGACCGAAGCACGGCCAAAGCGATCGGCCAGCATACCGCTGCCAATGCCGCCGAGCATCATTCCGGCCATCTGGATAGCCAACAAAGTTTCGCCATTGCGGGTTAGTTCGGCTCCCGAAAAGCCCAGTTCGGTCAGCGAGGGAATGCGCAATACGTTGAAGAGCAAGAGGTCAAATGCATCCACGAAAAAACCGAGACCTGCAATGAGAACAGCACGGTTAAAGGGAGATGAGAGTGATGCGTTGGAATGCATAGCTCAAGCAGATAATTCTACGAAAGATACTTTCGGTCGAACCAAAACGTACCAAACGGAATGAGCGACGAAAGAAAGGCTAATCCCACTTTTTTGATGGACCATTTTTCGTCGGTCCAGGCCAAGACCAGAAACAGGCAAAATGCCACGAATAAAAACCCATGGATGGAACCGAATATGCGCACTGCCATTGGCATGTCGAACAGGCGCTTGAGTGGCACGGCGATGAATAAAAGTATGAGATACGACCATCCTTCGACGATGGCAGTGTATTTAAAAAGTTTGGCGTATTTCCCCATGGGTTTGTGAATTAACGTGGGCAGGTTCAAAAGTAGAGCAAGTAATCGAAAGTGCGAAATGAAAAGGGCTTTTCGCTTGATGTTGAAATATAACTTCGATAGAAGAAAGATTCTGAAACAAATTCTCAGATTTGAATGATGAAAGACAATTGAAAATCGAATGGGTATACACTGCGCCATTCGAAAATAGTTTTGAAAAATAGACTTAACGAACAGCCTCGGCCTGACGCCTACTCATTTCTTTAAGCGCGTTTTCGTAA
>CAZVHF010000091.1:0-6576 GCA_964627105.1 uncultured Chitinophaga sp.
TTGTCGGGGGTGTAGCGGTAATTGTTGAGGGCATCGAGCTCGAAAGACACGACACTCTCGTCGGTGAGATGAAGATTGATGGAGTTGGAGTCGAAATCCATACGACGCACTTCGCTGATGGCATACATCTGCATCGAAGCATCGTTCAAGTAGAAATAGAGATACTGCGATTTTGCCTGAATACCAGCGAAAAGCAGAAGTAGCGAGAAGGAGTAGCGGATCATCATAAATGTGAGCTTATCGTTTTATCTGTCAAACTTAAGGAACAATTTCGAGGAGGCCAATCTTAATTTGGAAACTTCATAAATTGATGTGTTTCGTTAAATCAGCGAGGAATTTCAGAATAGGAAAGGCTTTTATATTTAAACCAATAAATTGCGCAATAGCGCCCTCTTTAGGATTATGTTTGCGGCCCGGATGGAGCGGGCTGTTTGAGCTCTTGCGCCGAAACGCAGTGCAGGCGCAAAGCGAGTAGCGACAGCCGGAAATGCCGCCCAAAAAAATGTTGTTTTACAATTATGGACAATAGGATTGAAGTATTGGGCATCCAACTATATTCATAAATAAGTACCAAGATTTAATACCTGAAGCTCGTTATTTTTTAATATAATTGAATAAATAAAATCATTGGCTATGACATCGATTATACGAATTACCTTGGTTAGTGCGTGTTTATTTTTCGTGAACACGTTTTATGTAAAGGCTCAATGGCAAGAGATTTCAACCATTTACGGAGGCAATACTACGGATGAATATGCTGAAACAACAAACAAAATTGTTGCAAGAAGTCCATTGGGCCTTTATATAGCCGATAAATCGGACTATTTTTGGCATTTAGAGTCATCATTTACTGGATTTTCTGTGCGCACTATTGCGGCATCGGGTGATACCATTTTTGTTGTATATCGAGGTGAAGGTGTTGATGATGGATTTTTTCTCCGGGTGAGTTTTGATGAAGGTGACACCTGGGAAGAATCAATATTGATTGGCGACTATCCTATATGGACTGACATGCATTTATCGTATGTTGCTCCGCAGCTTGTTCTAGATATGAGTGAAGGATTCGTTGGTGGAGCTATAATGAAATCGAGCGATTTAGGACAATCATGGACTAATGAGCCATTCCCAAATTTTATTCAGAACGTTTTTAGTATTGCTGATACAGACCATTCTAATGTTCTCTATTATGTAAATAGTATTGATACGTGCAGATACTTTATTTATTCAGTGTTTGATGGGCATTGGCATGGAATTCCAAATACAAATTTTCAAAACGGCCCTGGTGCCGCATATATATTCAACAACCGTGTTTATACATTATTTTTTAACGATTCTTTGAATATTTATTCGTGTGCTATGGATGGCAGCGATAATCAATTGATTTACACGAATAACAACGCGCTAAATTTTAACGGTTTTTTGGAAATAAATGGTATAATGGCCTTTTTGATTCAAGAACCATCTACCCCACTCAATGCTAAAGAACTTTATGTATCGACCGATAATGGGCTAACATTTACGCATCAAACTACGCTTACCAATCCTCTGTCGTGGGGAAACGTAAAAAAGCCACTTGAATCGGGAGAATGCATCGTTCGGTCGGATACTCATTTATACTTAATGAGTGCTAACTTTCAGAATTATGATTTGATTACTGACGGATTTGTGTTGCTGGATATTGATTATGTTACTTCTATTAACGATGTGATTTATGCGTATGAACCGAATGTGTTTTTCGGGCGCTCTGTCGACAATGGAATGAATTTCGAAGATATTATGCCTACCTATGGCGAACTTATGGGAGGAATGATGCACCGAGGTGATTCGATTTATTATGAAACAATAGACGAAGACACGTATTTTAAATTTTATCGATCATACAACAATGGGGCAACTTTTGAGAGTTTTCCGCTGGGAGGCGCTGATTTTAATTACACATCTATATTCCAAAAATCAGTTTTTTTAAATAATAAGATATACACCATTTTCACCGATCAGACTAATTTACCCACTATTTTAAGGAGTGTCGATTTGGGCGAGACCTGGACTACGATACCATGCCCATCTGTATGGCCAGGAATCTTGCATGTTACGAATGGTCAAATGGTATTTTTGGGGGAAGATCTATTTAAATACAATGAGCAAACAAATACATGGACTGATTTAAATAGTCCGGTTGTTAATAACGGAGCATCTGGTTTGATTCAAGAGTGCAAATTGCGATCGATGGGCGATAACCTCTGGATTTCGAATGAAAACAATGCCCAAATCGTTTGGCTATCGAATGGAGAAAGTTGGTCATTACCAAGTTTTGATTTATTCGATGTGGCACAAATTGGAAATACTATTTATGGATTAGGGGAACAATTTATTCTTGCTTCATCAGACTTTGGGCAAACTTGGCAACCTACTAATTTGGCTGTGCCTTTTGCAGGAGCTAAACACATGACTAGTCATGGCACCCAACTTCTTGTTTACGGAGGAGATAATACCACGGCAACGATTTGGAGAGCAGAAGCACCTCAAATTGTTTCGGGTATGGTGTATTATGACTCCAACAACAATGGTGTGTACGACGATGGAGAAACCGGTGTGCCCCATGTATTGGTTTATTCGCTAAACACACAAACATATGCGATGTCGGGAGTAACGGGGAGTTTTAATTTGAGCTTCAGCGGAATTGAAGATCAACTCATGGTTGAGGTAAATAATGCGCTATACACGGCCGTCCCTCAAAATACTATGGTTAGCAACTCAGATGAAGTGTTGGTTGGAATACAAATAAATGGTTCGGTAGGTGATTTGGCAGCAGATGCCGTATTAAATTCACCTTTCAGACCAGGATTTCAGACCAGCGTTACTGCCATAGTGAGTAATTTAGGAAATGTGTCGCAAGGCGGAGAATTTACGTTCACAATACCAGATCAAGCCACATTCATTGAAGCATCAATTCCTCCTACTAGTCAAACAGCAAACACTCTAAGTTGGACTATAAGCGATTTAGCCGCATTCGAAACGCGGTTGATTTTTATAAACTTGTTAACGAATGTTTCAGCTTCTTTGGGCGATACAGCAATTTGTACATTGAATTTAATTGCCGCCGCTTCGGATGATAATTTGGAGAACAATGCTATATCGAATGCCTCGATCATAATTGGTTCCTACGACCCGAACGATAAGGCATGCTCTCGTGCAGAAAGTCTAACACCAACGCAATTGAGCAACAATGACGAATTTGAGTATTTAATTCGTTTCCAGAATACCGGAACCTATTATGCCGAGAATGTGGTGATTCGAGATACGATAAGTTCGTATTTTGATATGACTTCGCTGAAGATAATTGGCTCGAGCGATACGATGAGCGTTACATTTGGAGAGAACAATGTGGTGAGTTTCAATTTTCCAAACATTTTCCTGCCCGATTCTACTACGAATGAGCCCGGCAGTCACGGTTTCGTAAAATACAGCATCAGAACCAATCCTAATATTCAAATAGGAAGTGTGCTGCGAAATACGGCTTACATCTATTTTGATTTCAATGCGCCCATCGTTACCAATACTACTGAAACTGTAATTGATATACCACTTGATTTTACGCAGAATACTGAGCAAAATGTCGTTGTGTATCCCAACCCCACCAATGGTTTGTTGCGTTTGAATGATTACCTGCAGCAATCGGCTTGGGTTACATTGAGCGACTTGAGCGGAAAAGTGGTTGCCAAGAAAATGTGCATCAATGGCGAATTGGATTTGAGTCTGCTGCACTCGGGTGTTTATGTTGGACGTGTTGAAGGACTTAATGGAGGTCAACTGAGGTATTTTAAAGTCGTAAAACTTAAGGATGCCCACTGATGCATTAAATTGCATGTTCTGAGTTTCTTTGTTGCTGCGCCAATGCCCGCGGCCCGGATGGAGCGGCCTGTTTGAGCTCTTGTGCCGTAGCGCAGCGGAGGCGCAAAGCGAGTAGCGACAGCCGGAAATGCCGCCCAAAAAAATCTACCGCAAATTACAACGTTGTTAATTCTTAGGTGCGTGACATAAATCATGCATCATTTTGCTTAAAGACATTTACTTTGTGCGACTCAAAATCTACAGCTATGGCATCGGAAAAATTTTCGGATTTGATTAAAGGCGAAAAGCCGGTTTTGGTCGACTTCTCGGCCGAATGGTGCGGTCCGTGTAAAATGATGGCTCCTATTTTAACTGATTTGAAACATCAGGTTGGTGATAAAGCTTCAATCCTCAAAGTGGATGTCGATCGTAATCAGCAGGCTGCTGCAGCATATGGTGTACAAAGCGTGCCTACATTGATAATTTTCAAGAAAGGTCAAATAATATGGCGGCAGTCGGGAGTGGTTTCTGCCGAATCGCTAAAACAAATTATCTTGCAGCACCAATAATTGTATTGACTTCATCATGAAACTAAACGCATTTTTTTCGGTTTGTATAGCCTTATTTTTTGCATCGTGCCAAGGTGTGGCTCAAAAAGAAGGCACAATAAATAAAACAATAAGTCCGAGTGAATTCGAGCAAAAATTGAAACTAGCCAACATTCAACTTATCGATGTACGATCGCCCGAAGAATATGCCGATGGGGGCATTTCGGGTTCGGTAAACATTAACTACAACAGTGCTGAATTTGATAGCGAAATTTCAAAACTAGATAAAGATAAGCCAGTATTGGTGTATTGTCTTTCTGGCGGCAGAAGCGGCAGTGCTGCAAATAAAATGAATGGAATGGGATTTAAGGAGGTTTACAACATGGAGGGTGGACTGGTAAAATGGCGGTCTGAGGGTAAAACTGCGGGGAAGCTTGCAGGGGGCATGACTATGGAGGATTATTCGAAGGCTATAGCTCAAAAAGGATATGTTTTGGTTGATTTCAACGCAACTTGGTGTGCGCCTTGTAAAAAAATGCTCCCCTGGATAACGAAGCTCGCAGATGAGAAAAAAGATATGCTTGCCTTGATAAAAATTGATGCAGATCAAAATGCGGGTTTACTTGCAGCGAAAGGAATTAAAGGTATTCCGTATCTCGAATTGTACAAGGATGGTATGCTGGTTTGGAAGCAATCGGGCTATATTGAGGAAGCAGAAATGAGAAAGCAAACCGGATTGTAGCTGCCGATTGAACAACATCGCAATAAACAGATTAGTAACGCGTATTGAAGTAGCCTTCGTTAGTTGAGACTTAACATGGCTTGTATAATTGCATATCTATTTGATTACGCATACAAACTGGACTAAAACTATAATTAATATGGATTTAATCTCAGGCTTGGTCTTGTGATTGTTCAAAAGTATTTGTTGACTAGAATTGATCTGTTTTGTAGGAATCCTATCCCCCCTACCCTAAGGGCGAAGCTACGAATAAGCACACCACTAATCGTAAACAAACGTTTATAAACGTTTAAAACGGATAAATTCCACTAACGATTCTTCTTGGCTGTCAATTATATTTTGAATTCAATGCTGCTGCCTAATTATATACTTCGCTCAAATTGCACCATCTTGATTTGTATGAAAATTCAAGTACAGCCATAAAACGTGCACAATATTGCGATGCACTAGAGATGTACAATTAAGCCTGGGATTTTTTTTAGGCTCGAAAATTAAGAGTATACCTACTTTATCAATTGCAATGCGCAAAAGTAAAAGTCACTTCAAAAGCCAGAAAAATTAGCGTAACAGCGTTATGCTGCCACTTTCCTGTATAGGACGGTTTTTATAATCGCGCAATTCGAGCTTGAACACATAAACTCCGCTTGGTGCAGGCACTTGACTTTTGCTAATTATACCATCCCAACCCTCTTCCATATTTGAAGATGTAAAAATTGGTGCTCCCCAGCGATCGTAAATTTCGATAAAATAACTTTTAATTTCCTCTCCGACAACTTTAAAAACATCATTCTTACCATCGTTATCGGGCGTAAAAGCTAAAGGAATATAAAACTCAGATCCAAATCTCGCGGTAACGGTTTTTGTCATCTCATCGGTACAACCTTGAGCATTAATTACTACCTGTGTAATATTATACGTTCCGGGTTCTGTTAAATCATATGTGCTGGTGGCCCCCAAAATGGTATCGCCATCGATAATGTAATAGCTAAAACGTGCATCCTGCGATAGATTGCTTAGACTTAACTCGTCCTCGCCTATGATGTAATCGGTTGAAGGATTTACCCTGAATCCCGCAATTGGACGCTCGTATACTTGAATAAAATCAGTTTGTGTGCTTGTTCCAACACAGCCATTTACATCTGTTACGGTTAAGCTCACGGTCATAAAGCCCGACTCGGTATACAAATGGTTTGGCGCAATGCCGCTGCCCGTTCCGCCATCACCAAAAACCCACTTGTAATCGGTATGTATTCCAAGTGAATCTACCGCCTCAAACGACGCATTGAATGGGTAACATCCTCCGGTTTGTTCTGCGCTAAAGGAAGCAAGCGGATTGGCGAAAACTTCAACCGAATCGATAAATGCAGACGAACTGCATCCCTGATCGCTAACCACAAGGGAAACAACCTGAACTCCCGGAATAGCGAATTGAATTCCCAATTGTTCGCGGTCGCC
>CAZVHF010000091.1:6676-9422 GCA_964627105.1 uncultured Chitinophaga sp.
CATACGAATTACCAACTACTGAAACAGCTTGTAACTGCGCACTGTCAGCCGAACAAATGGTTTGATCAATTCCGGCATCAGCGAGCGGCAAATTGCGCACCTCAATACTTTCATTAGCTGGCAATGCAGCGCATCCACTCTGGGTAGCTTCAACTGCAACGGTATGAACTCCCGGTGTATTCCAACGAAGCACGTATGGTCCCGAAGCACTTCCTGAAACAATGTCAGCACCATCAAAATCCCATGTAAACGAAGCCGAAGGACCTGCAGAACCAGTGAACGTAACTTCTGTTTCGGCATGTAAACAAGCCATCGAATCGAGTTGAAATGCTAAAATTGGAGCCGATAACACTTCGATTGCATCGATTGCAGGCACTGAGATGCACATGGCATCGGCTATGCTCAAACTAACAGCATGGGTACCAACTGTGTCCCAAACTACATTCACCGAACCGCTGGATGCTCCAGTTACCAAAGTTGCACCATTAAATTCCCACTGAAATTGTGCGTTGATGCCGGTTGTTCCGGTATAATTCACTGTAATCTGTTCGCCAGCACACACCGTTTCAGGCAAATTGAACGATGCCTGTGGTATATCGAGCATCAGAATTTCATTTTCAAAAACCGGAGTCTGAACACCATCAACCAGCATGTAAAGCGAAGCCGTATGCACACCGGCTGTATTCCACACTACCTGGTAAGGACCTGCCCCAGTTCCCGATTGTACCGTTGCACCATCAAAATCCCAGAAATAGGTTGCATTCGAACCTGCAGTTCCATTAAAGCTTATCACAACCGGCGTTGCAACACAAGCCGTATCGTTATCGAATGCGAACGATGGTCCGGGGAAGGGAACAATTACAATTTGCTCAGTTACATTATCGGTACATGCTCCATTCGAAACACTCAGCTCAACGCTATAGGTACCTGGTGCATTCCATTGCATTTCCATCGGACCATTGCCCGAGCCTGAATTGAGGGATGCCCCGGTGTATGTCCATTCGAAGCTACTCGAAATAGAAGCCGTTCCTGTAAATTCAACATCAACGGCCATTCCTGCATAAGCGGTATCGGGAAGAAGGAGTGTAGCAACAGGAGTTTCATTTTGTTGGATACCTGTTTGACTAAATACCGAAATACATCCGTTTTGATTGATGCTCAGCTCGATTGCGTAGTTACCTGCGCTCGCATAATTCAATGAATAGGGCCCAAAACCAGATCCCGACTCTACAGTTGCACCATCGAAATTCCATGTCGGAACTGCGTTTGCCGCAGACGAACCGTTGAATTGCACTTCGACATTTTGTCCTGTGCAGCCGGCATTCAGCACACTGAACGAGGCCACCGGCATGCTTCGAATCTCAATAGGCAAGCTGAAAGATGCAGTGCATCCCATGTCGTTTACCTCGACCATGATCGCAGCATTTGCCGCATTGTTCCATTGTAGTTCAAATGGGCCTTCTGCACTTCCTGAAAGAATGTTTGCTCCGTCGAAATCCCATGAATAGCTTGCCGAAGATGAAGCAATACCTGTCCATTCAGCCGAAATCGTTTCGCCAACGCATGCAAATGCATCGGCCGAAATTGAGCCTGCAGGCAGCGCACGCACTTCTAACGATTGTGCAACCGCAGCCGATGTACATCCGTTTTCACTTACCTGAAGTGAAATTGTGTAAGCTCCGGCATTATTGTATGTCACCGAATTGTTCGCTGCATCGATTCCTGCATTTACTCCACCATCAAAATCCCAATTAAGCACAGTTGCTGGATTCGGAGTGCCCGAAAAATTCACTGAAGCGCTTTCGCCTGCGCAAATTGACGTAGGCAAGGTAAAATTGGCGGTTGGAATTGCAAAAATTTCAATTGTATTGCTTTCAACTGCAGTTGTGCCCATTTGTGTTACACTTACGCTTACGGTGCGCGTTCCAGCCGAATTCCAGCTTAGTGTATACGGACCAACTCCTGAACCTGACACAATGGTAGCACCATCAAAATTCCATGAAACAACTGCTCCAGGAAGAAGCGTTCCGGTAAAACTCACAGCAACTTGTTCGCCTGCACACGCATTGGCGGGCATGGTAAATGAAATTACAGGTGTGTTCAATACTTCGGTTTGCGTGCTTGCTGATGCATCTCCGCAAATCAATCCGCTTACGGTGCATGAAATCGTTTTCATTCCTGCACTCGACCAGCTAACCAAGTATGGACCGGCACCTGAACCCGAAAGGACAGTTCCGCCAGCAAAATTCCAGGTATAAATCGCCCCCGGAAGTTGAACACCCGAGTATGAAACGCTTACTGCATTATTCACTAAAGCAGTTGCATCCGATACAAGTGTAAAGGCCAGTGGTTCTTGGATGCTGATTGCGTTCGAAGCAAGAGTCGAGCTGCATCCATTTTCTTCCACTTCGAGCGAAACCGAATAGTTTCCGCCTGTTGCGTAAGTAATTTCTACTGAAGAACCCGAACCCGAAACATAATCGGCTCCCGGGTAGGACCATGTGTAGCTGGCAGCCGCACCCAAAGTACCGGTGTAGTTCAAACTTACAACCTCATCGGCACATGCATTTGAAACTAAACTGAAAGATGCAACCGGTTGAGCGTTTACGATAATTTGTTGCGCTTCAACTGTTGATGTACATCCACTTTGCGAAACCGATAAGGTTACGTTTTTATTTCCCGCCGTGCTCCACGAAACCGTATGCGGCCCAACTGAATTGGCTGTTGCAGGCGTAGCACCCGAGCC
>CAZVHF010000092.1:0-9414 GCA_964627105.1 uncultured Chitinophaga sp.
CGCGATTTGAATGCCGATACGGTTTTTATAGCCGACGAAAAACTCCGCGATTGGGCTGAGCGCATTCTGCTTCCGCGTTTCAGCACCAATGTGCGTATTGCAGGCGAAAGCAGCATCCGGTACTTGCATAAATATGCTTCGCCCTCATTTACGTACAAACGCATAGAGCATGAGTACACGACATTGGGGGCGTATTTCTTCCAAACCGATATCGAGCAGTATGCGGCGGGGCTCACCTTGAATTTATTTAAAAGCCGACTAACGCTGAATGGTAATTTTGGCCAGCAACGCGACAACCTCCAGGGTCTCCGCTTGCGCACCTCGACCCGAAACATCAGTTCGCTGGCGGGCAATTTCAATCCATCGCCTAACTGGGGCGCATCGTTCAACTATTCGAACTACGGGTTAACGCAGAGCCCACTTCCTAAAACGCTTACCGACAGCACCCGCATCAACCAGGTAAATAATGCTATTAGTATTGTGCCTCGTTACACAGCTAAAGGAAAAAAGTTTTCGCACAACTTCAACCTGGTGCTGGGCTACAATGCCATGAGCAATTTGGGTGCTTCGCTGGGCGCATCGGCCGATATTACGAGCTACAATACCTCACTCAATTACACTTTAACGCATCTAAAAAGCAATTTCAGCGGAGCCATTGTACCCACCCGAATCGTTTCGGGAACACAAGCCGGCGATATACAGTCGCTTGGTACCAGCGCGCAGCTTTCACGCAGCTTTGCCAAAGGAATTATACAGGCCAATTACGGATACGGATATTTTTCGAACACCTTCAATGGTGTTGGCAATGGGAGCACTCAAACCCATACCTTAAGTTTTGCCGCCCAGCCTAAAAAATGGCCTACTGCATCACTTAATCTACAGTATATAAATAATGCAAGTTTGAATGATGCAGCAGGTGCGTCGTTCAAAGAACTCTATGTGAATTTAAGTATTTCCTACACCTTCAGTAAATGAAAAAACTGATATTTCTTTTGTTGATTTCGACGCTGGTTAAAGCGCAGAACAGTGTGAATGTTTCATTGATTATACCCTCTCCCTACAGCCAATATTTTAACGACTACACCCAGTTTGTTGGACAAAATGTACTTACCCTAACCAATACAACCAACAATACCCTACAGGTAAAGCTTCTGGGAAGCATTGAGGGGCTCGACAACGGATTGTTTGTGCGCACATTAAACACCTATACGCCGGCAAATCCTATTGTATTGGCGCCCAATCAGGTGTATACTGTTACGGCCTCCTCGCCATCGCGTAATTTTCTCGACATCAACAATACCGAGAACAACATTTCGGAGCAGCAGCAATTGTCTATTGCCGCATCAGGTATGATTCCCGAAGGCACCTACCGCATTTGTGTGGCAGCCTATGATTATGCAACCAACGAGCCTCTTTCGCCCGAAGGCGCTGGGTGTGCAATTGTGAGCATCTCTTATCCCGTGCCACCCATTCTGCTGGTGCCAACGTGCCACAGTACGGTACCGTTGCCGCTTCCGGCTTTTTCATGGACAGGGGTTTTTTCGCCGGGAACGAATTTTATATACGATTTGTATTTGCTGAAACTGAGCGAAGGTCAGATACCGGATGATGCCATGTGGCTGGCCATTTCGTCGAATGTGGGAAATCCAATAAAAATCGCAAACATTCAAAGCACGGGCTATCAATACAAGGTGTCGGATTTGCCGCTTCAATATGGAGCTAAATATGCCTGGTGTGTTGTGGCACGTGAGCAAACCGGAAAACTTAAAATAGGCAATCAGGGGCGCAGCGAAGTTTGCACCTTCGACTTTTTACCCGTGGGAGGACCTGCAATTGTAGAGGATAATGAAAACGGACCCTCGAGCATAGATACGTTTAATTTGAACAACACCTCACTGAGTGGACGGATTATGTACCGGTATTTCGAGGACTACCAAAACCAGAATTTTCCCAATGGCCCGCCAAATCCAACATACACACCTACAATTTCGGTTGGCGCTACGCCCATGAATGCGCTCGAGTTGGCAGAAGCTCCGGCGCTTAGGATGTCGGGAAATAGAACCAATTCGACAGTTCCGCAAACCAACGACAATGTGATCAACTTCAGCCAGGTCTTAGTATCCGACAACACAGCGGGCCGCTCGACCATCAAAATAGATCCCAATAAAAAATACCTCTACGAAAATACCCTTTCGAATAATGGGTCAGATCCGTTGCGCAATACCGAATTGGCTATTTTCTTGGAATATGTTGCGGTAAAGAAGACCTGGTCCGACAATACGGTCGAGTTTTTCCAGACCATTCCAATGTACCAGCTTTTCTACGACCGTTCCTGTCAGAATTTCAGAACTCAACAAGGATTAGATCCACAGTTGCCAGAGAGTTATCCACTGGGTCTTGGCGCAGAATTGCCAGGTTCACAAGATGGTGAGTATCTTCGATCGGAGTTTTTAGGGAGTGCTGTTACCGATGAAAACGGAAATTTCACGTTTGATTTTGATCTTATTGAAAATACCGGATTGCTGGAGCGTGAGGAAAATCTCTTCAAAACAAAGCTTCTTAAAACGCAAATTGTTGATATACCTGCTATTGATATGGGACAGTTTAACCCTGAACAAATCGTTGGCAATCCGGCGAACACTTTTTTGGGTTTTCAGGCCAATAGCATGCTGCAAGGCAACCAAGGTTGGGGCGGAAACAACACGCTAATTAATGGGCTAAACGGTTTGGGCAATCAAAGTTCGGGACAAAATTTGCAACTCGATATGCAGCAAGGTCCGGGTGGCCCTTCGATGCCCGATTTAACGACGATACCCAACGACGATAAGCTATCGGAATGTACCGCGTTTACCGCGGAATATGTTTTTAAAGTGCTTCGTATTAAAGTAATGGATCCGCTTTATACGAGCCCCGACATCCTCATTTTTGCCCAACCGGGCGAAAATCTAACCTTGCCCACTGTGAGTACGTATGTAAACTCGTTTGACATTGACTACGATGTAAGGGCAGGAGGCGATTTAAAAGACTCGAGCATATTATATATTAAGCCAGGTGCGGGGATTTCCAATGTAAAACTCATGCAGGGCCGAACAGGCACTTTTGTTCAAAGTCAGGCAGATAATTTTCCACGCCGTGAAGGAATGGATTTGAATCCGGAGGGATTTTTCAGTATCGAAAGCAGCACACCCTATTTTGAGCAACAGAATAGCCCGTTCAAGCCCAACAATCAACTGCACTTGCGTTCGTTCGAATATACAAATGGTTCGGGCCGCTTAACGTTTAAGCGAATGATTCCCAAGGGCACGCATTACTTCAAGGCCGAGCTGCCTCTTACCGGTTTGTACAACTACAAAAACACGTGGGGATCAATCACAAAAAATGCCGGCTTGCCCCAGTATATGGGCATTGCCACGCATAGTTTCAATTTTAGACCCGAGGTGTTGAATCGCATTCTTAAACTTGAGCCACTGAGCCCCGAAATTCTCGTGCGGGTGATGACACAAACCAATCTTCAGAACAAAGGCCTTCCCGATGTTGATCTATACTTATTTTCGTATGAAGGAGATATAACCAACCAAGGAATAGCATTTAATACGCGTGTCGAAAAGACAGACACAAATGGTTATTACCGCTTTACAAATCTCGAAGTTGAAAAAACAGAGAATGGTCTGATCTTGGCAAATCGCCGTTTGGCCATTGCTAAAGAAGGATATAAAACTTTTTGGCACCCTAACTCGGGAACGATTCCCCCGCTGCTTAAAGGGCAACGTTACTTTACGAATGAGCTTTTGATGGAAGGCGGTACATCGGTGTTTGGCTTTGTGCGCGACGAGGAAGGCAATCCGGTTTCGGCGCTGGTTCGAATCGAAGATGGTGCTTACGCCATTACGCAAAATGTTGGAGCCAATATGCTTGGTGCAAATGGTTACGGAAGTCCATTGCGTAGAAGTGTTCCGGAAGAAGAGATGTCATTCAATCCGTTTACGGTAAGTTCGGGTATATTCTCAGGCCTCTCGTATAGTTCATCTGCAGGCCAAGGCTCAACTGCAAATCCACCGGCTGTAAATGTTGCACGAGGTGGTGCATCCTATTCGAAATTCTCTTTGAAGGCGCCTGCGCTGGGGCCTAATACGCGCGTAATTATCCAGCCACTTTCTGAACAATATTTTGCTGATACATTTTATGTGGATATTCCGGAGCAAAATACGACGCTTAACATCGGAACCTTCGTGGTGCTTGAAAAACTTCATCGAATTAAAGTTTCGGTGAAACATAGCCAACCCACTCCGGGGCCAGCGCAGGGGGCTCGAGTTGAAATCGGAGAACACCTTAAAACAACCAACTCAAATGGCATAGCATATTTTAAATTCCCTACACCAGATGCCTATTTCAGGGTATATATAAAAGACGGTAACCGTGTGCCAATTGAGGAGTATAGGTACCTTCCTGTTTCGAAACGGTATATTACGCTCGATTATGTAACCCAGCCTGGTATGACCATTAGTGGTAAGGTTACCGATGCGCAAAGCGGTTTGCCGGTGCCCAATGCGCGCATTTATTTTCAGTGCTCAACCAATGCTTACGGGGCAGTGCTAACCGAAACGTTCAGCGATGCATCGGGCAATTATACGCTCAGCGGATTACCCATGACACCGCTTTTATTGTATTGTACGGCAAATCATCCCGACATAACCTATATTGGCACCGAGCGTAACATTTCTAACCCGTCTGCGAACCAAAACAATTTTAACTTTACACTCAACCGCTTTGCGGGCGGAGCAATCAATAAAATCTGGGGCTTTCCCGTTGAGCTGCAAGCACTCCAGGACTTAGGTAACGGTAAATACCGCATTAGCGGTGCACTGGTAAGAGTTCCCGACAATGTCAACTTTGCCTTTGTAGATAGCCTGCAACGCCTCCGTTTTAATGGGCTTACCGTAGTTGCATCGGGGCAGCAAAATGGGCAGGGTCAGAATATGTACGAGCCAGAGCAATCGTCATTCAACACTATCGACGGGCAAATACGCATACGCTTGAAAGATTCGTTCTATGCCGATTTAAAGGGGATTAAAACATCTCCGCTAATTAGTTTCGATGCACCAAAGATTAAAATAAACAAACAGGCTAATCGAGAGGGAGCGGTTACCGGGAAAGTAAAGACCGATTTAGAGTCGTTCCGGTTCTCGTTCGATTACAATGGTGCATTTTATTTGGGCGAGTCTGTTGGTCAGCCCCGCGTGAATGCCTTTGTGTCGAATCCGCAAAGCGTTACAGAACGCGAATATTATTTGATGGATCTCGATGGTTTAGATAAATCGAAGACTATTGCCTTTTCGGTGCACGGGTTCAATGCTACGGCCGACAGTACACATTCGAAGTTACGCAACGATACGTTTATTGTAAAAACCACTTTATTGCCCGAGATTCCACTCTCAGACAGCATACGTATTGATGCCGGAAACATTAGCGTGCATGCTCAAGGAATTATAATCCCGCAGACAGGCCAAAATCTGAATTTTAAGCTCGAAACCTGGCCCATTCAATCGAATGCCCCATGGTCTTTCAGCATACCCATGGGGGGTATCATTATTCCTGAGGCTACGATTAAAACGCAAATGGCAAATTTGCCCGTTAAAGATTTGATTTTGCGACCCAATGAGCTGCTCCTTGTTGCCGAGAAGGTCGACAAGCAAAACCTAAGTCTTGGCGATGGGTCCATTGTTTTGAATCAATACGATAATAACAACGCCTATTTTTATTTAGATCCGGCTTGTTCGGGCGATCTTAAGCCGCACTGGCGATTCGATTTATACAATAAGGTAAGCGGCAATCCTTCCTGTTACCTCAAGGGGCTAAAGGGCTTTAATCCATCCGATTCAATAGATATTGGTGCTTTTACGGTATTCAGCGATGGCAACCTGCTGGTTCAGCCGATGCAGGACAAAGAGTATAGTTTTCACAATGTGAGCAAAGTAAAGGTAAACAACATCATCAATTTGAGCGATGGTTTAGACATAGCCTGCACAATCGACATGCTCATTCCCGGTTCGGTTAGCACAACGCTCCTTTTGAATTATCTGAAACCGAACGAAAGGCGCATCAAATCATTTACTTTGTATGTCGAAAGTAAGGGCAAAGTATATTTTAACGCCTATCGTAATCCGGAAACTGGCTATGTATTTGAGGGCAATAAATTTACTTCGTACGGTTCGCTACACTTTGAAAACGACAGTCCCGACGATAGTGCACGAATCGAATTGGTAGGGTTTCTAAATCATACATGGCAAAATAATGCCCTGCTTACAGAGATTAGCATTCCGCTGATTTCTGGCACTAACCAGAAGATTCCTTTAGCGGGCGATGGAGAAACACATTTGAAAGTAATCCAGGGTTTGCAGCAAGTGAAAAACGGCAGCTGGGATTATTTACGCTATACAGCAGATTTAATTGCATCGGGTGGCTTGGAAGATAATCGCATAGATTACATTGTTTCTGGAGCTGTTGAGGCCGATAATGAAAAAGACAGCGAATTAGATATTGCTGAGGTGAACACGCCTTTGGGCGGTTTAACTATTGTTTACGATTGGAATACGTCATCATTTATAGGTTCTTTAAGCGTTACGGTACCTATTCAGTTTGGAGCAGCTACGCTCGAGGAGGGCTTATTCGAAATTATGTTCGGCGGGAATGGGTTTTATTTCGACGCTACAGGTAAAGTATCAATTCCTGCTATGGGCGCTTTTGCCAATTTAAATTTTGGCTTATTAACGGGCTACTGTACCGACCTCCCCCAGCATGTATTAGACCGCCATCAGGCTTTCATGTCGGTAAAAGAAATTCCCCAGGAATTGAAAGATGAAGGCATCAGAGGCATTTTCCTGAACTTTAACTTTGCCCCTTCATTGGCTAATTGGTCTACCACCATTCCATTGGTGGTAGTTAATGTAAGCATTGGTGTAGAAATGGGGATGGACGTAACCATGCTTTTCCATTTCGGCGAACAAAAACTTATGCGAATCGAGGCCGGTGCAATAGCGTCTGCCTACGTAGGAATCAGCGTAATGGGCTGCCCATTCTGTCTCGGTGTGGCCGGAATTTTTGATGTGTCTGGTGAGGTTAATTTCAGCACAGGTAATGCAACGATTAAAGGCTGCGCTTCTTTAACACTGGGTATTAGTGGGTGCTTATTGCCTGATGGACTTGAGGTTACCGTTGGAGGGGAGGTCTTGTTAGGCAGCGGCAATAATTCACCGGAATTAGCCGTATTGTGGGAGCCATGCGGTGCCGAAAAGAAAACCGGTGATGTACGCGTATTACCTGATGATTTATGTGATTAATACCCATGAAAAAGAGAGCATCCTTATTTTTAATTTTTTTCGTCCTTGGATTGTGCTCCATGGCACAGAAAATCACCTGTGGGAAATCGCCCAAAGGCATTGTTTTACATTACGACGGTCCTCTAAGCTTCAGTCAAATTGAATTAAAGCTGCAGGGAAAAACCATTGCCAAGCTCCAGCCGCGACGCGATGTAAAAGGTTTTCGGAAGGCACTCGAAAAAACCACCGAGCAGTTTCCAGAATATGCACAATTCAATATCCAAGAATTAAAGCAAATTACCGATTCATTGGCCAGCGTTCAATCTACTTCGCGACTACCGGGGGCCTACTATCTTACAACCAAACTGGCGTTCGGTTTGGCGTTTTTGCACGAAAAAGGGAAGGAAAATGATGTTTATACGGCAACCATGGACGGGGCTTCAATTCCGGTAGAATGGGATAAAAACACCAGCTTTCCTGCGGAAACCCTTAGTCCGCACAGTTATAAAAGCTCATCGGGACGCATTCAAACAACCTGGCGTATAAAGCCCGGGACACCAATTGTATTTGCCAGATTATACCGCAAGAGTCATGAGGACATTGCCTACAAACTTGTTGAATCGGCGCAGAGCAGAACCACGGGCGGAAAAGGCGATACAGTGTTTGTTGTATCGCGCGACACCACCCTTCCAAAGCTTTCCTATTATCAGTATTCCATAAAGGCGTTTGATTTTTATGCCAACTCATCCGAGGCTTCTTTGCCTATGCTCGCCGATAATCTCGACAATTCTACCATGCCCATTCTACTTAAATTCACCGCCGAAGAAAATCCGAAAACGAGTCGGATGGAAATTCGCTGGAAAGTGGATTATGCCGAGCGTGTAAAGTCTATGATTCTGCAGCGCAGCAACTACAGCAACCGCGATTTCGAAAATATTGTAACCTTGAGTAATGCCGATACGCTTTATAGCGATGATCCGGTTAGCCCGATGGAGCCTGTATATTATCGGCTGATTATTTGCGATATCAAGGCTCCTCGGTTCAATACACCCGTAGTACCAGCGGTAAGTCATGCACGCCCCGATGTATTTCCGCCACTTACCCCCGAAGCAAAATGGAATGGGAAACATCCGGAAATAAGCTGGAATATTGCCGACTCTTCGGCTCGTGGCTATAAGGTTTATCGCACCAATGCTATTGGCGGAAAAGCCGAATTGGTGTCGCAGCTAATATTTTATAAAAAGGGTGTATCGCATTATACTTGGGTAGATAGTTCTATCGCCGTTTTACCCGGAAATACATATCATTACGCAGTTGTAGGGCAGGGCAAAGGGTATTCCGAAAGCGCCTATTCAGATTTTGTTACTTTACGCATCCCCGACGATAATCGACCCAACGCACTGCCGGCTCCGTTCCTGCATAAAGTCGACAGCCGCACGGTTTCGATTATTTGGACAGCCAATGGTGGCGAACTGAAAGGAGGCGCGGGCTTTAATGTTTATCGAAGCGAAAATAAGCGTGGAACATATGTAAAGGTGAACAAAGAAGTGATTTTAAACACCAATCAATTTAGCGATTCTCCACAGCTGAATGGCGACAGTGTTTTCTATTGTGTTAGCGCGCTTAACTCAAGCGGAATCGAGAGCGTGCGTAGCCTGCCCACAGGAATACGCTTTAACGACTCGCGCGAGGCCATTCCCTTGCTAATTCGTAGCGAGGAAGGGTCGGTAATCTTTAGCTGGCCTGGTGGTAATCCAGACATTAAAACCGTATCGCTCGAATTTTTGGCTGAAGGCGCTGCAGATATTACGGTAATTAAAACCGAGGACGCAGTGAAATCAACCATCACCCTTAACAATCCCGATAAAGGCTCTTACCGCATTGTTGGAACCGATGTTCAAGGCCGGAAAACACGCGAAGGCAATTGGGTGAGCTTTCCTTAAATGGGAACCGGAGCAGATACACAATCTGGCGATGCGCGGGCTGGCTTTTCAGCAGCCCCTAAATATCACTCAATTGTGGGATGAATTTCAATTCGCCAATACCATACTTTTGCTAAAAAGAACACTATGAAAAACCTTTCTACACTTTTGCTTAT